>JAFTOB010000102.1 GCA_017451545.1 Clostridia bacterium | reverse complement strand
GATTTCGACGATCCTCTTTTTGTCATACTCTTTTTTGCCTCGTTTCGGGGCTTTTTCTTTTGTTTTTCTCGATCTTGCAAATTTACATAGCAAAAGGCTGAGTCAATCGCCTTCTAAAAAGCTTTTGACTCAGCTCCTTTTTTTATTCTTTAGACGGCTTCACGCGCCGCAGGACGAAGCGCATGGTTACGATAAACTGCAGCGGCAGACCGATAAGAAAGAGAGCCCAGACGACGATGTGGCCGTAAACGAGAAAGCTGAGAAAAGCCGAGGTCAAAAGCCCCCAAATAAACACCGAGCTGTTTACGAGGGTGACGATATTGGAAACAATAAGCTTACGGGAGATTATCATAAGCACTGTAGAGGAGACGGGTACGGCCCAGACGAAGACCACCCATTTACCGCTGTACAGAAAAAGAATGGTGGTGATGAGCCAGACCACGGCCAGCATCATGGCAAGCAAGCAGAACTTGTAAATCTTATTGCGTTTTTGCATCTCGCGATCCTCGGTAATCTCCTCCACGTCGTCCGAGACGAGGGTGTTCATATCGATGCCGTAGAACTCGCAGATCTGATAGAGCACGTTGATGTCGGGCAGGGTATCGCCCCTTTCCCAACGGGAAATGGCCTTATCCGAATAATTGAGCTTTTCGGCAAGCTCGGCCTGTGTCAGCCCGTCGCGCTTGCGCAGGGCGGACAGATTCTTGGCGATTATGGGCTTTATATCCTTCATATTTCTCCTTTCCGAGAGCTCAAAAGCGGCTCTCACTTTATGAGAATCGACGGTTTTTAGGGGCTGCGGGTTGAGGCCGGCCGTTTGCACCAAATACCTTACATCTGTTTAAATTATACACCAAGCTCTCAAAAAAGTCAATAGATTCAAGGGAAAAACCTTGATTCTCACCTTTGTAGAGTGGGCTTTCGGATCGGTAGAGCCCCGAAAAAAGGTGTATACCTCGAAAGTATTGTTTTTTTACACGTGTATATGATATAATTATTGCAAGCAAAAATAGAGGGAGGCGAGGACATGGCCAAAAGAGAGCGAGTGGTTTACTACACCGACGAGCGGTCGGACGAATTTTCGGGCATCACGAAAAACACCGTCCAAGTTGACGGCTCGTTTGATTATGAACGCAAGAATCCGCTTTGGCGGCTGGGCCGCTTTTTTGCCTACCGCGTGATCATGAAGCCCGTGGCTTATGTTTACTGTCGGGTCAAGTTTTCTTTAAAGGTCAAGAACCGCAAGATACTAAAGCCTTATAGAAAGCAGGGCTATTTCGTTTTTGCCAACCATACGCTGATGGCGGGGGATGCGTTTATTCCGAATCTCTTGGATTTCGGTCGTGCCTGCTCGGTGGTGGTTCACGCCGACAATATTTCCACCCCCGGTTTCAAAAATTTCGTGCTTATGTGCGGCGCGTTGCCTCTGCCAACCGAGCCCTCGGGTCTTCGCAATTTTCTGGCATCTCTGCGCTCGCGTTATGAGAGTGGGCAGACCTTGGTGGTCTATCCCGAGGCACACATATGGCCCTATTGCGATTTTGTGCGCGATTTTTCCGACGTGTCCTTTGCCTATCCCGTGAGGCTTGGCGCGCCCGTGTTTACGTCGACGGTGACTTACTCGAAAAAGCGGTTCGGCAGGACGCCCCGTGTGACGGTCTACGTGGACGGCCCCTTCTTCCCCGACGGTGAGCTCGGTCTCCGCTCGGCGCAGAAAAAGCTGCGCGACGAGGCATACGGTGCCATGTGTGCGAGGGCCAAGCAGAGCAGCTATTCGCCGATAAAATATATAAAAAGAGAGGAAGTGCAGAGCGATGAGTGAGAGAATGGCCATAGTTTACGGCGGCAATCGCGGCATATTCGACGGTATTCTGATCTCTCTTTTGTCGCTGACCGAGAAAACCTCCGTACCGATCGACGTTTATATACTGACTATGACCTTGACCGACCGCGACGCGCGATTTGTACCCATCGACGAGGAACAGCGGGCGTTTCTTGAGGGCGTGTGCCGTCGCTCAAATGCCGACAGCCGCGTGTATATAAAGGACGTGGGAAAGCTTTACCGCGAGCATCTGATGGATTCGCCAAACGCGGTCAGCGATTACACGCCCTACGCGCTGATCCGTCTTCTGCTATGCAAGCTGGACGGTCTGCCCGAAAAGCTCCTTTATCTCGATGCCGACACGGTGATAAACCGAGATCTGACCGAGCTTTGGGAGACCGACGTGTCGGAGGTGGAATTTGCCGCCGCCCTCGACCATTACGGCAGGATCTTTATGGGATATCACTACGTAAATTCGGGCGTAATGCTTCTCAATATGCGCAAGATCCGCGAGACGCGGCTCTTTGAGCGATGTATCGACCGCTTGAACCGCCGCCGCATCTTTCTGCCCGACCAGACGGCGCTGAATCGGCTGGTGAAAAAGAAAAAGCTGCTTCCGCGCAAGTACAATGAGCAGAAGCATTTTTATGAGGACACGGTAATTCAGCATTTCACGAAGACCATAATCTGGCACCCGTTCTTTCCGTTTTTCTACACACGCAACATAAAGCCCTGGCAGGTTGGGGACGTCCGTTCCACTCTGACACACAAATACGACGCCCTGCTTGACAGGTACCTGGCTTTGAAAGGAGAATTTGAAAATGATAAAAAATAAGACCGTTCCGATTTTTTTTTCCTGCGACGATAATTATATGCCATTTCTCTCGGTGGCGATACGCTCGCTTGCCGACAACGCCGACCCTTCGTATGAATACAAAATTTACGTGCTTCACTCGGGTCTGCGCGAAGAAAACCGCACCCGTGTTGCGAAAATGGCGCAAAATGGCTTCGATATCGAGTTTGTGGACGTAACGGGCAAGCTGAAGCTGCTCGGCGAGGCTCTGCACCTGCGCGACTACTACACGGCATCAATATATTTCAGAATTTTTATTCCCGGGCTCTTTCCGCAATACGAAAAGGCCATATATCTCGACTCGGATATAGTGGTAGCCGGGGATATTTGGCGGCTCTACGAAACAGATCTTGGAGACAAGCTGGTGGGCGCGGTGTCCGATGATATCATCGCCTCGCGGCAGGAGTATATAAACTATGCCGAGAATGCCATCGGTTTGCCTTACCGCGAGTATTTCAACTCGGGAATGATGCTGATGAACCTTGAGGGTATGCGCGAGGCCGAGCTTGAAGAGACCTTTATTTACCTGCTCAACACCTATCATTTCGACACCATATGTCCCGATCAGGATTATCTGAACGCCCTGTGTGCAGGTCGCGTGCTTTATTTGGATAAAGGCTGGAACAAGATGTCTATTGACAAAAATTACGTCGGTGTCCCGAGTGTGATCCACTACAATATGTTCTACAAGCCCTGGCAGTACGACGGCATCGCATACGGCGAATATTTTTGGAAATACGCCACCCGTGTTGCGTTTTTTGAGGATATTTTGCGCATCCGCGCCGCTTTTTCGTCGGCTGATGCCGAAGCACAGCGGCAGGGCGAGCTTGTGCTACGCGCCAACGCGCAGAGAATAAGCGAGAGTGAGTTCAATTTTAAAAGCGTTCTTTGCGCCTGTAAAAGCTGATATGAATAAGAATTATACGTTGGCGCCCGACCGCGTGGAGGTTACGGAGCGCATAAAGAAATATGAAAAGCAGGGCGGCGAGAGCTTCTTTCTCGACGTGGAGAATGATCCGCCCTCCCGCACCATTTTGCCCGATGAGGTGGATTATCTTCGGAAAAGGCTGACGAGCAAGGTCAAAACAGCCGCCGCCTGCGCCCTTGAGTGGGTCTACAAAAAGAAGATGGGCAAGAGCCTTAATATCAAGGTGGTCGGCGGCGAGAATATGCGTGCGGTCAAGGGCGGTGCGATCATCACCAGCAACCATTTCGCCACCACCGAGAATTTGGCGGTCAAGCTGGCCTCCGAGCTGGCGCGGCCTCGCAGAAAGCTCTACAAGGTGGTCAGGGAAGGGAACTTCTTTATGCCCGGGATGATCGGTTTTCTGCTCAAAAACTGCCGCACGCTGCCACTGAGCTCCAACCTTCACACGATGAAAAAGTTCGACCGTGCCGTTTCGACTATACTTGCGAAGGGAGATCTTATTCTGATCTATCCCGAGCAAGCGATGTGGTGGAATTACAAAAAGCCCCGCGATTACCGCATCGGTGCATACCATTACGCCGCCAAAAACGGCGTGCCCGTGGTGCCCTGCTTCGTGACGCTGTCAAAAAACGGCAAACGCAGACCCGACGGCTATCCGCAGCTTGAGTACACTATCCACGTGATGGAGCAGATAAGGCCCGACCCGAGCCTTACCGTCCGCGAGAACGCCGCACGTATGCGCGAGGAAAATCTCCGCCTTTGCCGGGAAAAATATGAAGAGATATACGGCATACCGCTGACCTACGGCGACTACGAGCCCGACACGGAAATATGATATTTGACCCGAGGCCTTCTTGCGAGGGCCTCGTCGTTTTAACGGATAATGAAGTGCTTCGCTGTTGAGGAACGAAAAGATCGGGCCGCCCTCTTGGGCGGCCCGAAAGCAAATAAATTATTCCGTTCTGAGTGCCACCACGGGATCCTTCTTTGCCGCGCTGCGGGAAGGAATGAAGCCCGCAAGCAGGGTCAGGAAAACGCTGATGGCAATGAGGATCAGCGCCGCTCCGACGGGCAGGAATGCGCGAAGGTTTGCAATGCCCGTGAAGTGGAAGAGGATGGCGTTGATCGGGATGCAGAGAAGGTAGGTCACCGCTACGCCAAGCAGACCTGCGGCAAAGCCTACGATAATGGTCTCGGCGTTGAACATACTCGATACGTTGCGCTTGGACGCGCCGATGGCACGCAGAATTCCGATCTCCTTGGTGCGCTCCTGAACCGAAATGAGGGTGATAACACCGATCATAATGGAGGAAACCACAAGGGAGATGGCCACGAAGGCGATAAGCACGTAGGTGATGGCGTTGATGATAATGGTAATGGAGGACATTATAATGCCCAGATAGTCGGTGTTGGAGATCTTCTTCTCCTCGGGAACGCCCTCGTTGTAGTCATCTATGGCCTTGAGAATGGCATCGCGATTCTCGAAGGAGGATGCGTAGATGTTGACGGTCTTCGGGTCGTCAAGATCCACACAGCCGATGGCCGCCATTGTTGCGTCGTAGGTGTTCTCGGAGAAGACGGTAACCTCGTTATAGTAAAGCGCGGATTGCTCTGCCGAATAGGTTTCGACCTCCTCAAGCAGCTTGTCGGATCTGGAGGCGTCGTCGGTGAGGCCTGCGGCAACAAGGCCCGCCTCGGTCAGCTCGTTCACAGTGAGCTTGGCCTGATCCATAACGGTGGGGCGGATCAGCTCCTTGAGCTTTTCAAGATCCATTTTCTCAAGATAGGAAAGGATAGTGTCGGTGGAGATGTCGGTCTCGCCTGCGATGGCTGCGCTGATAATGTCGATGAGCTCACCCTTACCGCCGTCGCCGTTGCCGTCGGTGTCACGGATGAACATACCTATTATAATATCGGTGATTGCGTCAAGAGTGGTCTTGTCTCCGAACTGAGCGACCTGCTCAACCGCCATCTGATGTATGGCGGGGGAGGCGATGAGCATACCCTTCAGCGCTTCGAGATCGAGGGAATTAAGGTAAGTGTTGACCTCGGGGGTGATCTGCTCGGGAGGCATTGAGAGCATGAGCATACCGATGAGCTCGCCCTTACCGCCGTCTCCGTTGCCGTCCGCATCCTGAACCATAAAGTTGACCATAACACCCGCAACAGCGGTGGCATCGAGGACGTCTGCGGCCTTGGCATTCTGCATATCAAGGCTTTTTACTTTGAAATATGCTTCGGCGCGGTCACGGACGTTGAGGTCGAGGACGTAGCTCGCAAAGGCGGCCTTCTTTTCCTCGTCGCTCATGGTTCCGGTATTGGACTCAAAGGGTCTGCCCGTGAGAACGTCAACCGAGGGGTTTGCAAGCTGAGCCTGAACCACGAGGGAGTCCTTTGCGCCCTCGATGACGTGCTTCGTCAGGGCGTTGGTGTAGCCGATGGAGCCTGTGATCATTGTGGCGTCGGCAGTCTCGGCGGGACGGATAACACCGACCACGGTCAGCTCGTAGGCGTCCTTATAAAGCAGCTCCACGGGATTTGCGATAGAGGTGGGAGCGTCGTACTCAAGCACGTTTTTCCACACGCCGCCCGACTCCTGATAGCAATCGTAGGGCATAATGGTCTTGAAGGTCATACCGATGATCTCGTCGTAGCTCCAGCTCTTGCTGCTCGAATCAAGCTCCTCCTGATTTGCGGCGGCCTTAATAATGGCGTCGATCTCGGCACGGCTGATAAGTCCGAGAGCGTAGAGAGTTAGGTCGTCGAGCTCGTTATTTCTGTCGAGAACAAGAACGATCTCGTTAGCCTTCTCGGGCCATTTGCCGCGGAGCAGGTCGTACTGCTCGTAAAGCACGGGGTTGACGGGCTCATCGTTGAGACCGGGGAGCAGCTCCTGCCACATCTCGAGGCCGAGCATAGTGGACATCATCTCGGCACTGACACTACCGCCCGAGGCTCCGCCGGCGGGGCCCATCTGGGAGAGAGGCGAGTCGCTTTCGGCAAGCTGGGCGAAGAATTCGACCAGCATATCTGCCACAAGCTCGCCCGTATCGGATTTTATGATCTCACCGTCAATATTTTCGGTGTAAATGGGAAATTCAAGATCGTAGGTGTATTGCAGACCGCTGACAGCCCCATTGAGCGCAGTGCCCTCGGTCTTGATCTGCTCCTCAAGGTAAGCCTTGAAGGCGCGGAGGTCGTTTTTGCTGGCCTCCACTCGGCTGAGGGCGTTGACCAGCTCGCCGATTATGGGGTCCTTGTAGATATTGTTCAGGTCGTGGTCCGGTGCTTCGTCGGAGCCCATCATGCTTTCTATCAGCTCGGACATATCCACCGTGTGGGCCTGAATGGTCAAGGGGTAAGTGGTCAGGACGTTTTCCTGAACGTCACCGATATAAGCGGTCATACCCTGGGATACGGCCAGAATAAGGGCAATACCGATAATACCGATAGAGCCTGCAAAGGAGGTGAGAATGGTTCGTCCGCGCTTGGTGAAGAGGTTCTTCAGCGAGAGCATAAATGCGGTGGCGAAGGACATAGAGGGCTTTTTGACCTTTTTCGGTGCTACTGCGAGCGCCGCCGCATCGTACTTTTTGGCCTCGGCCTGCTCGGCGTCGGAAAGGGGATTGGAGTCGTTGATGATGTGGCCGTCAACCATTCGGATTATGCGGGTGGAATACTGCTCGGCCAGGTCGGGGTTGTGAGTGACCATAATGACCAGTCGATCCTCGGCAACCTTCTTGAGAATCTCCATGATCTGGACGCTGGTCTCGGTATCGAGAGCACCCGTGGGCTCGTCCGCAAGGATGATGTCGGGGTTGTTGACCAGAGCACGGGCGATGGCCACGCGCTGCATCTGACCGCCCGACATAGCGCCGGGGCGTTTATTGAGCTGATCGCCGAGACCGACCTCCTCGAGAGCGCGCTTTGCTCGCTCGCGGCGCTCGTGCTTGGATACGCCCGAGAGTGTCAGGGCGATCTCCACGTTCTGGAGCACGGTCTGGTGGGGGATCAGATTATAGCTTTGAAAGACGAAGCCGATGGAATGGTTACGGTAGGTGTCCCAATCGCGGTCGCCGAAGTCCTTGGTGGAGCGGCCGTTGATAATGAGATCACCCTCGGTGTAGCCGTCGAGACCTCCGATTATGTTAAGCATCGTGGTCTTTCCGCAGCCGGAAGGGCCGAGGATCGAGACGAAATCCGAGCTTCGGAACTGCAGGTCGATTCCGCGGAGGGCGTGAACGTCGCCGCTGC
Organism: Clostridia bacterium; assembly: GCA_017451545.1. GTDB lineage: Bacteria > Bacillota > Clostridia > Oscillospirales > CAG-272 > RGIG3994. Next base: position 2,123 of record JAFTOB010000102.1, on the reverse strand, counting down.
CGGTGGGGTAGACCTTACGAATATTGCGCAATTCAAGCATTGCAAAACTCCGTTCTGCCGTGAGGCAATAAAAATAAATGAATAATGATATATTATACACTTATTATGTGAACAGAAAGAGAAGTATAATACAATTTACTATGAATTTTGCGATAGATATTCAACGAAGTGTAAAGCGCCGACCCGTACAATGATCTATGTACACCGTACCCTGCACGATCACGCCCCCCGATCCGTCGGTGAGATTATTTTTGCCGTAGTTATTCCATTTTTCGGGAAAGTGTGGTATAATCAAGTCGATAAAACCGAGGAGGGCGCAAAATGAGCGAAAATACGTTTAACGGCAAGGAATTTTACCGCTGTCCCATGACCGACGGTGACGGATATCGGCAGAGATACGTTGATTCCGTTAACGCTTTTATAGAAAAGGGGCTATCCGAGGCGGCAGAGAAGCGAGCCGAGTTCTGCTCGCCCGAGGCTATGGCTGCCGACCGCGAGGGCTTTCGTGCGAAATATCTCCGTATGATCGGTTCACCCGAATATCCGAGCGACACGCCGACTGCCGAGCGCGAGTTTGTGGCACAGGACGGTTTTTGCTCGATATACCGCATTTCTGTCGAGGTGCTTGAGGGCTTTTACTTTTACGGAATGCTGATGATCCCGAACGGTGTCACGCGCGCGCCGCTGGTCATTGCCCAGCACGGTGGCGGCGGCACGCCCGAAAAGTGCAGCGATATGTGGGGCGAGAACAATTATAGCTTTTTCGTCAAGCGCGCCCTTTTGCGCGGCAAGGTGGTCTTTGCGCCTCAGATAATGGTCTGGAGCTACAAGGTGGCCGACGAAAAGGACGCACCGCCCGTAGGCGTGGCCTACGGTCACCGCCGCGATTACGACACACGTCTTAAGCGTTTGGGGCTTTCCTTGACAGGCCTTGAGGTCTTTTGCATCCGACGCGCCATCGATTATCTCGTCACCCTCGACTGCGTAGACGGCGAGCTCATCGGTATGATGGGGCTTTCCTACGGCGGATATTTCACTCTTTACACCATGGCGGCCGACACCCGCATCCGCGCGGGCTACGGCGGAGGCTTTTTCAACGACCGTGCCCGCGAGTGCTTCAACGATTGGGGCTATTTCGACAGCGCGTACACCTTTCAGGATGCCGAGGTGGCGGGTCTTTGCGCTCCGCGACTTCTGATCCTTGACGTGGGAAAGAGCGACCCCGTGTTCGATTATCGGTATTCCGTGGCCGAGGCCGAGCGCGCCCGCGCCTACTACCGCGCCGCCGATGCAGAGGAGAGATTTACCTACAATCTTTGGGAGGGCGGCCACCGCTTCGACGTGGAGAGCGACGGCTTTGAGCATTTTTTCGCCGAGCTTGAGAAATGAATCCCCGTCAAACGCCTTTGACGAAAACTGTAAAAAATAATTGTAAAATATTTTCTGTATAGACATTGAAATTGACAAACAACTGTGGTATAATAGGTACACTTTGACGTGTACCTATTTTTTATTATAGGACCGTCATTCGACTTTTGAAAAAATAAATCAAAATGGAGACGTTGCAATGAAGATCAGAAACACGTTATCGGTAAGCCTTATTTGCTTGCTTGCGGTGGTTTTTTGCGTTATCGGTCTTGTCGCCTGCGATAGTGAAGAGCAGCCCTGCTCTCACGTATGGGGCGAGTGGTCGGTAACCAAGGAGGCTACCTGTGCCGGCGCGGGTACTCAGGAGCGCAAATGCTCCGAGTGCGGAGAGACCGAGACCTCGGCCGTTGCGGCGCTCGCTCACGATTGGAGCGAGGCGACCTGCACATCCCCCAAGACCTGCAAAAACTGTTCCGCCACCGAGGGTGAGGCTTTGCCTCACACCTACGCGGTTGAAGAGGTGAAGGACGGGGCTCTGAAGTCCCCCGCCACCTGCGCTAATGCGGCGGTATATTACAAATCCTGCGCCTGCGGCGCGGTCAGCACGAGCGACAGTGACACATTTACGTCGGGTCAGCCGCTCGATCACGGTGATACGGATCACGATCACGCCTGCGACGGCGGTTGCGGAAAGACCTATATGGGAGTCCACGGCGATGAGAATAAAGATCACGCCTGCGACTTCGGTTGATCTG
>JAFTOB010000101.1 GCA_017451545.1 Clostridia bacterium | reverse complement strand
GACTGCGAAGTATACGAAGCAGTCGGGGGAGTGAGTGGGGGGTAGCGGGTGGATGTGCGTCGAGGATACGCGAACAGAAATATCGCTTTGCCCAACCTCATCGTTTGCGCGGCCTGAAAAACAAGCCAAAATTTAGGTACTTTGTACCCAAATTTTCGCTTCTTTTTCACTGAAGCGAGGGCCGCGCGGAGCTTTTCGCGCGTTGCGACGCGCGACCGGCGTTTCGGCGCCGGCTCCCGAAAAACTTTTGAAAAAGTTTTATCAAAACTTTCAAAAAGGGGGTTAGCTTGAATCTTGAAATCAAAAGAGGCCGATTCTGCGAATCGGCCTCTCGGATTATTTGAGCTTGAATTTCAGCTTTGTCAGGGTGGTGGCGGCGAGAAGGGAATCGGAATCCTCACCGAAGAGAATGAGAATATTGTCAATTCCCTGCTCCGCGGCGTACTCGGCCACCGAATCGCGGGCGGACGTATAGCGCAGATCGATAACGTCAAGCTCGAAATGCCTTGCCAAAAATGGGGCGAGGGCATCAAAATAGCTGTCCTTGACCACGAGAAGTCTCGGCTTTTCGCTGCCGTCCGAGATGCGTACGTGCCCGTAATCGCCGCCGAGGAAAAGCGAATATTTATCCTTTATCTCGAGTTTTGACTCGTCGTAAAGCCCCTCAAGATAGACCTCGCCGCTATTTGCGTCGGTAACGGTAAAATCCGTGTCGCCGTCGTAGCGGTAAAGCGTTATCTCATCGGGTGGAGCCCCGTAAAGACCCGATTTCGACCAGATGGTGCCGTAAAACTCTCGACTCACCGTCTCAGCTCTGAACTCGGACAAAGGCAACGGCTCATATCCCAGCTCCTCGCCAAGCGCCGCGTACGCGTAATATGCACCCAAAGGCGTCCAATGATGGTCGGTCAAAAACCAAGTATAGCCCTTTTGCGACGATATAGCCTCACCGAGAGCTATGCGCTCCACACCTGCGCCGTCAAGCAGCTCGTCGGCCAGGTTCTTGCTCTCGCCAAACATCGCGGGCAGGTATTTTTCAAGCGCATCTATCTGCCGCGGCGCGGTGGCAACCGTGACCTTTATGCCCTTTTCGGTCATAACCTCATCAAACCGTGCGACCGCCTCGGCGTTCTGCTCAATATTATCAAGCCGCTCGGGGCTGTAATCGGGCTTTGCGATAAGCGCGCAGTCCCGACCGAGGATCACGCCGTTGTTCTCCATTTTAAGCCCCGCAAGCTCGATATAAGCCTTGACCTCCACAAGCGAGGTGCGGAACGGAAACTGATCGGCGTACATATCCGCAATGGCACGGGTGGGATCGTCGGCGTCCGCGATCCCCCGAAGGGTCTGCAGATGGCGATTCTCCCGTTCCGAAAAGTCGCTCTGCGGCAAAAACCAGACCGAAAGTGCCACGGCCAGCATCAATACGGAGAGCAGGACGATCAGCGTGATATCCGTCACCCGCGAGCGGCGGGCGCGCGACATTTGCAATTCAAAATACTCATCTGCCGCCACGTCGGCAGGGTTCTTTTTCGACATCAGGTACTCCTTTTTTTCTTTTTCTCGACGAATACGATCTCATCATCGTCGCCCTCGTTCTTAGGCTTGACCTTGTAAAAATCAAGCATCATTATCATCAGCATAGCCGCAAGACCCGCATTAAAGCCGCCGTTGTAAAGCACGAATCCGCCGTGCATCGAGGCGGTGGATGAGCATATTATGGCGCTGACTACGCCCGCAAGCAGTCCGTACTTGAAGCCGTACCGTCCCGCAATGGGGCAAAGCCCGGTGGCGAAGGCGATGCTGTTGATGTAGGTCTGTGTGGACAGAGTCCAAGGAACGTCAAAGCCCGAAGCAAGGCAGACGGCGCAGACAGTCACGAAGAGCGCCACGTATCCAAGCACCACGGGTGCCACGTTTCTCGGGTGCTGACCGTCAGCCGAGAAGGTCAGCGCGGCGAAAACGATGCCCACGGCGGGGCCCGTAAAGCCCGCGCCCTGCGGCAAAAACGGGAAAAGGGCGGGCAGCCAGAATATAATATTCAGATATGCGAGAATGCAAAATCCGTAAATTCCAAAGTTGATAAAGCAGAGGGGCATACCGAACTTTTCGGCAAAATCCAGCCCGTAGCCGCTGCAGGAGAGCAGCTTTTTGTAGTTTCTGAAGCTCCGCCCGTTGAGAAAGAAGCCGAGAAGTATTGCCACCGTGAAAATAGCGGTGAAAAACAGATCCAAAAACAGCAGATAGGTATTTCCGTTCGGATGATAGTGGGGATTGTTGTGTATCACGGGGTCGGCAGGGGTAATGCCGAAGGTGGGATAGAGGAAATTGTAGACGAAAACGCCGAGCAGTCCCAGCGCAAGCCCCGCCTTGTACATATTGTGTCCGCGGTGGAAGGGCGTGCTTCGCGCAATGAGCGCGGGAACGAGAAATCCCGCCACAAAGCCGAAAATGACGGCCAGCACAAGTCCAACAATTCGGATGCCGCTACCGCCGATCTCCCATTTCGCGCCGATGGGGTAATAAAACATCAGGTCGCTGATAAAGGGTGCAAGGGCGGTGGCGAACATTGCCGTATGAAGATTATCCCCGATCCTTTGCCTTTTTATAAGGCAATAGATCACAACTCCTGCAAAGGTGGGCCACATATTCACGAAATTCAGTCCGTAAAAGCAGTGAGCGATAACCAAAAGATAGCCCGCAAATGTAGTGGAATTGGCCTTCGCACGTGTCAACAGCATCAGAAGATTGCAGGCGAGGCCGCATATACCCGCATTGAAAAGCGTGCTGGCAAGACAGCCGAGGTCAAAATAGTCGGTCACGAGCTTTGAGGGCCCTGTAAATATGTAGAGCAGATTTTGCCAGAACATATCCCCGCCGTCGGTGATCTTCAGTGCTACGGGGACGGCCAGCAGGAACGCACAGCTCAGAAACAGGGCAAAAAGAGAAAACGCCAAGCTGTTTTGCCGCTTTCTCTCCTCACTTATTTTGCTTTCGTCGTAAGTTGTCATAATAACTCCATATATGCAAAAAACGGGAAGCGCAACCGCTTCCCGTTTTTATCATTTAACAGGCTTTGAAAGATCTACGGTTACAATAAAACCGCCAATATTATCACCCGAAACGGTGTACTGATAGTTCTCGGGAACCGGCACCTTGGTGGTAGAGCCCGACGAAGCCACGTAATAGACCTCATATGAGCTGCCGTCGGCCCCATTGATCTTCAGATGATTTCCGCTGTACTTGTGCTTCGACTTGACAAGCTCAACGTAAGCCTCAAGATCCAAGCCCTCCGCGGCAATATAGGTCGCGTGCGCTATGCCCACGTATCTGAACTGCGTGGAGGCGACTCTTTCGTCCGATCCGTGACCGTACTCGCCGTTCGGGTCGGAATTGATAAAGCCGTACTTGTGAGCATTGTCGGCAAACCAACGGGCAACCTGCTCGTTATCGGAGATCTTGTAGGTTCCGCTATCGGTAATGATCTTGATATCCACCGACGTGCCGAGCTCGTGCTGATGATCGCACTCAAGCGTTTCGGGCTTCGGGATCATATAGCCGTATGCCAGCTGAATTTCATCAAAGCCGGTCTCTTTCTTGAGGGCGTCGGTCATCTTGTTGAAGGCCTCGATCGTCACGGGCAGAAGACTGATCTCTAAGGGCTTAAGATAATAATACTCTGCGGGGTTTGAGAGATTGTAATTGTATACGTTCTCGAGCTCGTCCGCGTTACTCTTATCCTTCAGCGGGTAGCTGTTGTTAATGATCAGCAGCTCGCCCTTATTTACTTCATCGGAGGAGAGCGAAAGATTCTTGTACCCAACGTCTGCGATCTCGCCGCCGTCGGATCCGCCGCTTACCTTGTACACGATCTCTGTGATGATAACGGCACAGAAGCACAGAAGTATTGCGATAGTCAGCGCAAAGGCTGTCAGCGTCAATATCTTTTTCGTATCTGGTCCGCCGCTCGGCTGCATGGGCGCGTTACCGCTGCTGCCGAAATGGACGGTTGACTGACGTGTATCCATTCTCTCCTCCTATAAAAATGTTGTGTGCGGAATTAATTAGTCGGCGATGGCGTCCTTGATGGAGAAGTCCATTCTGCCCTTCTTGTCAAGACCCATGTACTTGACGTTTACAACATCACCAAGCTTGAGAACGTCCTCAACCTTCTCGATTCTGCGAGGAGCGATCTTGGAAATGTGAACCATTCCCTCCTTGCCGGGAGCGTACTCAACGAAGCAGCCGAACTCCTTGATGCCCGTGACCTTACCGGTGTAGATAGCACCGACGGTGGGCTCAAATACGATAGCGGCGATGCAAGCGCGAGCGGCATCTGCCTGCTCTGCGTTGACGGCAGCGATGCGGATGGTACCGTCATCCTCGATGTCGATCTTGGCGCCGGTGTCGGCAACGATCTTCTGAATGACGCAGCCGCCCTTACCGATAACGTCGCGGATCTTGTCGGGATCGATGTTCATAGTGGTCATCTTGGGAGCCCACTTGGAAACCTCGGCACGAGGCTCGGCAATAGCCTTGAGCATGACCTCATCGATGATGTAGTCACGTGCGATGTGGGTCTTCTCGAGAGCCTCCTTGATGATTGCGGGGGTCAGACCGTCGACCTTGAGGTCCATCTGAATTGCGGTGATACCCTTGTGAGTACCTGCAACCTTGAAGTACATGTCGCCGTAGAAGTACTCAACGCCCTGAATGTCGACCATGGTCATGAAGCTGCCGTCGTCCTTGGTGATCAGACCGCAGGAGATACCTGCAACGGGAGCCTTGATCGGAACACCGGCATCCATAAGAGCGAGGGTCGAGCCGCAGATGGAAGCCTGCGAGGTCGAGCCGTTGGAGGAAATAACCTCGGAAACGAGGCGGATAGCATAG
>JAFTOB010000100.1 GCA_017451545.1 Clostridia bacterium | reverse complement strand
CTCAAAGCCTCCCCCATTGGGGGAGGTGGCGCGGCTTGCCGTGCCGGAGAGGGCTTTTTTACCCTCTCAGTCGCTTCGCGCCAGCTCTCCCAAAGGGAGAGCCATTGTCTTAACCGCTTCCGAGGTTGGTTTTGGTGAAATCTGTTTGAACCCTTCAAACTCCGATTTGTCGGTGAGCTGATTCCAATAAAATCGAAAACCGAAGGTTTTCTACCTTTACATTTCCTCAGGAAATATTTCACACGCCACGCGTATTTCACGCGCCGCAGGCGCATTTCACTTTGCCGAAGGCAAAATTTCACTTTGCAACGCAAAAGCACAGCCGGAGCTGATAAACAGCTCCGGCTTATTTTAGTCTTCGGTCTTTTTATATTCGTTCTTGCGGATGCCGGGATACTTTTCGTCGAGGAACTTCTCGCGGTAGGGGTTAACGCCCTCCGAAACCTTTTCGGGCTTATTGGGAAGCGTCCAGCTCTTCTTATAATAGAAGGGATTGTGGAACTTGTTCTCGATCCTGCCGCTCTTCTCGAGGGCATTCATGCAGGCGCGGATACAGCCCTTTGCGCCGCAGATGGCGAAATAGCCCGTATGGGTGAGGATATAATCGTAATATCCCATGACCGCGTTGTTCTCGGGCTTGCGTCCCCACTTGCCGCCGGCCATAACGTAGGACATAATGTAGGCCTCCTCCTCTGTCATCTCGCTGTTGCGGACGTCAAAGGCCATATTTGGGAACTCCTTTTTGAGGAAGGGCGAGCACTCGTTGTTCATACCGTGGTGGGACAGCGTGCAGCGACCCATACGGACGTCGCCGTACCATACCTTCTTCTCGCCGAAGTCGACGGTCAGTCTCTTTGCGGGATCCTTGACAGAAGGAACGGCGTTACCGGGACACTCTCTGGAGCAGGCACCGCAATGGATGCATATGTCGCCCGTGTCCATAATGGGATCGGGCTCAAGCTCGCAGTCGGTGAAGATAAGTCCGAGACGAACGCGGGGACCGAACTTCTTGGTCAGGAATACCTTGGAAAATCCGATCTCACCAAGGCCGCAGCCTGCGGCGATAACACGGACAGAGCAGATAACGTCGGGCGGTACCTTGCCCTCGGCAACAGGCTCACGCATGGTTCCGTTGCCCTCGGGAACTGCGGGATAGTGAGTGACCGCTTCCCAGCCGTGATCCTCGATAAAGCAGGCCAGCTCGTAGGAAAGGCGGGGTCTGAAATAGGAATTGAGCTTATTATAGGAATAGAAGGTATAGTTGTGCCAATGTGTTCCCTCCTCTATGCCGCGGTAGGTTCCGCGGGGGATACGCATGGCAACGGCTATGACCGACTTGGCCTCGGGAAAATATGTAAGGGGGGACATAAGAGGGGGCGCGTCCTTGAAGCGCTCGATGTTACCGATGGCAATGCAATCAATGCCAAGCTCGGCCGCCTTGTCCTTTATCATTTGAGATGTCAGCTTCATTTGTTGTTTCCTCTGTTTCCGTCCTTGCTGAATTCACCGCCAAGAACGTTCATGCTCTCGGTGTCGCGAGCGGTCTCGTAGCCCGAGCTGCCGATGGCCCAAGCCTCTCTCTTGCGGAAGGAATTCTCGAACTTGTTGCCGAGAGCGCCGTTGCTCTCAAGGTGGCAGAGGCAGGTACGGTTGCAGAGAGCGGCAACACGGTCGGGCTTTGCCTGAGCGGCCAGACGGTTGATAACGGCACCGTTCTTGCAGACGCGGCACTTATCGTAATCGATGGTGGCAACCGTCATCTTCTTGCCGCAGATGTTGATCTCGCGGGTGTTCTCGGTATCGACGGCACCGAGGGGGCAGACGAAGGCGCACTTACCGCACTTGTCGCAAACGCTCTCGGTAAGCAGGGGCGTGGGCTCAAGCTCGGCATCGGTAATGATCATGTGGAAGCGCTGTCTGGAGCCGAACTGGGGAGTGAGAACGAGACCGTTCATGCCTATCTCGGCCACGCCGCAGGCAACGGCGGCATAATCAAAGTCGGGGAATACGTTGGGCTCGGGGCGGCCTTCAGCAACCGACACACCGGTGGGCTTCAGCTCCGAGGGGTTGGGGAAAAGCGGAACGGCCTCCCAGCCCTCGTCCTCAATGGCGCGGACAAGATTGTAGCAAGCCAGAGAAAGGAACTCATCCTCCAGCCAGTTGCGTCCGAACAGGTTGTAGTCACCGAAGTTTGTGCCCTCCTCAACACCGCGAAGCGCGCCGCGGCAGATGCGCTTGCCGAGCATAATAACGGTCTTGCCCTCGGGGAAGATGGAGAAGGGGTTGTGCTGAGGATCAACGCCCTCAAAACGGTCGCGGGAGGCAAAGCCGATCAGGTCAATGCCCTCGGCCTTTACGGCCTTTTCTATTACAAGCTTAAGGTTTTCCATAAAAAATAAAATTCCTTTCGTAAAAATTCATTGATTTGATTATATCACCTTCCCTGCCCACGGTCAATAACAAAAAGCAACACATTTTAGGATTTCGAAACCAAAATACTTGAAAAAGTCTTATTTTCATGCTATAATGTTTATATAAACGAAAGTAATTCAGCCCTTGCGGCAGAAAGGAAGCCGTTATGTATTCCGATAAAACGCCCATAATCTGCGGACTCAGCTTTATGAGCGTGTCCTACACGCCCCGCCCCGCCGTTCACGTTGCGGCGCGCCCCTTCAATTCCCTGACCTTCCGCCGGAGCGGCAGCATCACCGTCAAAAGTGAGCACGGGGAGTTTGTTTCGGGGCCCGGGACCCTGACCTTCATCCCCAAGGGCTGCGATTACGAAAGCGAGATCCTTGAGGCGGGCGATATGTACGTTATGCACTTTTACACGGTGGGCGACGAGTACGAAAAACCCGAGTGCGCCGCCCACGGCTTTCCCCTTGCGGTGTCGAACCTCTTTGCCAATCTCATATCGCGCCACACGTCGGAGGGCACCGACCTTGCCTGTATGTCCATGGCCTACGAGCTGCTCTCGGAGGCGAGGACGGCACTGTCGCCACCTACGGTGCACCCACACCGCCGAATGATAAAATGCAAGGAATATCTTGACGAAAACATCTGCGACAGCTCCCTGCGCATCTCGGAGCTTGCCGAAATGTGCGAGGTCAGCGAGGTCTATTTCCGCCGCGAATTCAAGAAATTCTACGGCACCTCGCCCATGGATTACATAAAGCGGCGGCGCATCGAGGTGGCGCAGGGTCTGCTCCAGACCGGCCTCTGCAGCGTCACCGAAACCGCATTCCAATCGGGCTTTGAAAGCATAAGCTACTTCTCCTCCGAGTTCCGCCGCCTCACCGGCATCTCGCCCAGTGAGTATATAAATATAAAAAGCTAACCGACAGAGCGATAAATCGGAGTTTATTTGAAAGATTTTTTTCGAGAACCTTCTTGCAAGAAGGTTCTCGAGCTCTCCAAGAAACTTTAATGCATTGGTTAATTTAAGTGGGCTGTTTATCCTTCAAAATTCGCTCGGTCGCGAATTTTG
>JAFTOB010000009.1 GCA_017451545.1 Clostridia bacterium | reverse complement strand
GGTCATCATATTCATTGCACCGATACGGAGCATAGTTCTGTCCATATCGTATCCGTGGAACATGCCGTTCATATAGTGAGCCTTCTTCTGTCTGTTGAAGAAAATTTCCTCTTTTCGCTTTTCCTTGAGGTAATCACCTGCAGCAACAAGGAATCCCGACGTACCGCACGCGGGATCGCAGATAACCTCGTCTGCCCCCGGATCCATCAGTTCTACCATCATACGAATAATGTGACGAGGAGTACGGAACTGACCGTTGAGTCCTGACTGCGAGATCTTGGAAAGCAGATATTCGTAAACATCGCCACGAATGTCGCTATCCTTGATCTGTGCCATCTGTGCGTAGATATCGTCAAGAATGGTTACGATTTTATCGAGCAGCAAGGGCGTAGGGATTTTGAAGATAGCATCGTCCATGTACTTGGAGTATGCGCTGTCCTTATCGTCATGAAGCCCCTTGATAAATGGGAATACCCATTCCTGAACAGTCGAGTACATCTTGCCTGCCGGGAAGTCGTGGAACACCGACCATTTAAGCTGATTGCCGTCGATTTCACGGTCGCCAACCTTTACTTTTTCGGCGAAGATGCTCTTGTGAGGAAGTCCGAGCATAACGGCTTCTTTAGCGCGAAGATTATCCGTGTCGTCAAGGTCGCGGATAAACATCAAGTACGTGACCTGCTCAATTACATCGAGGGGATTGACAAGTCCGCCTGCTGCAAACACATCCCAAAGTCCGTCAATTCTATTTTTAAGTTCGCCTGTAATCATTTTCAATTCTCCTTATTGTGATTCCACGTATATGCGGTGTAACGACCGCCGCCGATTTTCAAAATCTCTCCGCTTGTTACCAACTCATTAAGTGCACGCTGTACAGTGACTTGGCTGATATCGGGGCATTTTTCCATAATCTCGGTTTTTGTTATTTTACCGAGAGTTTCTTTTATAATCTCCCTGATGCGTTCGGGTTTGGACATATTGCTTGTAGCAATGAGCTTCACTCTTGATGAGAACTCACGATATGCTGCAACCACCACTCCGAGAGTGTACTGTACGAAGGGAATATAGTCATTTTTGTCTTCGTGCCAATAGGCAGAGCTGTTTTGCAGTGCTTCATAATAGGTTTCTTTTGTCTGCTCGATCATTTTCTCAATACTGATATATTTACCGACGATATAACCTGCACGATACAGAAGCAACAGGGTGAGCAATCGGCTCATTCTACCGTTTCCGTCACCAAATGGGTGAATGCAAAGGAAGTCCAATATAAACATCGGAATGATAAGAAGCGGATCGGCATCCGTTTGCGCCAAAATTTCATCAAATGCGTCGCAGATCGCATCGATCGCCGCCGGAGTTTCCCATGCAGGGACAGGTTGGAAGCGAACGAACTGATTTCCTTCAATATCTTCCTCGGCAATTACATTATCCGCCCTCTTGTAAGATCCGCCTATGGACTTACCACTGAATTTATACAGATCGCGGTGAAGCTGCAGAATAATCGCTGGCTTTACGGGAATGAAATCGTGACTTTCATGTATTGTGGAAAGAACGTCACGATAGCCGGCTATTTCTTGCTCATTTCTCGTTCGAGGCGTAGTTTTATTAGAAACAAGGCTTTTGAGACGATCATCCGAGGTGTAAATACCCTCGATTTTATTAGACGCTTCAGTGCTCTGTATTTTTGCAATTTCAACAAGTTGTGTCAACGTGTCTGCCTTGGCTTCTATAAATAAAGTTTGCTCGCCCTTATATTCATGAATTTGTGTTAATAAAGATACTACCTCGGGAGTGAGGAGCTTTTGCCATTTGTTATGATAGTTGTAATTACGCATATAAACCTCGCATTACGATATTTTCATCTATGATTAGTATATCACTAATTTCATCGTTTGTCAATATCAATTTAATCATTTTCATTGCAATGATCAAATTAAATTCAAAAATTGATATTATACTACTTTTCGCAACCTTTCCGCAAACACTTCCCTTTTCGTATTCGCAAAAGAAGGATTTCGTGCCATAATAAAGTTCCAATATGGAGACTTCCAAATTGGCTTCCAATTTGCTTAGTTCAAAGCATGAAAGTTCCAATAAACTTCCACAAATCAAGCCCATTTTGAGCCCAAACAAGCATAAAAGAAGAGCGACCGTTGCGGTCGCTCTTCGGCGTTTTTGCCTTATGTTTATTAGGTTTTGATTATGCCTTGAAGTATCTTGCGAGGAGTCCCTCGAAAGCCTTGCCGTGGCGAGCCTCGTCGCGAGCCATCTCGTGAACGGTGTCGTGGATAGCGTCGAGGTTAAGCTGCTTTGCCATCTTTGCAAGCTCGAACTTACCTGCGGTTGCGCCGTTCTCGGCCTCAACTCTCATCTCGAGGTTCTTCTTGGTGCTGTCGGTTACGACCTCGCCGAGGAGCTCTGCAAACTTTGCGGCGTGCTCTGCCTCCTCGTATGCTGCCTTTTCCCAGTAAAGACCGATCTCGGGGTAGCCCTCTCTGTGTGCAACGCGTGCCATTGCGAGGTACATACCGACCTCGGTGCACTCGCCCATGAAGTTGGCGCGAAGGCCCTCAATGATCTCCTCGGGTGCGCCGGCTGCAACGCCGACAACGTGCTCTGCTGCCCAGCTTCTCTCGTTTTCCTTTACCTCATTGAACTTCTCGGCAGGAACCTTGCACTGGGGGCATCTTTCGGGAGCTGCGTCTCCCTCGTGAACGTAACCGCATACGGAACATACAAACTTTTTCATTTTCATTCTCCTTTTAATTGATAAATTTTATAAAATATTATTTATTTTATCGAACAGTTTAAACTCCCGGCCCGACCAGTCGAGGTAACCCTCCTCGCGCATAGCGGCCAGCTCGCGGGTGAGGCTTGAGCGATCCACGCAGACGTATTCCGCAAGGTCGGTCAGCGAGACGCTGAGGCGGAAATTCATTGAATCCACGAGGTTCTTTTCATATATAAGATATGCGGCCAGCTTGCGGCGGATGCCCTTTTGGGTCAGAATATTGATCCGCAGTGCAAACTGCTGCATTTTTTTCGCCGTCATGGAGTACAGATTATTGATGAGCTGTGAATGATGCGGGCAAAGATTTTTGCAGGGGTGGATGACGTGGTCGTATCCGATGAACATTACCTCACAATCTGTCTGCGCCTCCACGTAATACTCTATCTTACCGATCGGCATCATAAACACGTCGCCGAAAACGTCGCCTGCCCGTACGGTCTCGATGACCGCGGTGTTGCCGTCGTCGTCGATCCAATATCCGTTGGCTCGTCCGTAGACCAGCACGCAGACTGCGTTGACTCTGCCCGAGAAGGTCATGATCATCTCGCCCGCGCGGTACTTTTTCTGAGTGACGCAAAAGCAATCGAGCATTCGGGATTTATCGTTTGGGTCAATATTTTTAAAGATCTCAAGCTCTGCCATCGACGCGCTCCTTTCGTTTCTATGATTATATTATAGCACATTTTTGTGAAAAAAGTGTGACATTTGCATCAATTTTTCGAAAAATGCGATATTTATCACACTTTTTTGGAAGCGAGCGGCGATTTTACAATATTTTTTCGAAGGCGATATAGCCGTGACCGTAGCGGTGACATTCGCCCACGCGGTCGAAGCCCAGCTTTTCGTAGGTACGGACGGCGGGCGGGTTTTCGGGCGCGGCCAGCAGGTGTACCGATCTTGCGCCCTGCGCACGGAGCTCGTCGAGGAGCAGGCCGACCATCAATCGGGCGTAGCCGCGACCCTGATATTCGGGCGCGATGGCGATGCGCGCGATCTCGCGGTGGGTGTCATCTGTTATTCGCCAGAATGGCAGGTCGTTGTCCTCGGGGATCTCCTCCACCGAAGCGCAGCCGACGACAGTGTCGCCGTCGGTGAGCAGATAGAGACCGCCGCACTCGGCGTCGTGGTGCGCGTGCTCGGCGGTGGGGTAATGCTCGCTCCAGACGCAGAACTCGCCCTTTTTGGCTTCCTCATATATTTTCGCCACCGCCTCCACGTGAGCGGTGCTTCCTTTTATAAGTATCATCGCTCAACCCAAAAGCACGTCGAAGACCAGCATCAGGCAAAATCCCGCAAGGAGCGAATAGGTGGCGGCGCGCTCACAGCCGTGGGCGTGGGTCTCGGGGATCATTTCGTCGCTGATGACGTAGAGCATAGTACCTCCCGCGAAGGCGAGGGCGAAGGGGAGGATGGCCTCAGAAATACTGACGGCGAAGTAGCCTATGAAGGTACCGAGTACCTCGACCACGCCCGTCATCATTGCTATGACGAATGTGCGACTGCTCTTCATACCCGACGCAAGCATAGGCGCGATTATGACCATACCCTCGGGGATATTCTGGAGTGCGATACCGCCCGCCACGGTAAGAGCCTGCATATTGTCGCCCGTTCCGAAGCTGACGCCTGCGGCGATGCCCTCGGGCAGGTTATGGATGGCGATGGCAATGACGAAAAGCAGGACTTTATTGAGCTGTGCGGTCTTGTCCGGGTGGCTTTCCTGATCCACGCCCGTCATTTTGTGCAGGTGGGGGACGATCTTGTCGATGAGATTGAGGCAGATCGCGCCGCAGAATATGCCCGCGACTGTGATGATAAGCCCGTATTTGCCGCCGTATTCAAGCGAGGGCAGAACGAGGCCGACCACGGCGGCGGCCAGCATTACGCCCGCGGCAAAGGAAAGAATTATATCGTTGAATTTGTGGGACGGTTTTTTGAAAATGAAGCCGACCAGCGCGCCGATGACCGTGGCACCGCCGACCCCCAATGCCGTCCAGATAACAGCATCCATAGGCAGATCCTTTCGTGTTGTATTTTATTTGGCTGTTCGATAAATCGGAGTTTGAAGGTTTAGGCTGAACCCTTTTTGAAAGTTTTGATCAAACTTTTTCAAAAGTTTGTCGAGAGCCGGCGACGAAACGCCGGTCGCGCTCCGCAGAGCGCGAAATCCATCCTCCACGCGGCCCTTGCTTCTGTGAAAAAGAAGCGAAAATTTGGGTGTGAAGCTTGCGTAACACCTAAATTTTGGCTTGTTTTTCAGGCCGCGCAAACGAAGAGATTGGGCAAGGCAAAATCGCCCGCCTGCGGCGGGAGCCCGCCCCCACCACCCGCCGCTTATGGCGGCTGCCCTCCTCCCCGCGAGCCCGGAGGAGGGCAAGAGCGATACC
>JAFTOB010000099.1 GCA_017451545.1 Clostridia bacterium | reverse complement strand
TGCATACCCCATCGCGCCCCCCGAGGGGTCGGGATGCGACACCTGTGGTTGATTGTTTAGCGGCTGTGGTGAATTGTTAATTACACCGATAAATCGGAATTTGGCGGCAACGGCTGCAGCGAAGGATCGGGTGGCGTGACCTTGTACCGCACGCGATCACCCGAGGGGGCGTCACAGACAAATCGGAGTTTGAAGGATTTAAACAAGTTTTACCATAACCGACCTTAGAATCGTTTAGGACAATGCCTTCCTCCGGGATGGGAGGAGCAGTTGCGTGCAACTGCAGACCGCATTGCGGTGGAAGGAGCCTGCGTCACGATGAATTTAGCGAAACTTCATTGTAAGCGCGGCCTGAAAAACAAGCCAAAAATTAGGTATTTGCACCGTGTCGGTGCTGCATACCCAATTTTTCGCTTCTTTTTCAACAAGCAAGGGCCGCGTGGAGCTTTTCGCGCTCTGCGGAGCGCGACCAACGGGTTGCCGTTGGATCGCAAAAAACTTTTGAAAAAGTTTTATCAAAACTTTCAAAGAGGGGTTCAGCTTAGACCTTCAAACTCCGATTTGTTGGTCTTTTTCTTGCTGATTCGGTCTGCATTTACTCTTGACGGCGGGGCTTTTGTTTGATATAATGTAATAAATACTTTGGATCTGTTTCGGAGGTCAGCATGATTTTCAAAAGAATACCCCTCGATCCGCGGAAGGCGGACGTTTTTCTCGATATATACGTGGCCGATTTTGACAAGCACGCCCGTCGCAAGGCCATTCTGGTCATTCCCGGCGGCGGCTACGGCTGTATTTACTCCGACCGCGAGGGTGAGCCCATTGCTCACGCCTTCATACCCTACGGCTATAACGCCTTCGTGCTCAGCTATTCGGTGGCCAAGAGTCGGGTATTTCCCGCCCAGCTCATTGAGGCCTCCCTTGCCATGAAGCACATCCGCGACCACGCGGAAGAGTACAACGTCGACCCCGAGGCTGTGTTCGTCACCGGTTTTTCGGCGGGCGGTCATCTCTGCGCCACTCTCGGCACTATGTGGCACAGGCAGGAGGTCTACGATGCCATCGATATGCCCTACGGCTACAACCGTCCCACGGGCATGATGCCCATTTATCCCGTTATCAGTGGAATTGAGAGTTTCTCTCACCGCGGCAGCTTCAAAAATCTGCTTGGGACCGACGAGCCCACCGACGAGCAGCTCATTGAGATCAGCATTGAGCGGCAGGTGGACGAGCGTGCGGTGCCTGCCTTTATTATGCACACGTCGAACGACGAGATAGTCAATATCAAGAACTCGCTGGCCTTGGCCACGGCCTATGCCAACGCGGGCAAGCAGTTTGAGCTTCACGTTTATCCCGACGCGCCCCACGGCGTTGGGCTTGGCAACAGGCTGACCAGCCACGGTCGCGCCTGCTGGGAGAACGCGGAGATCGCGAAGTGGGTCGGTCAGGCGGTCGCGTGGGCCGAGAGCATTTGCGAGAAGCAGAAGGAAAGCGTCTGACATGGGCAATGGTAAGCTGATACTGACCTTGGCGCCCATGGCCGGTTACACCGACCGCGATTTTCGCCGCATCTGCGGTGAGCAGGGGGCGGATTTTGCCGTGACCGAGATGGTTTCGGCCAAGGCACTTTGCTACGAGCAGATCGGAAAGCACAAAAGCGAGCCGAAATCGGCGGCTTTGGCGCACATCGATCCCGGGATGCCCACGGCGGTACAGCTTTTCGGCTGTGATCCCGAGTTTATCGCCCGTGCCGTCGAGCTTATTGCCACCGGCAATTACCGCGGCTGTGAGTACGGTCGCGGCGGTCAGCGGCCTGCGGCCATTGACATCAACATGGGCTGCCCCGTGAAGAAGGTGGTGTCAAACGGCGAGGGCTCGGCACTTATGAAGGATCCCGAGCTGGCCGGTCGGATCGTGGAGGCGGCGGTGCGCGCCTCGGATATTCCCATTACCGTCAAAATGCGGGCGGGCTGGGATCAGAACAGTATAAACGCCCCCGAGCTTGCTCGGGTGGTTGAGCAGGCGGGGGCTTCCATGGTCTGTGTTCACGCCCGAACCCGTGAGCAGTTTTACGAGCCCGCCCCCGACATTTCGGTCATCGGTCGGGTCAAGGCGGCGGTTGACATCCCCGTTATCGGCAACGGCGGTGTTTTCTCTGCCGACGATGCCATGCGTATGCTTGACGAGACCGGCTGTGACGGCATTGCTTTAGCGCGCGGCGCGCTTGGAAACCCTTGGCTTTTTGCCGAGATCCGTGCGCGACACGGGGGGCTTGAATACACGCCGCCCACGGTGGCCGAGCGGATGGAGACTGCCATGCTTCAGGTCACCGAGCTTATGAAGCGGAAGGGCGAGCGCGGCATTACCGAGGCTCGGTCCCAGCTTGCCTTTTATCTCAAGGGCTTCAAGGGCGCGGCCGCTTTGCGGGCGCGAATCAACACGGTCAGCACCGTGGACGGTCTGCGTGAGATCCTTGACTCTGCGGTGCGGGAGGAAAACGATGGTTGATATTGCCGTTTTAGCGGCTGACGAAAGCTTGCACACGCTGATCACCCTTGAGCTGACGCGGCTTGGCTACACCGTTGGCGACGGGGGCGTAAAGAGTTGCGCTTTGCTTATTGTGGATGCCGATTCGTCCGAGTGCCTTGCGTCGGCGCGGTCGGTGAGACGGAAGAAGACTCTGTCCGTTACCCGTGACGCGGAGCGCGCGGGGCAGGGAGTTTTGCTTCGTCCCATACTTATGAGCGAGCTGCGGGCATCGGTTGCCGCCTTGCTTGACCGCGACGAGCGGAGCAGGGCAGAGGAGCCGCCGATCAAGCCTAAAAAAAGCCGCCTCACGGTTGATCATGAGGCGAAATCGGTAAAAATGGGAGAGCGCGAGATCAAGCTCAGCGAAAAAGAGCTTGCGGTCTTTTCTTTGCTCTATAAAAACCGCGGCGAGGCCGTGTCACGCGAAGCTATTCTTGAGGCTATCGGAGGCAGCGGCAACGAGGCCGACGTGTATATCTGTCTTTTGCGCCGCAAGCTGGAGGCGGGTGGCAAAAAGGTCATTCTGACCGTGCGAGGTCGCGGCTACAAGCTTATATGACAAAGCAAAACGGACTGTTCGTTTGAACAGCCCGTTCGCTTTTTCAGTGAGCAATTACTCAGCGTCTACTTCCTCAGCGTCAACGCACTCTTCGCACTCGTCGTCGAGAACGCAGATGTCGCACTCTTCAAGCTCGCCCTCTTCGCAGCAGCAAGCCTTCTTCTTCTTGAGAAGCTTGAGAGCAAGGAATGCACCGGCAGCGAGAACTGCTACGGTAGCAACGATAACACCGATGA
Organism: Clostridia bacterium; assembly: GCA_017451545.1. Taxonomy (GTDB): domain Bacteria; phylum Bacillota; class Clostridia; order Oscillospirales; family CAG-272; genus RGIG3994. The sequence goes on along the minus strand of JAFTOB010000099.1, from coordinate 1,218 downwards.
TAACTCCCCAGTTGGTGCTCTTCTTTTCTTCCATTTTTGTGTCCTCCTTGTGTAAAATTATTCTAATCATGCGATTATTAATTATAGTATATCACATTTTTCAAAAATTGCAATATTTTTTTGAAAAAAACTATAAAACAATTCTTTAACAAATTTGCTAAAAAGCCTTTAAATATGAAGAAAAATCTGTTATAATGGTTATGCTATGAAATACAGAGAAATTATATCACGTCTCGCGTCGGCGGGGGTCGAGGATCCGGGCTTTGAGGCCGGGGTCCTGATCTCTCATTTTTGCGGTATCTCGGCGGCCGCTCTGCCACTTATGCGGGAGGAAGATTTTGAAAACGCCGAGCTTTTTGCGGCGGTGGAGCGGCGGTGCGGCCGCTATCCTCTTCAGTATATTATCGGGACCTGGGACTTTTGCACCGAGGTCTACCGTGTGTCGCCCGACTGCTTGATACCGCGACCCGAGACCGAGCTTTTGGTGGAGCGGGCGGCGGCCATGATCCCCGACGGGGAGAGCTTTCTCGACCTTTGCACGGGCAGCGGCTGTATTGCCGTGTCGACTCTGGCAAGGCTTCCTCACAGCCGTGCGGTGGCGGTGGACTTTTACGACGGCGCCCTTGCCAAAGCGCGCGAGAATGCCTTGCTCAACGGGGTGGGGGAGAGGCTTGACATCAAAAAGTGCGATCTGCTGGCGTCGGGTGCGGGAGAGTCCGTTTGCGGCGGTGAAAATTTTTTTGCCCTGCTGTCCAATCCGCCCTACGTCAAGAGTGCGGATATGGCGTGTCTTGATCCCGAGCTGTACGCCGAGCCCTCGACAGCCCTTGACGGCGGGGAGGACGGGTTGATCTTTTACCGTTCGATCCTGCGTGAGTTTGCGCCGCGGATCAAGGACGGGGGCTTTATGCTTTTCGAGGCGGGCTACGATACCGCGCGAGACGTTGCGGCCATCGGCGAGGGTTACGGCTTCGATTGCGAGGTCATTCCCGATCTTTCGGGGCTTGATCGGATGATATTGATGAGCAAAAAGGGGCTGTCTCATTTAGATGCAGAAGGCGTGATCGGGTTCTCGTCCGGCGTACAGGCGTACGCCAGAGAGCCCGAGCGCGTCTAAAAAACGCACATAAAAATTGAAATCCGTAAGGATTTCTACCGAAAAACCGCTCTTTCCATCAGGCCTTGACGGAAAAAGCGGTTCTTTTTTATTTGATTGTG
>JAFTOB010000098.1 GCA_017451545.1 Clostridia bacterium | reverse complement strand
AGCTCGGTTCTCATGGATGCACGGAGCTTAGCGTCCAGGTTGGAAAGCGGCTCGTCAAGAAGGAAGACCTTGGGCTGACGAACGATTGCACGGCCGAGAGCAACACGCTGCTTCTGACCACCGGACAGAGCCTTGGGCTTTCTGTCAAGCAGGTGGGAGATATCGAGAATGCGGGCAGCCTCTTCAACTCTGCGCTTGATCTCCTCCTTGGGAGTCTTGTTCAGCTTAAGGCCGAATGCCATGTTCTCGAAAACGGTCATATGAGGATACAGAGCGTAGTTCTGGAAAACCATCGCGATCTTTCTGTCCTTAGGCGCTACGTCGTTAACGAGCTGATCGCCGATAAAGAGCTCACCCTCGGTGATCTCCTCAAGTCCTGCGACCATACGAAGTGTGGTGGTTTTGCCGCATCCCGAGGGACCGACGAAAACGATGAACTCCTTGTCCTTGATCTCAAGGTTGAAGTCCGAAACTGCGGTTACACCGCCGGGATACTTTTTATAGATGTGCTTGAGTGATACGCTTGCCATTATAATCCTCCTTGAATTAAAACCTGAACGGTTTTTTACGCATTACTTTGCTTTATATATTATACCAAATTTTCGTCCAAAATGGAAGATGTCAATCTTCCGAAATTATCGAGCTTCTATTGTGCAATTTGCACAAACAAACTCGGCAGCGAGCGAACCGATGCGCGGCAACAAAGAATAATAGTTTTAATTTATTAAAGTTTTCTGCCATCGATTCCCTTCATCGAAAGGCCGATCCTCTTGCGTTTTGAGTCGACCGTCAGCACGCGGACGCGGACAATATCGCCGACCGAGACCACCTCAGAGGGATGCTTTACGAACTTATCCGAAAGCTCGGAAATGTGGACGAGACCGTCCTGATGCACGCCGATATCCACAAAGGCGCCGAAGTCGATGACGTTTCTGACGGTTCCCGTCAGGATCATATCGGGCTTGAGGTCGGCCATATCGAGGATATCGTCGCGGAGGACGGGAGCCTCGAAGGAATCGCGGAGGTCGCGGCCGGGCTTTTCGAGCTCGCCGATAATATCGAGCAGAGTGGGTTCGCCGATGCCCAGCTCCTCGGCGACCTTGACGCTTCCTTTGGCCTTCACCTTACGGCGAAGCTCGCCCAGCTTACCCGCGCGGACGTCGTCCTCGGTGTAACCAAACATATCAAGCAGGGCGCGCGCGGCGGCGTAGGACTCAGGGTGAACGCCCGTATTATCAAGGATCTCCGCAGAATCGGTAACGCGGAGGAAACCCGCGCACTGCTGGAAGGCCTTTGCGCCGATCTTCGGAACCTTGAGGATCTGGGCGCGGTTCTTGAACTCGCCGTTTTGCTCGCGGTACTTGACTATATTCTTTGCCACGGTGGCGTTGATGCCCGAAATGTATGCGAGCAGAGAGTGGGATGCGGTGTTGAGGTCGACGCCGACGCTGTTAACGCAGTCCTCGACCACGCCCGTGAGGGCGGCGTCAAGCCTTGCAGGCTTCATATCGTGCTGATACTGACCGACGCCGATGGACTTGGGATCGATCTTCACGAGCTCGGCCAAAGGGTCCTGCAGGCGGCGCGCGATGGAAACGGCCGAACGCTGCGTTACGTCAAAATCCGGGAACTCCTCGGCACCCAGCTTGGATGCGGAGTAGACCGAAGCACCCGCCTCGCTGACCATCGTGTACTTTACGTCGCGGTCGAGCTTTTTGATGAGATTTGCAATAAAGATCTCGCTCTCCTTGGAGGCGGTTCCGTTGCCGATGGCAACGATGTCAACTTCATATTTATCTATAAGGCGGGAAACTATGCGCTCGCTCTCGGGGATGCGCTCCTGGGGCTTTGTGGGGTAAATTACCGCCGTGTCGAGCACCTTGCCCGTTTTATCAACAACGGCCAGCTTACAGCCCGTACGGTAGCCGGGGTCATAGCCCAGCACGGTCTTGCCCTTGAGGGGGGACTGAAGCAGCAGGTGGGACAGGTTATCCGAGAAAAGCTTGATAGCTCCCTCCCCTGCCTTATCGAACATATCCGAGCGGATCTCGCGCTCGATTGAGGGCTTGATCAGTCTGTCGTAGCCGTCGACCACGGCGGCGCTGACGTACTTTCTCGCGGGGCTCTCGTTTGCCGCTATCACCTGCGAGAAAAGGTAGTTGAGAACCAGCTCGGGTGTGATCTCAACCGAGACCTTGAGAAAATCCTCCTTCTCGCCGCGGTTCATTGCCAGAACTCGGTGGTCGGGAACCTTCTTGATGGGCTCGTTGTAATCGTAATACATTGTGTAGACCGACTCCTCCTCGGTGGCGTTCTTCGACACGATGGAGCCGTTGCGGAAGGTGATGGCGCGGATCTGCTTTCTGTACTCCGCGTTGTCGGAAACGTCCTCCGCGATAATATCGCAGGCGCCGGCATAAGCCTCCTCCACGGTGTTTACGCCCTTTTCGGGGTCAACGTAGGTCTGCGCCTGCTCGTCGAGAGCGGGCACGTACTCGGGGCGCTGCTCCATCAAGAGCTTTGCAAGTCCCTCAAGTCCCTTTTCACGTGCCACCGAGGCGCGGGTCTTTCTGTGGGGGCGGAAGGGGCGGTAGATATCGTCTACCTCGGTGATGGTCTTGGCCGCGTCAATGGCCGCCTCGATCTCGGGGGTCAGCTTATCCTGCGCCGCGATGAGATCCTTGACCTCCTGCTTGCGCTTTTCTATGTTACGGAGGTAGTTGAGTCGGTCGTCGAGCGAGCGGAGCACGGTATCGTCCAGCGAGCCCGTGACCTCTTTTCTGTATCGCGCGATAAAGGGGATGGTGTTGCCCTCGTCGATGAGAGCCACCGTCTTTTCGACCTGCTCCTCCTTCAGCTTAAATTCCTCTGCAAGTGTTTTGATAATGTCCATTATTCGGTTTCCTTCCGATTTGTATTTCTGTTGTGTTTTTGGAGCTCCGCGATCTCCTGCTCGGTCAGCTCGCGCCACTCGCCGCGCTCAAGAGCGGGGTCGAGTGAGAGAGGGCCGAGGGTGACGCGCTCAAGCTCGGTGATTTTGTTGCCAACCGCCTCAAACATCCGCTTGATCTGGTGGTATCTGCCCTCGGCGAGGGTGATCCTGCCCGATTTGCCGTCATATTCAAGGTGCGCGGGCTTCGTGAGAGTCTTTTCTCCGATATCCACGCCGTTTTCGAGCCGTTCCGCATCGGCGGCCGTTAAGGGACTCGCGCTTTCGTACGCGTAGGTCTTCGGCACGTGGCTGACGGGCGAGAGCAGAAAATGCGCCAGCTCTCCGTCATCGGTCAGGAGCATCAGACCCGTGGTGTCGCGGTCAAGCCGTCCGCAGGGGAAAAGCCCCAGCCGCTTGTATTTTTCGGGCAGCAGATCGAGCACCGTGGGCAGGCGGCTGTCATCGGTTGCGCTGACGTAGCCCTTCGGCTTGTTCAGCATAACGTAGGTGTACCGCTGATAGGTCACGCGCTGTCCGTCAAGGGTGATCACGTCCAGATCGGGGTCTATTTTCATATCGGCCTTCTGCGCCGCCATACCGTTGACGGTCACCCGCTTGCCGCGGATGGCGCGCGTGGCTTCGCTTCGCGTCAGAGTGCCTGTGGTGCTGAAAAACTTATCGAGCCGCATCTTGGATCTCCTTTTTATTTATCCTATCTATTTTACCATACTTTTCGCGTTTTGTAAACAGTTTTAAGCTAAAAACTCCCCGCCGGAGCGAGGAGTTTTCCCTTGTATTTATTCCTGAATTGTAACCGAATAATTCTTTTTTGCCCCGTGGCCGCCGAAGATCTGCCACTTGCCCGCGCCGAGGCGCTGGAGCACGGCACGGCGCTCAAGGGCGCAGAGCCCCGCGTCGGTGTCCACCGAGGTCATAAGAATGGGCGCGTACTGATTGTACTCGGCCTGCTCGGCGGTCATTTCCTTGAGGTTGACGTAAACGTCACCCGTGAAGGCGATATGGTGGGCGTAATCTATGAGCACCGACTCGCCCGCAAGGTGTCCGCCGCGCCCCTCGTAGACCTCGAAGTGCAGCTCGCCGAAATCGAAGGTGCCGACCTGGGACAGGGGCTCGTCGTCCCCCGCTCTCCTCTCCCAGATACCCGTGACCTTGTCGGGCGCGGGGGGCTCGTAGGAGGTGAGTATCTTGCACATTTCGATATATGGCTTGGATTTCATATCCATCTCGCGGAAGCCCGACTGCTCCTCGTACTCAAGGCGCAGGCATTCGGCCGTTTTCTTGCTTCCTATGACCTCGTCGAAGAGAGGCAGAAGTCCGCAATGGTCGAGATCGGCGTGGGTGACGAAGATCCGCTTTTTCATGCTGTCGTAATCCTTCAGCAGAGTGCGGAAAATGCTTTCCATCTCGTCCTTATAGAGCGCGTAGCCGCTGTCCACGAAAAGCACCTCGCCGCCGCTGATTATAATGGCGGTGTTACTGCCGCAGGGCGGCTCCACCGTGATGATCTCGGTGTTGTCGGTGATCTTATGGCGCGAAATGCGGGGCGAAAAGGCGAAGGAGCGGTATTTGGACAAAAGATCTGCGAAGCGGCTTATGCTGTCGAAGGTCTTGTAGGGCGACAGCCCCTGCTCGTCGAGCAGCTGCATTGCAAGGTTTGCGCTGATGAGCAGCTTGTTGCGTACCTCGTCGGAAAGGCCGATGGTGAGGGCGATGCCGTTGACGAAGGAATTATAGAAAATACTGTTGTCGTATACCTTTTCGGAGTGGTTGTAGTCGATGACTCTGACCTGACAGAGCCTCTCGGCGGCCGAGATGAACTCGGTGATCCGCTCCGTGTCCTCAACGTATAGACCCATTTTGAAGAGCTGATGGTCGGTCCCGTTCTCCTGAGAGCTGATATAAGATATATTAATGTTGAATTCGTTGATCAGCGAAAGGACGGCCGTTACGCTTCCCGGCACGTCGGGCAGGCGAAATTCAAGGAGAACGATGCTTGAGCCCGCCTTTTCGTTCTGCAGATATCCGATTCGCGAAAGTCGGCGGTCTGCCTCGGCAAGCTGCTCGGGCGTTCCCTCGGCGTCAAGAAAAAGGGTGTGGGAATCCACGGCCTTGTTGTAGCTGACGCGCGTGATATTGATGCCGAGATCGGCGAAGCATTCGCTGGCCTTCAAAAAAGATCCGATGTGATTCGGCATTGTGGTTATATATGTTTTTTTCATAGTCCTCTCCGTGTGAGCCGCAGGGCAAATGAGACCGCGCGGGCTTCCCTCGCGGCATTTTATATTCTACCATAATTACTTCGGTTTGTAAACAAGAAAAACGCAACTTTTCAAACTTGTTGCGGGATATTAAAGATGCACGCTGGCGCGTGATGAGATACAAGGGCGCAATGCGCCCTTGATGATATGCACCGCACTCCGTGCGGTGATGTAAGGAGCGAAGCGACGGAATAGCGAGCCTGCGAGCGTCTATGCCAAGCCTGCGGCTTGGATAAAAAAATACCGAGAACAAAGTTCTCGGTATTTTTTGGCAGGGGCAGGAGGACTCGAACCCGCGACCCACGGTTTTGGAGACCGGTACTCTACCAACTGAGCTATACCCCTATGACTTTGCTATTATACCACACTTTTTTCTTTTTTGCAATAGGTTTTTGAAAAAATATTATTTTTTATTTTTGAAAAAGGTATTGACAATGCTTTCGTTTTGTGTTATAATATACAAGTCGCGTGGGAAACCACAGCGGCAAAACAAAAAAATGCTGGT
>JAFTOB010000097.1 GCA_017451545.1 Clostridia bacterium | reverse complement strand
AGGTACTTCGTACCCAATTTTTCGCTTCTTTTTCACGGATGCAAGGGCCGCGCGGAGCTTTTCGCGCGTTGCGACGCGCGACCAACGTTTCGACGTTGGATCTCGAAAAACTTTTGAAAAAGTTTTATCAAAACTTTCAAAAAGGAGCTCGGCTTAGACCTTTAAATTCCGATTTGTCAAACGCCCACCAAAACCAAAAGAGGCCTTGCGGCCTCTTTTATGTTTATTCTTTGTCTTTGTCCTTATCCTTTTCCTTCCTGTCATCGTCCTCATCGACCTTTTCGCCGACGGTGACCTTGACCGAAACCACGTGCTGGGGCTCGGCCTTGGTGACGCGGAAGTTCAGGTGCTCAAAATCGAACTGATCGCCCTTGACGGGGATCTTGTCGAGCTGCTCGGTGATCCATCCGCCCAGCGAAATGCTGTCGGAATCCGAGCTGATATCAAATTTCTGGCAGAAATCCTCAAAGTTAACGGCGCAGTCAACGATAAACGCGTCCTCCGCGATCTGCTTGTACTCGTCAACCACCTCGTCGTGCTCATCCCAGATGTCACCCACAAGCTCCTCAAGAATGTCCTCCATGGTAACGATACCGAGGGTGCCGCCGTACTCGTCAACCACAACGGCGATGTGGGACTTGTTCTTCTGAAGCAGCTTGAGCAGGTCGATGATCTTTTCGGACTTATGTATGAAGAGAGGAGGTGTCATGATCTCCTTGATGCTCTTTTCGGTCATACATCCGCCTTCATAGAAATTCTTGTGATTGATGATACCCACCACCTCGTCGATGGTGTCCTCATAAACCAGAAGGCGTGAGAAACGGGTGTCGGCAAAGACCTTCAGCACCTCTTCCTTGGTAGCGTCCACGGGAACGGCCTCGATCTCAACGCGGTGGGTCAGAATATCCTCAGCCTTGCGGTCGGTAAACTCGATAGCATTGCGGAGCAGGTCGCCCTCGTCATCGTCAATGCTTCCCTCCTGCTGAACCTCCTCAACGAACATAAGGAGCTCCTCCTGGGACATCTTCTCCTCTTCCTTGGGGCGAATGATGAGGGATATAAGCTTTCTCCAGCCCATAAAAATAACATTAACGGGCATCAGAATCCATCCGAGGAAGCGGATAATGGGTGCGGAAAACATTGCAAAAGCATCGGGAAACTGCTTTGCAAGGTTTTTGGGCGTGATCTCACCGAAGATGAGGACGGCAACCGTACAGGCTACGGTTGAAATAAGCGAGCCCATCTCCTGATCGCCACGCATGATCTTTATGCACAGAATGGTGGCGATAGAAGAAAGCAGAATGTTAACAACGTTGTTTCCGATAAGTATGGTGGATATCAGGCGATCGTACTTCTCCTCGAGCTTGAGCACGAGTGCGGCGCGCTTGTTGCCGTTTTCAACCATTGTTTTCAGTCTTGTTTTGTTGATAGATAAGAACGCGGTCTCGGTGGCCGAAAAATATGCCGACATAAGCAGGCAGACCACTATTATTGCAATTTCCATGATAAAATAAAACTCCTTAAAATATAGTTCGGACGTAACGCAAAAAAGCATAGCCGCACCCGTCCTTTTCGATGCTCACTATGCCGTACTTATCACTCGATCTTTTTAATTATCGTGGTGGTGTTAGCGTTATCGTCCTCGCTACTGTCCCCGTCCATTACAGAAATAGTCCTTCCTTTCTCAAGTTTTTTAACATTATAGCAAACTTACGCGCACAAGTCAAGCGAAAAGCCGCCTTTTTGCAAAAGTTCACATTTTATTTACACATTTGTTTCAGTTATTCAATTATTGACTTGCCTTTTAGCCGATTTCGTGGTATAATCATACTACCAAACAAAGGGGATCTCTATGGAAATTTTATTTCAAGACAAATATATAATCGTTTGCCGCAAGGAATCGGGGATGCTCTCCGAGGGCGAGGGCGAGAGCTGTCTGCCCACCCTCATCGCCGCCCATTTGCGCGAAAGCGGCGAGACGGACGTTCAGGTCTACCCCGTACACAGGCTCGACCGCGAGACGGTAGGAGCCACCGTTTTCGCCCTGACGAAGGAGGCCGCCGCAAGCCTTTCGGAGCAGATACAGCGCGGCACTTTTGAGAAAGAATATCTCGCTCTCTGCCACGGTCGCCCCGAAAAGGAGAGCGACATACTGCGCGACCTGCTCTTTTACGACCGTCGCCGCGGAAAATCCTTTGCCGTTGACCGCAAGCGGGCGGGAGTTAAAGAAGCCTCGCTTGAATATACCACGGTCTCGTCAAACGGCGAGCTTTCCCTGCTCCGAGTTAAGCTCCACACGGGCAGAACTCACCAGATCCGCGTTCAATTCGCCTCACGGAAGCATCCGTTGGCAGGCGACCGCCGCTACGGCGCGCCGAAAAGTGAGTTTTCGTCCGTCGCGCTGGTGGCTCACCGCCTGAGCTTTGACCACCCGAAAAGCGGCGAGCGGCTGACCTTCACAGTCGAGCCGCCCGAAAATATGATAAATTATTGACCCGAGGGGATATCGATGTATTTCGATATCTCCTTTTTAAATAAAGAAAAACTCTTGATCCCGCAGACGGTGTGCAGCTTCACGTTGATGTCATCGTCCTCATAATATTTCGATTCAAAGCAAGTATTGCCCGAAAACCGAATCCGACCCACGTCAAAAAATCTCTCAACGGCATTCTGACGAAATTCGACCGTCCGTATCCGCGAAACGCAAAAATCCACGCGGTGAGGAATTCCGCGAGTGCGAACGAACGAGACCCCACTGTGCCTTTGGAAGGAATAAGCGCGATAACTGATGCTGTCTTTATCAATAACGAGCTCTTTGGGAAAGATCAAGGTGCTGAAAGCGATTATCGCAAAGCCAACGGCAACGGCGAAAAGGATCGCCGTAAATATCTCTTTTGGGCTTTGATTTTCGGGCTCGGATATGATCCCGAAAGACAAAAAAGCCATCATAAAAGCCGTTAATGCGGAACTTACCGCACCGTATGGATGAAAAATGCCGAAAATTCTGCTAAGCCTGACCTTCATACCGCGCCTCCTTTTTTAAAAGTATATCACAACTCCGACCAAAAGTCAATATCGGGTACAAATACCGACCGATAAATCGGGCCGTGCTCCCCGGCGGGCAAGGATCGGGCGGCGTGACCTTGTACCGCACGCAATCACCCGATGGTGAAGAAACCGATAAATCGGAGTTTATTTGAAAGATTTTTTTCGAGAACCTTCTTGCAAGAAGGTTCTCGAGCTCTCCAAGAAACTTTAATGCATTGGTTAAGTTAAATGGGGAGTATATCTTTCAAAATTCGCTCGGTCGCGAATTTTGAGTGCTTATATCGGCTAAATTGTTCGCGCTCCCGCCGGCGCACATTCCGGTGAAAACTCCTCATGGTGCGCCCTTTCTAAATATTACGATCAGAAATTGATTGTAATATCACCGTCGTGGCCGTTAGGAGGCGGTAACGCCGGACTAAGGCCTGCGTGAGCGCGTAAAAGTTGGCCGACACATTGTCTCAGCCCGACCGACCGAGGGAGGGGTGAAAAGGTAACTTCACCTTAAAGCAAGCCATTTTTTCAAAGTTTCTTGGAGAGCTCGAGAACCTTCTTGCAAGAAGGTTCTCGAACAAAAATAAACTTTAAACTCCGATTTATCGGTGGCCTCGCTGTCGTGTGATCGCGTGCCATTGCGAATCAAACGGGCAATTATGCGACAAAATAACGGACACGCCTTGCGGCGTGCCCGTTTTGTTTATTGGTTTAAATTATTTGAGTGCCTCTTCGATAGCAACGGCACAAGCGACGGTCATACCGACCATGGGGTTGTTGCCGGCGCCGATGAGTCCCATCATCTCGACGTGAGCGGGAACCGAGGAAGAGCCTGCGAACTGTGCGTCGCCGTGCATTCTTCCGAGGGTATCGGTCATGCCGTAGGATGCGGGGCCTGCTGCCATGTTATCGGGATGGAGGGTACGTCCCGTACCGCCGCCCGAAGCGACCGAGAAGTAGTTTACGCCGTTCTCGGTAGCCCACTTCTTGTAGGTACCTGCAACGGGGTGCTGGAAGCGAGTGGGGTTGGTGGAGTTACCGGTGATGGAAACGCCAACGTGCTCGAGCTTCATGATTGCAACGCCCTCGGGAAAGCTGTCGGAGCCGTAGCACTTAACAGCGGCGCGGGGACCGTTCGAGAATGCCTTCTCGGAGATAACGTTAACGTCCTCAGCGTAAGGATCGAACTGAGTCTGAACGTAGGTAAAGCCGTTGATTCTGGAGATGATGTAAGCGGCGTCCTTGCCGAGACCGTTGAGGATAACGCGGAGTGGCTTTACGCGGACCTTGTTTGCGTTAAGAGCGATCTTGATCGCGCCCTCAGCGGCTGCGAAGGACTCGTGTCCTGCGAGGAAGCAGAAGCACTCGGTCTCCTCGGAGAGGAGCATCTTACCGAGGTTGCCGTGGCCGAGACCGACCTT
>JAFTOB010000096.1 GCA_017451545.1 Clostridia bacterium | reverse complement strand
ATTTCGACGATCCTCTTTTTGTCATACTCTTTTTTGCCTCGTTTCGGGGCTTTTTCTTTTGTTTTTCTCGATCTTGCAAATTTACATAGCAAAAGGCTGAGTCAATCGCCTTCTAAAAAGCTTTTGACTCAGCTCCTTTTGGTTTATTCTGTTTCTTCTTCCTCGTCGTGGGACGAAGCAAGCTGTGCGGCCAGCATCATATCCTTGACCTTCATAAGTCGGGTGGTATTTCCGCGCTCGTTTTCGTCGAGCTTCATCTTGATGCGCTTGATGGCCTCAAGATAACGGGGCATCATAATATGCTCCAGCGCGTTGACGCGGCGGCGGGTACGCTCGATCTCCTCAGCCAACAGCTGTGCCGTCTTTTCGAGCTCGGCCATACGGACAAGATCTCCAAGCAGCGAGTTCAGCTCGCGGAGCGAATCGTCAAGTCCTCCCGAGGTGAAGGCAAGACCGTAGTTGTAGCTGTCGCTTCCCCCCTCGGAGAGCATGGTGAGGTCAAAGACCGGAACGGTCACGCTCATCATATTCTTGTAGCCGACCGAGAGCTGTCCTTCCTTCTTCGGCAGAATCAGCGCTTCCTCAAGCATTTTGGGACTGCTTACCGCATTGGCCGCCGAAAAGCTTCCGTAAGACGTCGAAAGTCTTTTCTCCACGCTTTCGCGAAGCTCCTTGTCCTCTCTCACGACCGAAAGAAACTGCCGCATAAGCTCGTCTCGCTTATCCTTGAGCAGCTTGTGTCCGCGACGGGCGGTATCGTAGCGCGTTTTGAGCTTTTTCAGCTCCATACGCGTTGGATTTACACGAATTTCAGCCATTTTTGCCTTCTCCTGAATTTAGTTGCCCGGCCAATATTTCTCAATGAACTCGGGCTTGATACGCTTCATCTCGCTCTTGGGGAGGATGGAAAGCAGCTCCCAGCCCAGATCCATTGTTTCTTCTACCGTACGGTTTTCATAGAAGCCCTGATTGATATATCTCGCCTCAAATTCATCGGCAAACTTTGCATACAGTCTGTCGATGGGGGTCAGCGCCGCCTCACCGAGAACGACCATAAGCTCCTTTGCGTCCTTTCCTCTTGCGTAGCTCGAGAAAAGCTGGTTCATAACTCCTGCGTGATCCTCGCGGGTCTTGCCCGGGCCGATTCCCTTGTCCTTCAGACGGGAAAGCGAGGGCAGAACGTCAACGGGGGGCAGACAGCCCTTGCGGTACAGGTCACGGGAAAGGATGATCTGACCCTCCGTAATGTATCCCGTAAGGTCGGGGATCGGGTGGGTCTTATCGTCCTCGGGCATGGTAAGGATCGGGATCATGGTAATAGATCCGTTGCTTCCCTGCTTTCTGCCCGCGCGCTCGTACATTGTAGCAAGGTCGGTGTAGAGATATCCGGGATATCCGCGACGGCCGGGAACCTCTTTTCTCGCCGCCGAGACCTCACGGAGAGCCTCTGCATAGTTTGTAATATCTGTAATAATGACAAGAACGTGCATATCCTGCTCGAAAGCGAGGTATTCCGCCGCCGTCAGCGCCATACGGGGCGTTGCGATACGCTCGATGGCCGAGTCGGAGGCAAGATTAATAAAGAGCACAGTTCTGTCGATAGCGCCTGTCTTCTTAAAGTCCGAAATGAAGAAGTCGGCCTCCTCGAAGGTAATACCTACTGCGGCGAAAACAACGGCGAATTTCTCGTCGGTTCCGCGAACCTTTGCCTGACGGGCGATCTGCGCCGCAAGATTTGCGTGGGGCAGACCCGAGCCCGAGAAGATGGGCAGCTTCTGACCGCGGACGAGGGTGTTCAGACCGTCGATGGTCGAAATACCCGTCTGAATAAACTCGGAGGGGTAATATCTCGCCGCGGGGTTTATGGGCGTTCCGTTAATATTGACCGATTTCTCGGGGATCAGCTTAACGCCGTCGTCAATGGGCTCGCCCATTCCGTTGAAAACGCGGCCGAGCATATTGGGGGAAACGGGAAGCTCCACGCCGTGGCCCGAAAAGCGAACCTTACTCGAGGAAAGGTTAAGTCCCGCCGCGCTGTCAAAGAGCTGAACGAGCACGTTTCTGCCGTTGACCTCAAGGACTCTGCAACGTCTGACCTCGCCGTTATCAAGCTCGATCTCGCCGAGCTCGTCATACTTGACTCCCTCGACCTGACGGACGAGCATAAGAGGACCGGCAACTTCTTCGATTGTTCTGTATTCTCTGATCATACCGATACCTCCCTTAAATTTCGGCGTTGACGGCCAGCGCGTCAAGTGCCTTTACTATTTCGTCGGCGATTGCCGAATATTCCTTCTTGTAGCTCTTGTAATCGATGGACTTTGCACGTCCGATCTTCTCGCGGACGGGCAGGTCGGAAACGGCCTCTATGTCCGCGCCCTTTGCCACGACCTCGCGAGCCTTATCCTCAAAGAGGAAGATTAGGTCGAGCAGTGCGCTCTGCTTATCGAGCTGTGTATAGCTGTCGGTCTCGTCAAAGGAGTTCTGCTGGAGGTAGTCCTCACGGACAGAGCGTGCCACTTCAAGGGTCAGGCGGTCGTCGCTGGACAGAGCGTCCACGCCAACCAGCTTAACGATCTCGTCAAGCTCACTCTCCTTCTGAAGCACCTGCATACAGTGTGCGACCTTCTTATTCCAATCTCCCGAAACGTGCTCGCTGAACCAAGGAGCGAGTCTGTTCTGATACAGCGAATAGGAGTTGAGCCAGTTGACCGCTGGGAAGTGACGCTTGTAAGCCAGCGCCGAATCAAGTCCCCAGAAGACCTTAACGATACGGAGTGTTGCCTGAGAAACGGGCTCGGAAATATCACCGCCCTGGGGCGAAACGGCACCGACGGCCGAAAGCGCACCCATACGTCCCTCCTTACCGAGGCAGACGACCTTACCCGCGCGCTCATAGAACTGAGCAAGACGGGAGGTAAGATATGCGGGATAGCCCTCCTCACCGGGCATTTCCTCAAGTCGACCCGACATCTCGCGCAGAGCCTCGGCCCAACGGGAGGTGGAGTCGGCAATAACGGCCACCGAGTAACCCATATCGCGGTAATACTCGGCAATGGTGATACCCGTGTAGATCGAAGCCTCACGCGCCGCAACGGGCATATCCGAGGTATTCGCAATAAGCACGGTTCTCTTCATCATGGAGCTGCCGGTCTTGGGGTCGATCAGCTCGGGGAATTCGAGCAGAACGTCGGTCATCTCGTTTCCGCGCTCGCCGCAACCGATATAGACCACGATCTCGGCGTCACTCCACTTTGCAAGCTGATGCTGAAGCACCGTCTTACCCGAACCGAAGGGGCCGGGAATGCAGGCGGTACCGCCCTTTGCGATGGGGAAAAGGGTGTCAACGATTCTCTGACCCGTGATCAGCGGATCGTTGGGAGGCAGCTTCTTTGAATAGGGGCGCGCCACGCGGACGGGCCACTTCTGCATAAGCATAATATCGTCGATAGTGCCGTCCTCATACTTGATCTTACCGATGCGATCGGTGACCTTATAGTCGCCGCTGCGAAGCTCCACGATGGTTCCGCGGGTCTTCGGTGGGACGAGGATCTTGTGTTGAATAACGTCGGTCTCCTGAACCGTTCCGTAAACGTCGCCGGGCTCGACCTTGTCGCCGAAGCCGAGGGCGGCCTCAAAGTGCCAGAGCTTCTCGCGGTCGAGAGCGGGCTCGTCGATACCGCGGGTGATGTTTGCGCCGGCCTTGATCTTCATAGCCTCAAGGGGACGCTGGATTCCGTCGTAAATATTGGTGAGCAGACCGGGGCCGAGCTCGACCGACAGAGGTGCGCCGGTGGAGACGACCGTGTCACCCCGTCCGAGACCCGCAGTCTCCTCGTAGACCTGAATTGAGGCTCTGTCACCGTGCATTTCTATTATTTCGCCGATGAGGCGGTCCTTGCCGACGCGCACAACGTCGAACATATCCGCCTGCTTCATTCCCTCGGCAATGACCAGAGGGCCTGAAACCTTAACGATTTTTCCTTCTATCGCCATTACATCCTCCATGTAATCACTTAAATATTATATCCGCGCCCACAGCACGCTCGACAGCCGAGCGGATGCTGTTCATTCCGAAGCCGTTAGAGCCTGCGCGGCCGGGGATGGACACCACTGCGGGCAGTGGCATATCCTTGTACTTGGCCATATCCTCCGAAAGCTGCTCGGCGTAATTTTCAACGATGAAAATGACGGCGTAGCTTTCGTCGCGGGCCACCTTGTGGAGTAGCTTGCCCGCCTCCTCGGCCGACTGAGCCTCAAAGGTGGCAAAGCCAAGTGCCATAAAGCCAAGCACGCTGTCTCTGTCGCCTATTATAGCAATCTTATACATAACAGTCACGCATCCTTTCGCTTATGGCGGCGGCATCCAGACCGGCCTCCTTGCCGGCGAGGATGATCCTGATATTCTGTATCTGTGCCTCGAGTGCGGCGAGATAGGCCACGGGGATCTCAACGCCGAAGGTTACGAAGCGAGCACGGCGTAAAAGCTCGATCCTTCCGTTGTCGCAGATCTTCTCTGCCCTGCCGAGAGGGCAGCCCACCTCAAGGGACGAGGCTATATTTTTGTATCCGCCCTTGTCGAGCAGAGCGATAAGTGCCTCCTCGCCCTCTGCAAAGGCCTTTGTAAATTTCTTTTTTCCGATCTTTCCGCTGTCAAGCAGAGCCTCCTCGGCATAGACCTTACCGTAATCGCCGCAGTTCATACGCAAAATTCGCAGGCAAATCATAAAATTGATCAGATCCGCGCGAGCATCCACGATCTGCCCGATATAGGGTATCTTGCTCTCCTTGGCGCACTCGGCCATATCGGAGAAGCAGGCGCGGTCGAGCAAAAAGTCTATCTTCTGGGGATTTTTCGTGGTTGCGTAGGCCTCTATGGCCTCCTCGGTCGCCTTTGCCATACCCTTGGGCAGGCAGGAATAATCCTTCTTTTCAAAGCACTCTGTCAGGCGCTCGGGCGAAACGCCGCCCAGATCGAAGAGCATTCCCTCTGCGCTGATGCCGCGAGCCTTGCATTTGATAAGGGTCTTTACGTTGGTGCAGTCGTAAGGGTAACGGAAAAAGCTGAACATTGCCGAATCGGGTGCGTCCTTCTCGATCTCGCGGAGCCCTGCCTTCAGGGTCGCGTTGAGCACGTCCTCGCGCTCGGAGGCCGACATACCCGCAACGTCATAGCCGTACTCGCGCAGGTAGGCCGCCGCCGAGTCGGCATCCTCTGCCGACAGCATACGGTCGTAGCAATCCCGACGCACAAGTCCGTTTTCCATACCTCTGACTTTAGCGGAAATATAAATATAATCGGTGTCTTTATAGCGAAAAGCCATAAAATCTCAACCTTTCGTTAGTTTTGGTTAAAAAGTATCTTGTGTACTTCGCTCTCAAAGGTCTCGCGCAGACGCGCAAAAAGCATATCGAGAGAGCAGTTTATCTCCATATCACCGCATCTGATCATAACGCCGCCGTCAATGTCGGCCACGCTCTGCGAAAGCACGAGATTATCAAGTCTTGCGCGGTCGAGTCGACCCACAACAGCCTTGCGGACTCCGTCGAGCACGGCCTCGCCGTGAGCATCGCGGTCGCGGCGGGAGAGGACTATCTCGAAGCGGTCGGCCCGCTCGAGCTCGTCCGCACCGTAGTCGGCAAGCTCGGCCTCCTCGGCCTTGACCTGCCCTATAACTGCGGCCGAAACAAGACCCACCAGCAGCTCGCGGTACTTTGCGTCGTCCCAAGCGCGGATCTCGGCCAGCGCCGTGTCGAAGGCGGCATCTATCATCTCGCTCTTTGCGTTGAGCAGGATGTTGCGCTTTTCAACGGCCGCCGTGGACTTGGCACGGGAGACCATCTCCTCGGCCTCGTGCTCGGCGTTTTCGGTCATGGTGTCGCGGAGCTCCTTTGCGCGAGCCTGATACTCGGCGCGGAGCTTTTCGCACTCGGCTTCAGCCTGCGCAAGACGCGCACGCGCATCGGCCTCGGCATCCGAGACGATCTTTGCGGTTATCTTTTCTGCGCCTATCATCAGAATACGAGGCTGGGGCCTGCGGAAACGAGGAAGAAGGAGATAACCAGAGCCAGAAGAGCATAAAGCTCAACGAGAGCAACGGAGGTAAGTGCCTTACCGCTGGCCTCGGGGGACTTGGAGATCATGTTGATGCCGGCAACGGCAACTCTTGCCTGCTTAACTGCGGAAACGTAGCCCATAACAGCCATGGGAAGGCAAGCGCAGAGGTAGTAGAGACCGTGGAGAACGCTGGTTACAGGCTCACCGCCCATAATTCCGGTGTTCATCATAACGATAAACGCGATAGCAAAGCCGTAAAGACCCTGGGTTGCGGGGAGGATCTGAAGGGTGAAGCCCTTACCGAACTTGGAGGAATCCTCCGACATCAGACCTGCGAGAGCCTCACCGGCCATACCAACGCCCTTGGCACTGCCCCATCCGGGGAAGATTACCGCCAGAGCGGCACCGATAATTGCAAGATTCTGTCCCGAAAGCAGGGATTTAAAAAATTCTGCGAAAGTCATTTTGATTTTCTCCTTATAAATTAAAAATTATTTTGTGTACTTCGAGGTAGGCTTGACCGGATCGAAGGCGCGGCCGCCGTCCTCAAAAAACTTACCGAAGAACTCGACGTACTGAAGTCGAGCCGAGTGAACGAAGGTTCCCATTACGTTGAGACCGATATTCAGCGCGTGACCGAAGATAAACGCGATCACGAGCACGATAAATCCGGGAATAGAGGGACCCATCATAGTGCCGAGAATGTTAACAACCTGAGCAATGACCGCGGAGGTCAAACCAAGTGCCAGAATTCTCGAGTAGGACAGAAGATCCGATGCGTAGTTGATAACGTCATAGAATCTGAGCAGTCCCGTAAAGGGCTTCTTCAGCCAATTCTTTTCGGCCACGAAGCCGCCCATAAAGATGCCGACCGCACCCGCGATCAATACCCAAAGGCCGATGCTCGGAAGCACGAATACAAGTCCGATGCCCGCAAACAGGACCCACCAAGAGCCCACGTCAAGGATCGCCGTCAACCAGGATTCCTGCTTGCGCACGATATTGAACTTGATGATCATACCCACGATAAGGTGTACCGCACCGACGGCGATTCCGATGACCATAAACATCAGAGAATCGAGCACGGGGTCGGCAATTATGGCCAGCGAGCTCGGCACGTCGTCCGAATACCAACGCCAGATAGCCAGCGGCAGATCTCCGAAGTATCCTCCGAAAAGCACGCCCATCACCATACAGGCGATGCCGCAGTAGCCGAAGGAGCGGAAGAACCTGTTTGCCCAAGGCGAGGGGTTGAGGAGCTTCGGCACAAGGAAGCCCGCAAGTATCATCACAAGTCCGTAGCCTACGTCGGCAAACATAATACCGAAGAGCAAGGCGTAGCAGATCGACATTATAAACGTCGGGTCAAAGCTGCCGTATCTCGGGAGCGAGTAGAGCGAAATTACCCACTCGAAGTTTTCGGCAAACTTGTTGTTTTTGAGAAGAACGGGAACGTCGTCCTCCTCGGTCGGGTCGCTGAACTCGTAGGCACAGCTGTAAGAGTCAAAGATAGCGGTCAGCTTTGCCACCTTGTCCTCGGGCACCCAACCCGTCCAGAGCTCCGTGCTGTCTGAGCAAGCCACAAGGCTTCGCTTCTGC
This sequence comes from Clostridia bacterium, assembly GCA_017451545.1. Lineage (GTDB taxonomy): Bacteria > Bacillota > Clostridia > Oscillospirales > CAG-272 > RGIG3994. The sequence goes on along the minus strand of JAFTOB010000096.1, from coordinate 25,941 downwards.
GCCTTTTCAAGCTCTGTTTTTTCGTAATCGTAAAGCACCTTCAGCCCGTCAAGACCTTCGGCCAGAGCCGCCGTCAGAGCCTTCAGCTCCTCGAGCCTCTCCTGTGCGTCGCGTCCCCGCTTTTTCGTCGCCTCAAGCAGGCGGCCGGGCATACCGGTCTGAGTCTCCTCCCTTCGGTTAAAGCCGAAGCCCACGAGAAGTCTCATAACCTCGTTTTCACTCTCACGCAGACCGATAACGGTTGCGTAAATGCCGTGACTGTCCTCGCTCACACGTTGAACGAAGGCATAGGTCTCGTCAAGCGCGCCGTTTACGGCGGCAAGATCGACCGTTTGCGGGAAAGATCCCCTGATCAGGAAGGTCCGCTCGGTTCCCTTGAATTCAAGAGGAATATCCGAATCGGCCCACGGGGTCAGCGATTGCACCCCTTCGGCCGCCGCGGCAACAGCCGCGCGACACTCCTTTTCCTCCGCAAGAATGGCCTCAAGACGCTCAAGCGTCCGAATTGCCTCATCATATCCGCCGCCCGACTTGAATTCGTCGAGGTCAACCTCGATCTTCGGCTTGACCAACGCGAATTTTTTAGGGCTGTGGGCAGACAGAACCGATATGGCCGCCTCTATCCTCCCTATCCTGTTTTCGAGCTCAAGCCGACGGTCGGCCGAGTCACAGGTCGAGAGAAATTCGGCATCCTCGGGATCGGGATCGCTCCTTTTGAGCTCAACGCAACGCAGCTTGACAAGCTTTGAAAGTATCTCCTCGCTGTCGCCACGGCAGGCAAACAGCGTGAGCTTTTTCATCACCGTTACTGACATTGCTTATCGAGCCCCCTGAAGATTTCATTGATCGCGCCTCGCATACGAAGCTGGGCGGTCTTTCTGATGTCCGCGGTCTCCTCCTCGGCCTCGGCGCGGTTCTTCTCGAGAAGAGCCTCGGTGCGCTCCGAAAGTGCCCTGAAATTCGCGTTCATCTCCTGCCTTGTACGAGCCTCGGTGTCAGCGAGCAGACGCTCTCCGGCCGCTTTTTCGTTAGCGACCATCTGCGCGGCACGGGTGACAGACTCACTCCTGATACGCTCAGCGCTTCGCTCGGCCTCGCGTATTGCCGCAATAGTTTGCTTTGACAAAAAGTTTCACCGTCCTTTTATAACAGTAATAATATAATAACACACTTTTGGTTTTTTTTCAATAGATATTATTCATTTTCTTACCGTTTCTTGCGCATTTTGTATATTTTTGCCTATACCTTCGCGTGCTACCCTGCCGTTCATACTCCACCTGTGCGCGAAGGTGTTGCGCGCAACGCTTCCGCTTCCCTTCTCCGACAGCACAAACTCACAGAAGACCGCGGCTCCGTCATCATCATTATCGGTCACGCGCGCCGAAAAGCGGTAGGTAAGCATCCTACCCGTATACTCCGAGTATTCTCTCTCTGCCCACTCGCGGCAGGCGGCAGCCACGTTTTCATAAAAATCCCCGAACGCGCCGCCCACGGGATACCGAAAAAGCCCGCGAAAGGCCGTTCCGACGCAAAAGTACCCACCCGTATATCGAAATTCCACTTTTTCACCCCCGAAATATGCTGTTAAATTCTATGCTGCCCACAGTCTGCATATCTCAAATTTGTAAATTTTGTGTCAGCACTTGTAATGTAGAAAATAAAATGCTATAATAAATATAATAACCACGGAGGTGAGGATATGAAAACAGAAATACCGCTCGGCTACGACGGTTGCCCGCTCCTCGCCTTTTTGCGCGGAGAGCTGAAAATCTCGGGACGGCTGCTGACCAGACTCAAGCAGAGGGAAAACGGAATAATGATCAACGGGTCGCAGGTTACGGTCAGGTATCTGCTTCACGGTGGGGATATCCTCGAGCTTGCCGACGGAGACGTCAGCTCCAACGAGCGGCTCGTTCCTCGGGATCTGCCCCTGTCGGTCATATACGAGGACTCGGACGTCATAGCCCTCAACAAGCCTCCGCATATGCCCACCCATCCCTCTCACGGCCATACGGACGATACCCTTGCAAACGCATTGGCCTTCCGCTTTGCGGATCAGCCCTTCGTCTTTCGCCCCGTCAACCGCCTCGACCGCGATACAAGCGGGGTCGTCCTGGTGGCAAAAAATCAGCACGCGGCCGCATTTTTTGCCGAAAGTATGCGATCACACCGCCTGCAAAAGACCTACCTTGCAATTCTCGACGGCGAGCTTACGGGCAGCGGTGTCATCGACGCGCCCATCTGCCGCGAGCGCGAGAGCATCATCCTGCGCCGCACCTGCTCCCTCGACGAGGATGGCGCACAGCCCGCCTTGACCGAGTACACAGTGCTCGATACGTGTGGCGGTCACTCGCTGGTCCTTGTCAAGCCCAAAACAGGCCGCACCCACCAGATCCGAGTTCACTTTGCATCACTCGGCACACCCATTACCGGGGACGATCTTTACGGTCAGCCCTCTCCCCTCATCGACCGCCAAGCACTCCACGCACTGTCGCTGGAGCTTGACTCTCGAAGCGGCGAGCCCATGCGCCTGATCGCATCCCCGCCCGAGGATCTTACCTCCCTTGCCGACTCGCTCGGCCTCAAAATCCCCGAAAATATAAGGATAAGCAAATGAAATTCAAAAATCCCTTTTCAAAAAAAGAAGAGCCCGTCACCGAGGCCGAGAAGCTCGAAGCCACCGAGGAGGATATACCCGTATATCATCTTTCGTGGTTCTGGAGATCACTATATATCGCCGCGGGCGTCAGCCTCGTCATATATATTCTGACTATATTTTTCACCCCTATTGCCGACTTTTTCAATTTCGGAATAGCCACCGCCGTCCGCGCCCTTCTTTCGTACGTTACCTACCTTTTCCCCTTCTCGGTGGCCGAAATACTGCTGCTTCTGCTGATCCCCGCCATCATCGTCGCTATGATCCACGCCTTTCGCAAGTATTGCGACACATGGCATAACGTGAGGGTCTTCGTCGGCAAGGTCGGCGGCATCATAATGGTGATCTTCTGCCTTTTCGTCTTCACTCTCGGCACGGGCTACCGCACCACAGAGCTCGACGTCAGGCTCGGCATAGAGGACGAAACCGTTGACGCCGAAGGTCTTCTCGATACTCTGAATGCGGCGATCTCGGACGTCAACGAGACGGTCAACGAAGTCGAGTTCGGCAAGGATAATTTTTCCGTAATGCCCTACTCTATCGACGAAATGAACGTTCTGCTTATGGAGGCCTACGACCGCGCCTGCGACAAATACGGCTTTATCCCGCGCCTGCACAGCCGAGTCAAGCCCGTTATGCTCAGCGAGCCCATGTCCTACACTCATATTACGGGCGTTTACACATTTTTCACCGGCGAGTCGAATATAAATGTAGTCTTCCCCGATTATACAATTCCCTTCACTGCCGCTCACGAGCTGGCGCATCAGCGGGGCTTTGCCCGCGAGGACGAGGCGAATTTCATAGCCTATCTCGTATGCATTGAGTCGGATGATCCTTATATCCGCTACTCGGGTCAGGTCCGCATACTCGAATATCTGCTTGATTCCCATTACTCGGCTGATACGAGCGAAAATCACGAGGAATATATGGAGATCTACCGAACCGTCGATCCCCGTATTCAGCGCGAGCAGGTGGCTTATTACAACTTCTATCAAAAATACGCAAACAACGTGGTAGCCGACATCAGCGGTGCCGTCAACGATACCTTCTTGAAGTCCCAGGGCACCGAGGGAACGGTCAGCTACGGGCTGGTCACGGAGTTGGCTGTCAAATACCATAAATCTCTCCGTGATTGACATCCCGAAAAAAATTTGCATATAATGCCTTTGAAGTTGAAAAATACTATTTATTTTTCGGCAAATGTATGTTATAATAGAAATAACACCCAACATCTTCGCAAAGGACACGGTCTATGAATAAAATTATTGTAAAAGGCGGCAACGCGCTTAACGGAACGATAGATATAAGCGGCATGAAAAATGCCGCCCTTCCGATCGTTTTTGCGACCATTGTTACCAAAAGTGTTTGTGTTATCGAAAACATCCCTTTGGTGGATGACGTTTTAAAATCAATAGAAATAATCCGCGAAATGGGCGGAGTGGCCGAGTTTATCGACGAGACCACGGTGAAGATCGACACCACGGGCGTGGAATGCTGTACCTCACCTGACGATATCGTGCGAAAGATCCGCGGCTCAATGTACCTCCTTGGTGCCGAGCTGGCACGCGAGGGGCGCACCGAGATGATCTATCCCGGCGGCTGTAACTTCGGCAAACGCCCAATCGACCTGCATTTCAAGGCTTTCACTGCCCTCGGCGCGGATATTCGCGAGGACGAGGACGAGTACATACGCGGCGAGGTCAAGGGTCGCCTCCACGGCGCAAATATCTATTTTGATATCGCCTCGGTCGGCGCGACGATCAACGCCATCATCGCCGCCGTCACGGCAGACGGTGTCACGGTCATCGAAAACGCAGCGCGCGAGCCCCACGTGGTAGACGTAGCGAACTTTTTCAACACCTGCGGCGCAAACGTCACGGGCGCGGGAACGGGAACCGTCAAGATCCACGGCGTTCCCGAGCTCCACGGCTGCACCTACGCCATCATTCCCGATATGATCGAGGCAGGTACGTACATGGCCGCCGTGGCCGCCACGGGCGGTTGCCTCACAGTCGGAAACATTATCCCGAAGCACCTTGAGATCATATCCCAAAAGCTCATTGATATGGGCGTGGAGATCGAGGAGGGCGACGATTACGTCACCGTCCGCTCGAACGGCAAGCTGCGCGGCATCAATATAAAGACCCTGCCCTACCCCGGCTTCCCCACCGATATGCAGCCCCAATTCGCGCCCCTGCTGTCATTAGCCGAGGGACGCGGCGAGATCTACGAAAGCATCTTTGATAACCGATTCAAATATCTTGAGGAGCTGAAAAAGCTCGGCACCACCGTTGACATCGACGGTCGCACCGCGGTCTTCTCGGGCGGCAATAAGCTTGTGGGCGCACCCGCAAGAGCGGTCGACCTGCGCGGCGGCGCAGCTCTCGTCATCGCAGGCCTTGTAGCCGAGGGCGAGACCGAAATCTTGGATGCCGATTGCATCTACCGCGGATATTTCAACCTCGTTCCCACCCTGCGTGAGCTCGGCGCGGATATAACCGAGGACAGATTCGCAACACATATTTACGGAGACTAACGTCCTGTGCATAATTTCACATAAACCAGGAGATAAAAAATGATAATTACAAACATCACGGGAATCGGCGACCCTCAGGTCCTGCTTTACGAGGGCAAATATTATTGCTATGCTACCTGCGAGTGCGCCTGCGCGCCGCACGCCGGCTCGGGTTACAACGTTTGGGTCAGCGAGGATCTCAAAAATTGGAGCGACCCCATCCGTTGCTTTGACGGCGATAAGTATTGGGGAAAATCCCACTTCTGGGCTCCCGAAGTAATATATCATAACGGCAAATTCGTAATGCACTACACGGCAAAGAGCCGAGAGCTCGACTCCTTGCGTCTCGGCGTGGCGGTCAGCGACTCGCCCACGGGTCCCTTTGTCGACGTACACAACAGACCTATGTTCGATCTTGGCTACGCCACCATCGACGGCTCGGTGCTGGTCTGCGACGAGGGCAATTTCTTCTATTATTCCCGCGATTGCTGTGAAAATTACGTGGACGGCGTCCGCATCAGCGACCTTTACTGCGTGCGCCTGAACGACGACCTGACCGAGGCCGTGGGTGAGCACGTTCACGTCACCCGCCCCACCTACGATTGGGAAAAAAAGTCCCTTGAGCTCCTCAAAAAGAAGCCCACTATCTGGAACGAGGGCCCCTTCGTTATCAAGCTCGGCAACAAATACGTGATGAATTACTCGGCAAACTACTATGCCTCCAACGACTACGCCATCTGCATAGCCGAAGCCGAGCATCCCATGGGTCCCTGGATCAAGCACGAGGAGAGCAACCCCGTGCTCTCCAACCGCGGCGACCTCTTTGGCGCGGGTCATAACGCCCTCTTTACGGGCAAGGACGGCAAGCTCTACACCTCCTTCCACGTGCAGACCGACCCCGACCACCCCGGCGGCGACCGCCGCACCGTCATCGGCGAGGTCACCTTCACCGAGGAGAACGGGATCATCAAACAGACTATCATTTAACGAAAAAAAAATCGGTTCAGGAAATCCTGAACCGATTTTTATTTTGTAAGATCCTTTATGATCTCCCCCGCCATAATAAGTCCGGCCACAGAGGGGACGAAGGAAATGCTTCCGATGACGCCCATGTCGTTCTTCCTCGCGGGCTCCTGAGAATAGACCACCTTGACCTTTTTGTCAAGCCCCTTTTCACGCAGGATCTTGCGCATTGAGCGCGCCAACGGGCAGGTCTGAGTCTTATCAAGGCTTGTAACCTCAAAGCGGGTGGGATCAAGCTTATTCCCTGCTCCCATTGCCGAGATGATCGGGATCCCGAGCCTATCGGCGCGGACGGCGAGCTCAACCTTTGCCGCAACGGTATCGACGGCATCGGCTATGTAGTCACAGCCGTCAAGGGGAAACTCATCGGCATTTTCGGGCAGATAAAAGACCTCGTGAGCCGTGACCCTGCAATCGGGATTGATATCCGCGATCCGCTCCTTCATGACCTCCACCTTCGGGCGGCCGACGGTGGAATGGAGGGCGATGATCTGGCGGTTTATGTTTGAAAGCGACACGGTATCGGCATCGTAAATATCAAGTGCGCCGACCCCCGCGCGAGCCAGAGCCTCGCAGAGAAATCCGCCCACGCCGCCGACACCGAAAACGGCGACCCTTGCATTTTTAAGCTTATCGCACGCACCGCCGCCCAAAAGAGCGGCGGTGCGGATCATTTCTTCTCTGATCATTTTGTAAAGTCTTCCTCGCTTGCATCCTCGTCTACCGGGATCTCGTACACGGGCTTTGCGGATCTGCCTGCGTTCTCTGTTCCGCGGCGCTTGAGAAAGCTTGCGTAAATGGCCTTTTCGGCATCCTTTGCCTCCTCCTCGTCGAAGATCTCGTAATCGTCCTCGTCGAAGAAATCGAAGGCGTAGCCGTTGTTCTTCTTTGTGCGGTGCAAAAACCAGCAGCCGGCCGCAACGTCAATAGCCGCAACGGCAGCAAGAGCGGCAAGCAGATTTTTCTTCTTGATGCAGGTGATGATGAAAACGATCACCAGCATACAGGCCGAAAAAATCAGCGAAAGGCCGAGAAAGCCACGTTCTTTTCTTGTAAGCTTCATAAAATTCCCCTTTCGCCGCACAGCGGCGGCATAAAAAGTATCGAAATTCAGAATTCTTTAAATTTCGGATTTGTTCTTTGCGTTCTGCTTGAGGAAGGCGTTGATGAATCCGTCGATCTCGCCGTCCATAACCGCGCTGATGTTGCCGTTTTCGTAGCCTGTGCGGTTGTCTTTAGCAAGAGTATACGGCATAAATACGTAGGAACGGATCTGTGCGCCTCACTCGATATTGGTCTTGTTGCCCTTGATATCCTCGATCTTGTCAAGATGCTCGCGGAGCTTGATCTCCATCAGCTTTGCCTTGAGCATTTTCAGAGCGGTCTCCTTGTTCTGAAGCTGGGAGCGCTCGGTCTGACATCCGACGACGATTCCGGTGGCCTTGTGGACGATACGGATAGCCGAGCTGGTCTTGTTGATGTGCTGACCGCCCGCGCCGCTGGACTTGTGAGCCGTGACCTCGATCTCATCGTCGCGGATCTCAATGGAGTCGATCTTATCGAACTCGGGAACCACCTCAATGGATGCAAAGGAGGTCTGACGGCGACCTGCGGAGTCAAAGGGCGAACAACGCACAAGGCGGTGAACGCCGTGCTCGCTCTTCAGATATCCGTATGCGTTCATACCCTCGACCATAATGCTGGCACTCTTGATACCCGCCTCGTCACCATCCAGCCAGTCAAGCAGCTTGACGTTGAACTTGTGAGCCTCGGCCCAACGGGTGATCATACGGTAGAGCATCTGTGCCCAGTCCTGTGCCTCGGTACCGCCGGCACCGGGGTGGAAGGAAACGATGGCGTTGTTCTTGTCATACTCGCCGCAAAGCAGGGTCTCGAGTCTCATTCTCTCCTCCTCCTCGATGATCCCGGCAAGCTCTGCCTCAACCTCGGGAATATAGGATTCGTCATTCTCCTCGATCGCCATCTCGGCAAGAGTAATGGCATCCTCAAGCTTTACGCTGAGTGCCTCAAAGTCCGAGATCTTGTCCTTGGTCTGCTTTATGGTCTGGAGCACCTTGGACGAATTCTCCTGATTGGACCAGAAATCCTGCTCCTGGGTCTGCGCCTCAAGGGCCTCCACGTTACGGCGAAGCTCCTCAATGCGAAGCGAATCGCCGAGCTCCTTTATGGTATCTCTGTGCAAGGTAAGAGTATATCTTGCTTCTTCAAGTGCTGTAATCAAGTGCGTTTTCCTCCGAATAGGTAGAATATTACTTATTATCCTATCTATTATACCATAAGTATGCCGCTTTTGGCAAGTACCTATACGAAATTTCCGTGAAAATGAGTAAAAAAAGAATACGGGACCCCATCGGGGGTCCCGTAAAAAGTCAAATTATTTTACAGCTTTCTTCTTTGTGAGCAGCTTGATCACGAAGAGTGTGCCGACGGTGAGCACCACACCGATGGGCAGGCAGATCCACGCACTCTTCACAAAGCCCGCGATGACGAACATCACGAAGGAGATAGCCGCCACGGTAATGGCGTAAGGAAGCTGAGTGGAAACGTGATCCACGTGCTTGCACTGTGCTCCGGCCGATGCCATGATGGTGGTGTCGGAAATAGGAGAGCAATGGTCGCCGCAAACGGCACCTGCAAGGCAGGCGGAGATACCGATGAAGAGCAGCGGGTCGCCGGCCTCAAATACGCTGAGCACGATGGGAATAAGGATACCGAAGGTTCCCCAGGAGGTTCCCGTCGAGAAGGAGATAAAGCAGGCAACAAGGAAGATGATGGCGGGCAGGAAGGATGCGAGAACGCCTGCGTTTGCCATAATAGCCTTGACGAAATCGTCGCTTCCAAGCAGGTTTGTGGTGTTCTTCAATGCGTTGGCAAAGGTCAGGATCAGGATGGCGGGAACCATTGCGATGAAGCCCTGAGGCAGAGAATCCATTGCCGACTGGAAGTTGACGTGACGGCGGAGCATCATGTACACGATAATGACGATCAGCGAGATAAATCCGCCCCAAGGCAGACCGACCGTGGCATCCGTGTTACCGAAGGCATCCACGAAATTCATGTAGTACTCGCTCTCGGCATCGAAGAAGCCTCCGACGTACATAAGCGCGAGAATGCTGACAACGATGAGAACGATAATAGGAATAAGCAGATCCCAAACGCTGGCGCGGGACTTGCCCTCGTCAACGGGCTCCTCGTTCTTTACAAGGATTCCGAGATCGCCGTTCTGTGCCTTGATCTCAAACTCGGACATCTTACCGTAATCATAGCCCATAATTGCAAGTGCAACTACGAAAACAAGTGTGAGAAGAGAGTAGAAGTTAAAGGGGATGGCGTTGACGAAGAGCTCGAGACCCGTCATATCTCCCGCAACCTCGGGGGTGACGTTACTGGAAACTGCCGCCGCCCAAGAGGAAATGGGAGCGATCATACAGATAGGAGCTGCCGTGGCGTCGATTATGTAAGCAAGCTTGGTGCGCGAGATCTTCTTGCTGTCGGTAACGGGGGCCATGACCGAGCCGACGGTGAGGCAGTTGAAGTAGTCGTCAATAAAGATAAGGACGCCGAGGGCAAAGGTTGCGAGAATAGCACCCGCCTTGGTCTTGATGTGCGTTTCTGCCCAGCGGCCGAAGGCGCGAGCCGCGCCCGTCTTGTTGACGAGAGCAACGATAACACCCAGCTCAACGAGGAAGATGAAGATACCCGCATTACTCGAAACGGCCGAAATAAGACCGTCACCGATAACGGCATCCACGGTTCCCGTGGGGGAGAAGTTTGCGTGGAGCAGCGCGCCCGATATGATACCGATGATCAGCGAGCTGTATACCTCCTTGGTAATAAGTGCAAGCCCGATGGCTATAATGGGTGGGAAGAGCGACCAGGCGGTGCCGTATACGCCGTCGGGATTGGTAAGACCCGCAACGACGAGCAGAGCGATGATCACCACAGCCGCAACCGCAAGAACGATTTTCTTTGCTGTTGACATTTTTGTTTTTTCCTTTCATATTTTTTGCAACAGCCCCGAAAAAGCAAAAAAGCACGGCGAAGAACCGTGCATCAAAGGCTTCCCCTTGCGGGGAATTTCAAACGATAGCTCTTCACATTTCGCGACAGTGTATGAGATATTCTCCCATACCCCAGCCGGGATCGGCGGAAAAACCGACCTCGCTTCGGCGGACCGTCCTTTCGCGCGGGCTTTTTTCCAAGCCGTCGCCGCGCTACTTATAGGGTCCGCGCCTCTATCTTGTTTTAAAGGGTATATGTTGCTTTAGTTAATGATAACAGTTATTTCGCAAATTGTCAATAGTTTTTTAAAAAATACTTGCATATTTGTAAACGTATACTGTGAATTTTTCTTAAAAGCGCAATAAGCTCTTGACAGTTCGGCAAATTTGGATTATAATTAGGGTATAATATATCACGGAGGACACAAAAATGAAAGTTACTAAAGATTCCATCATCGGCGATATTCTCGATGCCGATATTGAGACCGCACAGTTCTTCTTTGCTATCGGTATGCACTGCCTCGGCTGCCCCGCTTCCCGCGGCGAGTCCATCGCAGATGCCTGCGCAGTTCACGGCACCGATGCCGACGAGCTCGTAAAGCAGATCAACAACTACCTCGCAAGCAAAGAGGCATAAGATCTCGGTCGCACACGGTTTTGCCTGCTGTGCGACCGTTTTTTTGAAGATATGAAAGACGTGATTCTGAAAAATCGCCTGCAGGCCGCCGCCTCCTTCGTGCGCCGCGGCTCGGCCATCGCCGACGTGGGAACCGACCACGCCTGGCTCCCTATATATCTGCTCTCTCGCGGCATCGCCTCCCGCGCCGTGGCCTCCGACATCAACGAGGGGCCCCTTTGCCGCGCGCGGATCAACATTCCGAAAAATCTCTCAAAAAAGATCGAGCTTCGCCTCACCGACGGTCTTGCCGGCATTGAGGACTTCGGCGCGCAGGACATTCTCATCTGCGGTATGGGCGGCGAGCTTATCGCGCGCATCCTGCAGGACGCGCCCTTCACGAAGGATAAAAATATCAGGCTGATCCTCCAGCCCATGACCAAAGCCCCCTACCTGCGCGAGTTTCTGCTGAGCGCGGGCTTCCGCATAATCGACGAGGCTTTGGCCGACGATGACCGCATCTATCAGGTCATCTGCGCCGAATATTGCGGCGAGAGTGAGGAATATTCCCCCGTCGAGCTCCTGCTCGGTCGGCACAACATAGCACACGGCGGCGAGTTGTTTACTCGGTTCGTCGAGCAAAACATAAAGATCTTTGAAGGCATCCGCGCAGGCAAGGCCTCGGGCGCGGCCGACACCTCATACGAAGATGAAATTCTCGACGGACTAAACACACTTTTGCAGGTGACGAAATGAAAAAGGCAAAGAAAAATTGGCATTGGATAGAGCTTATCGGCTTCGACGTTGAGTCACCGGACTATGGCGTCGGGGCGTTCTTCTCGCGCTTGCACGATAAACCCGAGGGTATTTCCCTCCTCTTTTCCCATATAGACTTCGTAAACGGTCACAAAAACGGGGACTACGTGCTTGATCCCTGCTATTGCTCCTATCACGGGCATCCGCGAAATGCGGAGCGCGAGCGGCAGGTCTGGACGAGCCGTCAGCTTCAAGCTCTTGTCGCCGAGCTTAAATCGCGCGGAGCAAAGGTCATATTCAGCATTTTCGATATGGGCTCTTACGCCGACGGTAACGGTCAAAAAATCATTACACCCTTCGTGGCCGCTCACCCCGAGCTCCGCTCCTACGGAAAAAGCGGCAGACAAAGCTCTACCGTTAATCCGCTGCACCGCTTCAACGGCCGCCCGTATGCCGAGTTTTTCGCGCGAAAGGCGCTTGAGGTCATAGAATTTTACGGCTTTGACGGTATTCAGCTTGCCGACGGCATATCCTGCTCCCGTCCCTCTGTGGGAAACGGCGATTTTTCCGACGAAATGGTATCGCAATTCCGCGCATATCTCGCAGAAAGCGACCGCCCCGTATCAAAAAAGCTAGCAGCCGTTGGCGATGACACCGAAAAATATGCGGCGCGGAGAAAATACATTCTTAAAAAGCTCTATTTTGAATATCTGCTTTTCTGCAATAGCTGTTGGAAGATCTTCTACGACAGGTTTTATGAGACCGTCGACCCGAAGGAGCATATAATTTTCATCAACAGCTTTTGGACGCGCGACCCCTTCGAGGCCTTTTACCGATACGGCATCGACTACCGCACCGCCTACCGCGACGGTGTTTATGCCCTGATGGTTGAGGAAAACTCCGCTCTCTACCCGTCATTTTCGGTCGAGAGCCGCGGCGGCTTCCACCTTTCCCTTGAAAAGACCCGCTACGCACATTACGAGTATTATATGATGCAGATGATGCTCAAGGCTTATCTGCCATATCTCCGACAGATCTCTCTCCTCCCCATTGCAGACACGATGGAGGATTGGAACGCGCTGAGAGATAACGGCAACGAGCTGCGTAGGTCGATCCTCCGCCGCAACAACTGCGCGGTCTACGCAGGCGGAAAGTATCGCCCCTGCGCCGAGGCACCTTTCTTCTGCCTTTCGGATTGCGTATCGGCTCACGATTGGGAAAGCCTTGCCGCCCTTGATTCCAAGGCCTTTCTTGAGGATATGGATCTCCCGCTGGGCTACTCGGTCTACTTTTCACGGGAAGGTCTGCTCGGCGAGGTCGAGCGATATGCCGACACGCGCGACTACGGCGTGTATAAGCTGGCCTGCGAGCTTGCCTCGCGCAGCGCGCAGATAGCATCGGTCATCACCGAGGAGGATCTTGCCTCCTACAAGCAGCCCCTGCTTGTTCTCTTCCCCGAGTATTGCAGCGAAAAAGAGCAAGAGCTCTTCGCCGCCACGGATACGCCCTGCGTATTCATATCGAACAGGCTTTCCTTCGGGCGCGAGCTTTACCGAGGTCAGATAACCGTTTCGGCTCGCAATATCGACGCACTGCCCGATACGTCTCTGCTGACGAAAATGCAGACCTACGAGGGCATACGCCGCTGTATGAAGAGCTACGAGGATCCCGAGGGCGGCATCTGGACGGCACCGCTTAAATATAACGAATGGAATCCTAAATTCACGTCCGCGCTGGCGCGAATGATAAACCTGCTCTTACCAATTCCCGAAATCAAGCCCCGCCGCGAGTACGAGTGCAAGCTGACGGGCTTTGCCAAAAAGGACGGAAGTCTGATACTGCTCATCAGCAACGACGAATATTATAACGCCCGTCCCACTGTGGTATTCCCCGAAAAAGTGACCTCCGCCCGATCACTGACAAAATATGCGGGCTACCCATTGGAATTTGATGAAAACAGCGTCACAGTAGGCGTTTCCCCTCGGTCGATGGAGATCATAGAGGTACGCTGTGAGACTGAAAAAGGAAGGAAAAACTATGACCGTACTTGAATTTTACGAATATTTAAACTCGAAGATACCCACCGAATATTCCCTCTCGGGTGACTGCGACGGACTTTGTTGCTGCCCCGACGGCAGCCGCGAGGTCGAGCGCGTGCTCATCGCCCTTGATGCCACCGAGGACGTGGTCAACGAGGCAGTGGAGGACGGCGTTCAGGTCATCCTCACCCACCACCCCATGATCTTCGGCAAGATCCCCGGCGTGACCGAGGGCGAGTACCGCTCGGACAAGCTGATCAAGCTGATCAAAAACAACATAGCCGTAATGGGCTTCCACACAAGGCTCGATGCAATCGACGGCGGAGTCAACGACATCCTCGCCCGTCTGCTCGGACTTACCGACACCGAAAAGTTCGGTGAGGGCGGCATCGGCCGCATCGGCAGACTTGCCGAGCCTATGACCGCAGAGGAGCTGGCAGTTCTTGTCCGCGACACCCTCGGCGCGCCACACGTTGACTACTCGGATTGCGGAAAGCTCATTCGCCGCGTGGCCGTAGTGGGCGGCTCGGGAAGCGACGAGCTTTACGCCGCCATGGCGGCGGGGGCGGATGCCTTCGTGTCGGGTGAGCTGAAATATCACGCCATGACCGACTCGACAGATTACGGCATAAGCCTTATCGAGGCGGGACATTTCTACACCGAAAACCCCGTCTGCGCCCGACTTTTCGAGCTCTGCGCCGAGGCCGACGTCATCCCCACCATTACGTTCTCCAACAGAATCGGATCTGTCTGACAAAACAGCCCCAACCGCCTGCTCGTTGGCCTCGCCATCGCCACGGGAGTGATCTTCCTCATAAGGAGAAAGAAAAAAGAATAATTATTGCATAAACAGTTGCGCCGCATCGGTAAAATCTCCCGATGCGGCGGTTTTTATAGTGCCCCTTTAACTTAATTAACAGAAAATTCATAATTGTACCTACATATATTAACACAAAATGAACGGAGCAGTGGTAAAATGTAAAGTGAGTATACATATTTATTATGTGGGTATTCTGACGCGTCAGCGTTTTGAATATAGTTTAGTCAAAAAATTCAATAAGGAGGAAAAGACGAAATGACTAACAAGAAAACCACCAAAAAGGCATTGATATTCAGCGCACTTTCTCTGCTGCTCTGCTTCTCGATGCTCGTTGGTACTACCTTTGCGTGGTTCACGGATTCCGTAACCAGCGCAGGTAACATCATTCAGTCGGGTACTCTTGACGTTGCTCTCGAATGGGCAGACGGAACGGAAGCACTCGACGCCGCACAGTGGACCGATGCGTCCGCCGGTGAGATCTTCAATAATGACAAGTGGGAGCCCGGTTACACCGAGGCACGCCACCTGAAGATCTCCAACGAAGGCACCCTCGCTCTCAAGTACGAGCTTGCCATCATCCCCAACGGTACCGTTTCCGCTCTCGCTGACGTTATCGACGTTTACTACGTCGACGGCGGCGTAGCTGTTGCAGACCGCACCGCTCTGAAGAACATGGCCCCTGTCGGCACTCTCAGAGACCTCATCAACGGTGAAATCTGCTCGGGCAGCCTTGAGGCAGACGGCGAAAAGATCGTTACTATCGTTCTCAAGATGCAGGAGAGCGCAGGCAACGAGTATCAGGACCTTTCCATCGGTACTGATTTCGCCATCCAGCTCCTTGCAACTCAGATGACCTCTGAGAGCGACAGCTTTGACAATCAGTACGATGCAAACGCTCCTTACTCCATTTGGGACGGCACCGTTCCCACCGAGATGCCCGAGACTCTCGTGGTTGACGGTAAAACTCAGACCGTTCACGTTAAGGATGCCGCAGCATTTGCTTACCTGAGCACTCTGTCTGCTAAGTGGGTCGAGCTCTACACTGACGGTAATGGAACCACCTATACCAACTATGCAAACGGTGCGGGCGCAAATTACTACTACAGCGGCGATTGGACCGTAAGCCTTGAGGCTGACATTGACCTCAACAACTATGCACTTGCCCCCGTTGATATCGTACTCGGTCAGAGCACCGGCGCAACAGCTTTCAACGGCAACTACCACACCATCCGCAACGTTACCGCCGGCCTGTTTGCAGACGGCACCCGTGCATCCTTCTCCAATCTTACTCTTGAGAACGTTGTGGCTACCAACGGAGCTCTTGCAGGCAGTGTTAACCATTCTGTAACCAATGTAACCGTTAAGAACGCAACCGTTTCCGGCACTGATTACGTCGGCGGTCTGGTTGGTAAAACTTACAGCAGCATTAACGGTTGCCAGGTCATCGACAGCTCCGTTACCGCTACCGGTAAGGAAGCCGGCGGTCTCGTCGGTTATGCTGAGGCCAACTCTAAGGGCAGCATCATCACCTACAACGTTGTTCGCAACGTATCCGTATTCGCAGGCAACCGCGCAGCAGGTCTTGTTGCACAGTCCAATACAACAGTAAAGGTTTACAACAACACTGTTGATACCGTAACCGTAGGTGCGGAAGATACCTCCTCTTATCAGCCCGGCGCTGTTGTTTCCAACGCTCTTAATCCCGAGAACGTATACGATAACATCGTAAAGAATGCCAACGTTGCAACCAAGGCTGCAACTGCTACTGATAACGCAACTTTTGACACCGCTCTCAAGGATGGTGCCGACACTATATTCCTCGGCTCCGGCGAGTATATTGTTCCCGATTCCGCAACGGGAAAAACTCTGACCATCGTCGGTAACGGCGATACCGTTGTTGCTTCTCAGGATGACGGTGCTGCCGAGGGCGATTGCGATTACAGCTTTGACGGTTCCACCGTAACCTTCGAAAACGTAACCATCACCACCTCCACCACCTACTTCCCCGGCTATGCAAGAATGAAGGGTATTTACAACAACTGCACCATCAACGGTGTATATACTCTTTATGATAACAGCGAGTTCAACAACTGCACCTTCAACGTTTCCGGTGACGTTTACAACGTCTGGACTTGGGGCGCGGCTGTTGCTACCTTCAACGGTTGCACCTTCAACAATGACGGCAAGGCAATCCTTCTATACGGTACAGCTAACACCAAGCTTACTGTAAACGACTGTACCTTCAACGATAACGGCGGTCTCACCGACCTTAAGGCTGCTATCGAGATCGGTAACGACTACAATAAGTCCTACGAGCTCATCGTTAACAACACTGTTGTAAACGGTTACGAGATCAATGACAAGGGTATCAACACCGGATCCACTCTGTGGGCTAACAAGAACTCCATGGGCACCGATAAGCTCAACGTTGTAATTGACGGCGTTGACGTATATTAATATTTGATCTTATAAAGATTGAATTTTCCCCAACCGCCACGGCGGTTGGGGCTTTTTTTACTGTTATGAGCTTACACGCTCCCGCGCCTCGCAAAGGAGCTTCACGTGCCGAGCCTCATCGTCGGCTAAATTGGTGAAAAAGCAGGCGGCCACGGGGTCGCCCGTGGAGGCGGCGAGACAGAGATAATCCTTTTCGGATCGCTTTTCGTCGGCGATATCCGACGCAAGCATTTTGCCAAGCCCACAGATCCGTCCGTCCCGAGTTTTGATCCTCGAGCTTCTTACACTCCCCCTCATACCGGGATCCTCACCCATACAGTAAAGCATCCTCGAAAGCCCGCGGAAATGCCGCATTTCGTCCATTGCCAGCGAATCAAGCAGCGCAGCAAGCTCGGGATCGCTGTCCTCCAGCAAAATACTCTGATAAATGTACTCCGATATGGCGTTCAACTCGTCGGATAGCGCCTTGACCGCCCCGCGAGCGAGGCATACGTCCCGCTTTACACCGTTGAGATAGGGATAATCATACCCGTAATTTTTTTGATACATAGCCTCTCCTCCGAAATAACCTTCCCTAAAATCATATGCTCCGAGCGTAAAATTGGTTCGTTTTCCTTGACAGCGGGCAGGCTTTGTGATAAAATAGCATTATAAACTATATTTTCCCAAAAAGGAGACAGTTATGGAATACGGAATTCAGCTTTACAGCCTCAGAGATATGACCAAGGAGGGCGATATGGAGGGCGCACTCGCCGCAGTCGCCAAGATGGGCTACACCCACGTGGAGTTTGCGGGCTTTGCCGGCTACTCTGCCGAGCAGATCCTCGAGTGGCTCAACAAATACGGCCTCAAGGTCAGCGGCACTCACACAAGCCGCAGAGAGCTCTTTGACGAGGTCATTGACGAAACTATCGCATATCACAAAACCATAGGCAACAAGAATATCATCATCCCCGGCACCGACCTGACCACCGCAGAAAAGGTCAAGGATTTCATCGAATTTCTCAATAACGTTCAGCCCAAGCTCGAAAAGGAGGGCATTTCCCTCGGCTACCACAACCATTCGGTCGAGTTCCTTCCCAACGAGGACGGCATCGTTTCCTGGTTCGAGCTTCGCGACAACACGAAGATAAACCTTGAGATCGACACCTACTGGGCTTGGAACGCAGGCCGCGATCCCATTGCCCTGCTCCACGAAAATGCAGACCGTGTCCGCGTTATCCACCTGAAGGACGGGCTTGAGGGCGGTATCGGTCGCTCCCTCGGCTCGGGCAACGCTCCCGTCAAAGCAGTTCTTGCCACCGCACGCGAGCTGGGCATTTTCCCCGTCGTTGAGAGCGAGGGACTTGACCCCACGGGCGCCGAAGAGGTTGGCAGATGCATGGACTACTTGAAAGAAATTGAAGGATGAACCGACATCTCAATATAAAAAACAAAATCGCAAAAAAGCATAAATTCAACGGCACGGCGGTCCTCGCCTTAGGATTTCTCGCCATTATCACGATCGGAACGCTTCTTTTGATGCTCCCCATATCCTCTCGTAGCGGTCAGTTCACAGATCCGCTGACGGCGGGCTTCACCTCGGTCAGCGCCACCTGCGTGACCGGACTTGTAACGGTGGACACGGGCAGCTATTGGAGTTTCTTCGGGCAGGCCGTGATCATTCTGCTCATTCAGGTCGGCGGCCTCGGCTTTATGACCGTGGCGGTTCTCGCCGCCCTGCTTTTCGGCAGGAGCGTAACACCGCAGGACAGAATGCTGGTGGCAGCATCCTTCAACCTCAATTCGTCGGACAGCGTGCTGTCGTTGGTGCGAAGGATAGCCCTCGGCACCGTCACCGTTGAGGGCATCGGTGCTATCATCCTCGCCGCGCGGTTCATACCCGAATTCGGCGTGGGGCGCGGCATATGGACGGGCGTGTTTACATCGATCTCCGCCTTCTGCAACGCGGGCTTCGACGTGTTCGGCAACGGCTTCGCCTCGCTGGCCGATTACGCCAACGACCCCGTTATAAACATCACCGTTATGGCACTTGTCGTCATCGGCGGCATCGGATTTATCGTCTGGAGCGATCTGTGGCAGCTCGTCACAAGGAGAAAACGCCTGTCGGTCTACTCTCGGCTCGTGCTGATCATCACGGCGACCCTGATAGTACTCGGGACAGTGCTTTTTGCCGCCTTTGAGTGGAACAATCCGTCAACTCTCGGACGTCTCGGCACAGGTGAGAAGATCATGGCCGCATCCTTCCAGTCGGTCACTCTGCGTACTGCGGGCTTCTGCACCGTGGACAATGGGGCCTTGACCGACGCGTCGATTCTGCTCGGCATCCTCCTTATGTTCATCGGAGGTGCATCGGGCTCGACGGCGGGCGGCGTTAAGATCGTCACCGTGGGAGTCATCGTTTACACCATATGGAGCGTTATCCGCGGCAAAAAGGAGATCGTGGTCTTCGGCCGCACCATAGACAGCGACAGCTTCACCAAGGCCACCGCCACCTTTGCTATGCAGCTTATGCTCATCGTGCTCGGAAGTGTCGGAGTTATGCTCTCAAGCGGATATGGATTGGCCGAGGTCGCCTATGAGGTCACGTCGGCAGTAAACACGGTCGGCATTTCAATGGGTCTGACACCCACCTTCGGTGCTTTGCCCCAAATATTCCTTATGATATTGATGTACGTGGGAAGGGTCGGCTTCTTCACCGTTACCTGCGCCGTTATGTCGCGCTTTAACCGCCCGCCCACAAGCCTTACCTACCCTCGGGCGAATATTCTTATAGGTTGAGAAAGGATCACATATGAACAGCTTTTGCATAATAGGACTCGGAAAATTCGGCCAGTCGCTGGCACTGTCCCTGGCGGCCGACGGCAAGCAGGTCATGGTCATAGACACCGACGGAGATAAGATCGCTCAGATCGCCGATCTCGTCACCAACGCCGTCATCGGCGACCCCACCAACGAGTCGGTGCTCGTGGCCGCGGGCGTGCGCGATTACGATTGCGCCGTCGTCTGCTTCACGGGCAATATAAACGATAACATTCTGCTCACCATCATGCTCAAGGAGCTGGGCGTGAAGCGGGTGGTCGTCCGCGCCGTCAACGAGGGACACCAAAAGGTGCTCGAGCGCATCGGCGCCGACCTGATCATCTTCCCCGAGCGCGATATGGGCGAAAATTTAGCCTTCAAGCTCACGAAGGAAAGCGTGACCGAGTATATGGAATTCTCGGGCTGTGCCATCGTCGAGATCGTCATTCCCGACACTTGGGCGGGTCAGGATCTCATCGCCCTCGACCTGCGCAAAAAACACGGGCTCAATATCGTGGCCGTGTCGAGAGTGGACGGCACGCTGGACGTTGCTCCGCGCCCCGACCGCCTCTTCGCCAAGGGTGAAAAGGCGATGATCATCGGCAGCGAGGAAGCTATCGAAAAATTCATCAAATAAGAAAACGGAGCCGAGCGATCGGCTCCTTTTCTGCACCGATCACCGCAAAAAATCTGCCGAATACCGCGCGTGTCTTGACAAATCCCGAAAAAACGGCTAAAATAAAATTGCAGACCAACAAAGAAGGAGAGCATATGAAATTCCAAACCTTCATAGACGAGAACTGCGAGGAGCGCGTGATCATTTACGCCCGCTCGCGCAGCTCTACCGTCGAATCTATCGAACGGATGCTGACCGAATCCGATGAGCTGACAGGCTATCGGGAGGGCGAGAGCACCCGACTTTTGCCCGGTGAGATCTATTGCATCACCGTGGAGGGCGGTCACGTCTTCGCGCTGACCGAAAAAGAAAAATGGCAGCTCAAGCACCGCCTTTACAAGATCGAGGAAAAGCTCCCCGATATATTCATAAAGATAAATCAGTCAACGGTCGCCAATATTACGAAGATCGAACGCTTTGAGACCTCCATCGGCGGCAGTCTGAGCGTGCGCTTCAAAAACGGCCACCGCGACTACGTCTCAAGAAGAAACCTCAAAAAGATCAAGGAAAGGATGGGTATCTGACGTGAATATCTACCTAAAGCATTTTCTTCAGCGAGGGCTGGCCTTCGGCGGCTTCGGCCCTATTATTGCGGGAATAGTTTTTCTCTCGCTGTCATGTTCCCTGCCCGACTTCACTCTCACGGGCCCGCAGATCTTCCTCGCCATTCTGTCCACCTATATTTTAGCCTTCATACAGGCGGGGGCCAGCGTCTTCAATCAGATCGAGAGCTGGTCGCCGGCGCGGTCGATCCTCTGCCATCTGGGCTCGATCTACACCGCATACGTCGGCTGTTATCTGATCAATTCCTGGATCCCATTCAAGTGGGACGTGATATTGATCTTCACCGCGGTTTTCGTCGCGGTCTACTTCGCCATATGGCTGTCGGTATATTTTTCCGTCAAAGCCGTCGGCAAAAAGCTCAACAAAAAGCTCTGAAAAGAACCCGAGAATACCGCAAAAGGTACTCTCGGGTTTGTTTTCGATTATTCTTCAAAGGTTGCAAGCATCTGAATGTGGGGGATACCGTCCTCAAGATAGCTCTCGGAAACCTTGACGAATCCGCCCTGCTCGTAAAAGGGTCGGGCGTACTCCTGCGCACTGATGCGCACGGCCTTGGCACCGAATTTCTCGCGCGCCACGCGAAGCCCCTCGGCTAAGACCACGCTTCCGAGCCCCTGCCTGCGGCGAAGAGAAATGACACGCCCCACCGAGGGCTCGTCATAAGAAACACCCGAAGGCAGAACTCTCAGATACGCGGCGATGCCGTCATCGTCGCTGAGCCAGACGTGGTAGGCCTTTTTGTCCTTGTTGTCCAGATCCTGATAAACGCAGACCTGCTCGACCACAAAGACCTCGCTGCGCGCGCGGAGCAGATCGTACAACTCATCCACCGTCAGCTCCTCGTATTTTTTGATATGAAGCTCCATAATTTTACCTTCTCTTTCGGCTTGATTCGCTTTATTTTACACCATTTTGCGCAAAATTGCAATAGTTATTGAAAAATAGCGAAAATTGTGATACAATATGATAAACGATCTTTCGGAGGAATACTGATGGACAAAAATATTATGATAATCGGAATTGCAGGCGGCACGGGTAGCGGAAAGACCACCCTTGCCGAAAATATTGCCCGCGCCTTTGGCGACCGCGTGGCCATCATAGCTCACGACAGCTACTACCGCGCGCAGAACGATAAGAGCTACGAGGAGCGTTGCACTCAGAACTACGACCACCCCGACGCTTTTGAGACCGACCTGCTCTGCCGCCATCTTGAAGCCCTCGCAGACGGCAAGGCCGTGGATATTCCCGTTTACGATTACACCGTCCACAACCGCTCGGATAAGACCGAACGCCGCGAGCCCCGCGCCGTGGTGATCCTTGAGGGCATCCTTATTTTCTCCGACCCCGAGCTCCGCGACCGTATGGATCTGAAGATCTTCGTGGACACCGATGCCGACGAGCGCATACTGCGCCGCATCACTCGCGACACGCAGTCGCGCGGACGCTCCCTTGAGTCGGTCATCAATCAGTATCTCACCACCGTCAAGCCCATGCACGATGCCTTCGTCGAGCCCTATAAGCGCTACGCCGACATCATCGTCCCCGGCGGCGGATCGAATCCCGCGGCCCTCGATATGATAATCACCCGCATCACGAAACAGCTCGGAGACCCTCTGAAATGAAATATAAGCTCCTTTTCAGCGACCTTGACGGCACGCTCCTCAACTCAAGGATCGAGGTCAGCGAGGAAAACCGCCTCGCCATCCGCAAAATGACCGAAATGGGCGTGATATTCGTCCCCTCGTCGGGTCGCACGCTCTACGAAATGCCCCAATGCGTGCGTGAAAATCCCGATATCCGATACATCAGCTATTCGGACGGCGCGGTGGTGCTTGACAGACTGACGGGCGAGCGGCTCTGCGCCTGCCTCGACCGCACGCTTTCACACCTCGTCCTCGATATGCTGGCCGAATACGATACCCTGCTGACCGTCCGCAACGGCGGCCGCTCCTACGTGGACGAGAGCAAAAACAGCCTCGCGGATCATGAGCATTACAGGCTTAACGATCTTTACAGCAATTTCATCTACGCTACGAACAACCCTGTCGGTGACTACGACCGCTTCGTGCATAGCCTTGACGAGATCGAGATGATCTGCGTTTTCTTCAGCAACGAGGACGAGCTTGAGGAATGCAGGCGGCGCATAAACGCCCACCCCGAGCTGACCTGCACCCCCTCCGCGCCCCATAACCTTGAGATCTTCCACAGCCGCGCCGGCAAGGGCAATGCCCTGCTCCGTCTGGCCGACCATCTCGGCATACCGAGAGAACAGACGATCGCCGTGGGCGACAGCTCCAACGATTTGTCCATGATCGAAGCGGCAGGCCTCGGCCTCGCTATGGGCAACGCCTGGCCCGATCTGCTCGCCCTCGCCGACGCGCAGATCTGCCACCACGATGACCACGGAATGAAATATATACTAGACCATTATCTGACAGAAAAAGGCTGATTCAATCGAATCAGCCTTTTTTATTTTATTCTTCTTCCTCCGCAAGAGCTCTGGCGGCCTCCTCCTGAATCCTCGGATCGGCCGAAAGCATGGGAGCTATATCCTTCTTTCTGACCTTTCTGTCCACGTAGTTTTTCGTGATCTTAACCACCAACGGTATCAGAAAGAGAACTCCGATAAGGTTGGGGATCATCATAAGTCCGTTGAAGGTGTCGGAAATATCCCACGCAAGAGAAGAGGTGAGAACCGCACCGAAGATGATGGTAATAATGTGAATTATGCGGAATATGAAGGTGGTCTTCGCGCCGAAAAGATATTCCCAAGCCTTGGAGCCGTAATGGGACCAGCCGAGAACGGTGGTAAAGGCAAAGAGGAACATAGCTACAGCAACGAATTTAGTGCCTATGTCACCCCAATAAAATACTTCGTTAAAGGCGCCGCCAACGAGGGTCGCATCGGTATAGCCCGCGGCGATCTCACCGGTCGCTGCGTTGAACACGCCGCCGTTGAGTCCGCCCGAGGTGAGAACGACGAGCGCGGTCATGGTGCAGACTATCATAGTATCGGCAAATACCTCGAAGATACCCCACATACCCTGCTTGACGGGCTCCTTAACGCTGGAGTTGGAGTGTACCATGACCGAAGAACCGAGACCTGCCTCGTTTGAGAACACGCCTCTCTTGAAGCCGTTGGTCATTGCAACGATAACTCCGCCAATACCGCCGCCGACGAATGCCTCGGGAGCGAATGCGTTCTTGAAAATAGCGCCGAATGCGGGAAGAATGGCATCATAGTTGATACAGATGATAGCAAGGCTTCCGGCAACGAAGAGAACGACCATAAAGGGAACGATCTTCTCGGCAACGTTGGCGATCCTCTTAACACCGCCGAGAGTTATAACGGCGGCAAGAGCCATAATGACCACGCCGATGATGACGTTATAAAGCGAAACGTCACCAAAAACGTTAACGCCCGAAAGTGCTCGTACGTCAAAAGCCGCCGCAACGTTTGCAACGATCTTATTTACCTGACCCATGCTTCCGATTCCGAAGGACGCAAGCATGGTAAATACGCAGAACAGAACGGCAAGGATCTTACCGGGCTTCTTCATGGTCGATTCACCGTGTCCGTCCTTGTAGGAATAGCCGCCGACACCGTCCTGAAGATAGTACATAGCGCCGCCCGACCATTCGCCCTCACTGTTTTTACGTCTGAAATAAATACCGAGAACGTTTTCGGCGTAGTTTGTCATCATTCCGAAGAAGGCGGCAACCCACATCCAGAAGACCGCACCCGCACCGCCAATAGCGATAGCGGCGGCCACACCTGCGATATTACCCGTGCCGACCGTTGCGGCAAGTGCCGTACAAAGTGCCTGGAACGGGGAGATGACTCCCTTCTCCTTGCGGTGCTTCATAACGTTTTTGGTAAATAGACTTCCTATGGTGTTCTTCCACCAAAGCTTCAGATGCGTGATCTGAAATACTTTTGTGCAGAGCGTTACGATAATTCCGGTGCCCACAAGAAGCGCCAGACCGAAAATACCCCATACGACTCCGTTGATACTGCCGTTTATTTCGGCAACCTTTTCGAGAAATCCTTCCATATTTCCCTCCTGAAAATAAAAATTGCGGCACGCAAAACACGTACCGCAAAAAAACGTAGACTTTCAAAAGAGAATGATGATCTTTGTCCTTTTGCCTGAGAGTTTTGCGTATTCACGCTTGCACCTTCGGCCCCCAATTCAATGGGTGTCTCCAAAGCTCTGTCGGCATTCGGTCCTCATCCCATAGGGAAACCTGAGAGCGTTACTCCTTCGGCTGCTTTCGCAATTTCCCGAATGCTTCATACAGATATTAAATTGTGCATATTATATCACACACTTTTTTAAATGTCAATAGGCTCGGTAAAATTTTTCGACATTTATTTTCACAAAATTTCGGATATTATTACCGCGTTTTTGACCGTTTATTCCTTGACCCTCATAAAATAAGGCCCGCAAAGATCACCCTCGTGGGTCTTGATATACGTCCACGAATAATCCTTTGCCACAACGTACAGCTCTTTTACGTTCCGATCAATGCTTTCCGCCGAGCCGTAAATATCAGCCGTTTTATCCGTCACACCGCTCTGACCGAACATATCGCAAAAAATGCAGTCGGACTTATGGGCCTCGTCGTATGCCGAGCGCGCATCGTTCCCGACGAGAAAGGATCCTTCTGCCAACAGCCCATAAGAAAATATATGCCAAATAAAATCGTTAACAAAACACTTTTCAATATCTTTTTTGTCTATGCTTTTGGCAAAATGACGTAACCATTGATTGATAAATTTTTGCTTTGACATAATAGCCTTCGGCATTCGATCACATCCTTTCGGGTTTTATTATAGCACAGTTTACAGCGTTTTTCAAGACACGAGGGGGAAAGAAGTGAAATATTCGGCTGACGCCGAATGTGAAATAATTTCCTTGCGGAAATTGTGAAATATCTCACTCCGTTCGATGTGAAATGAAATTCGCCCTTCACATTTGCGAAGCAAATATT
>JAFTOB010000095.1 GCA_017451545.1 Clostridia bacterium | reverse complement strand
TTCCAGTGAAGATTTGGGAGACTATAAAATTAAATTCCGCTGCCTCTGTCTTTCTGATGCAGAAATAAACAGACAGCTTATAGAGATCGGTGACCATATAAAAGAAAAGCATCGAACCGAGTTTGAAAATTTGAAAAAAGCTTATGTCGATGCAGTTCTTAAAGAAACTCCGAAACAGTTGCAAACCATGCAAAAATACGGTCTCCAATATACTTTTTATAGTGATGGGTGGTTTATACTGCACTGTATTAAAACTTTGATTGCCAACGGCAAATTAAAAGAACCAACAGACGATCAGAAAAAGTCGCTGACAACAATTATTATTCAAGAATAATAAGATACCGCCGAGAGTAACCGTTTGGTCGCTCTCGGCGGTGTTTCATTATTAAATTTCATTCTCTAAGATCCAATCAAGCAGCTCTTCGTATTTCATCTCACCTGCAGCAACCGCAAGACCAACACGGGCGACCTCGGCATTGGTGGGGCGGAGTTTGATTCCGTTCGTTTCCAAAAATGTTAGAAGAACGTACATTCCGATTCTCTTGTTTCCATCCACAAAGGCGTGGTTGGAGATCAGCGCAAAGCCAAGACGTGCACCCTTTTCTTGTTTTGTAGGGTATAATTCTTTTCCGTCAAAGGTAGCAAACGCCGATTCGAGCGCGCTGTTGAGAAGTGCAATATCGCGCACGTTCGGGTCGCCGCCCGTTTCCTCTGTAATAAGCTTGTGCAATAAAAGCACCTTTTCCTGACTGAATTTGATCATTTCGCAAGCTCCTCAAAGGCAGGGCGGTAAAGCTTCAGAATACGCGCTGCGACAAAATCGATCTTCTCATCATCGGTCATTTCGATAGTGGTATCCTGCTCGATATCCACCAACTTATATTTAGGCTTGTTGTTCTTAAAAATATAAAGCTCACCGTGCTTGTCGGTCATTCTCGCAACACGGGAAAAATTCTGATTTGCCTCGGAGATCGAAACGATCTGTTTCGTATTTAAGTTCATTTTCAATACCTCCTTTTGTAATTACAATATTATTATACACAAATTTTAGGACATTGTCAACCTAAAATACAGAGTTTCACAAAATTTCTATTAATTTTTATTGTCCTTTATCGACATACTTCGCTCGTTCTCGCCCTCGGGGTAAAAAAGGCAATATCATTCCCTCTCAGTTTGATATTGCCTTTTCCCGTTCTATTTTGCCGTTCTGTATTCCCTCGGAGTGACGCCCACGCAGAGCTTGAAGTTTCTGTTAAAGCTGCGCAGCGACGTATATCCGCTGTCATATGCACATTCCACCACCGCCTTGTCGCTGTTTTTCAGCATATGACACGCGCGGCTGATCCTGTACTGATTCACGTAGGACACGAACGACATCCCCGTTGCGCCGCCGAAATATCTTGACAGATAAGAGCTGTTATAGCCGACGGCGTTTCCGAGAGCCTCAAGAGTGCAGTCCTTATCGTAATTATTTTCCACAAACTCAAATATTGACTGAAGCAAGCCCTTTTCGAAGGCCTTTTTCTTCACGTACCCGGTGCTGTCATCAAGCAGGGCGCAAAGCGAATAAAGCACGCCCTTGAGCTTTATTATCGAAGACTGCCCGTCAAGCCCCGAGAGCTCGGAAATAAGATGTGATGAAGCCTTAAATCTTGGGCATTCGGGCAGCTCCGAGGCGTGCTTTGAGTAAAACGCGCTGACTGTATCGGGCGAGAAAATGAAAAGCAGATGCTCGCTCTCGGTGCTCTCGAGCGAATGGAGCTGCTCGGGAAATATAAGTATGCACTCGCCTTTTTTCAATTCATACCTGTCGTTCCCCACGCCTACCGTCATACAGCCCCCGAGAATAACGATCAGCTCAAAGGAATGATGTATGTGCATCGGAAACGAGAAATTTTCACCCTTTTCCTTATGAAAATATTCGGACAACCCGAAATGCTGGGTCTGATAAAACACGTTTTCCTCCCGAAGTAAAAATATGTCTATAATTATAAGATTTTTTGCGAGAAATGTCAATATTTTTCTGCTAAAATAAGTTCAAGGAGCAAAAATGTCAGAAGGACAGCCCAAAAGGAAGGAGAAAAGAATGAAATCCATGACCTTTTTCGAGCGCGCCCGCGAGCTGGTCGCGCAAATGACCCTGGACGAAAAGATGGAACAGATGCGATACGAGGCACCGGCCATAGAGCGGCTCGGCGTTCCCGCCTACAATTGGTGGAACGAGTGTCTGCACGGCGTTGCGAGATCGGGCTGTGCTACCGTTTTTCCGCAGGCTATCGGTCTTGCGGCGAGCTTTGACGATGCCCTGCTCTATCGGGTCGCGACGGCCATTTCCGACGAGGCAAGAGCAAAATACAACGAATATAAGAGCTTTGGATATACCGACAAATACGAGGGGCTGACCTATTGGTCGCCCAACATCAACATTTTCCGCGATCCCCGTTGGGGGCGCGGCCACGAGACCTACGGCGAGGATCCCTACCTTACGGGAAGAATGGGAGTTGCATTTATAAAGGGGCTTCAAGGCGAGGGAAAATATCGCAAGCTGGACGCAACGATCAAGCATTATGCCGTACACAGCGGCCCCGAAAGGCTCCGCCACTGCTTTAACGTGAAGGTGAGCGAAAAGGATCTCTACGAGACTTATCTTTGGGCCTTCAAATACTGCATCGACCACGCCGACCCTTCGGCGGTCATGGGTGCTTACAACCGCTACGACGGCGAGCCCTGCTGCGGAAGTCGCCGACTTCTGGGGGATATTCTTTACGGTGAGTTCGGGTTTACCGGCTACGTGGTCTCGGACTGCGGTGCCATCGTGGATATGCACGAAAACCACAAGGTCACATCCGATGCCTGCGAAAGCGCGGCTTTGGCGGTCAACAGCGGATGTCAGCTGAACTGCGGCAAGGCGTATATGTGGCTGCGCGAGGCCTATGACCGCGGGCTTGTGAAGGAGGAGACAATCACCGCCGCGGTGGAAAAGCTCTTTGAGGCGCGCTTCCGCCTCGGTATGTTCGACACCGATTGCGAATACGATAATATCCCTTACGACGTTGTTGAATGTGAGGAGCACAGGCAACTGAACCGCCGTATGGCGCAAAAAAGCATCGTTCTTCTCAAAAATGACGGGATCCTGCCCATCCGCGAGAAAAAGACGTTGGCGGTCATCGGCCCCAACGCCGACAAAAAAGACGTCTTGCTCGGAAACTACAACGGCATCCCATCCCGCTATACGACAATCCTGCGTGGCATTCAGGAGGGTAGCGACTGCCGGGTGCTTTACTCGGAGGGCTGTCATTCCTTCAAAGAAAGATGGACGGCAGCTCATCTGAACGAGGCGCTCATCGCGGCAAAAAAGGCCGATATCGTGATCCTCTGCGTAGGACTCGATCCGTCAATGGAGGGCGAAGAAGGCGACGCCTACAACGATAACGACAGCGGAGACAAGACGGGTATTGATTTTCCCCCCTCTCAGCAAAAGCTTATAGGTGCCGTCCTTGACCTTGGCAAGCCCACCGTCTTTGTCAACGTCAGCGGAAGCTGCCTTGCTCTGGAGCAGGCAAAGACACGGTGCAATGCCGTCCTGCAATGCTTCTATCCCGGTGCCGAGGGAGGAAACGCCCTGGCAGACATCCTCTTCGGCAAGGTCTCTCCCAGCGCGCGCCTGCCTGTCACGTTTTACAAAACCGTCGACGACCTCCCGCCCTTTGAGGACTACAGTATGGAAAACAGAACCTATAAATTTTTCAAGGGCGAGGTCACTTATCCCTTCGGTCACGGCCTGACCTATTCGCGGATCGATGAGAAATGGCTCGACGATTATACCGTTGAGGTATCAAACGTCGGAAACTTTGATACCGACTATTCCGTACTGCGATTTGAGCAACAGCCGCACAAAAAGCTTTGCGACTTCAGATGCGTCCATCTGCGCGCGGGCGAAAGCAAAACCGTAAATTTTGAAAGAGAAGCAAAATGAAATACTATATAGGAATAGACCTCGGAACGTCCTCCGTCAAGCTGATGCTTTGCGACGCCGAGGGTCAAATAAAGAATACTGTCGCGCGAGAATACGGTGTCAGCTATCCCCGCTCGGGCTGGAGTGAGCAGAGGGCTGAGGATTGGTGGGATGCCGTGTGCGATGCTATCCCCGAGCTGCTTTGCGGCTTTGAAGGTAGATTGGTCCGCGGAATTGGCGTGGCGGGGCAGATGCACGGGCTTGTCATACTTGATGAAAATGACAGACCCATTCGCCCCACAATACTCTGGAACGACGGGCGTACCCACAGAGAAACCGCATATCTGAACGAGGTCATAGGCAAAGAAAAGCTTTTTGAATACACGGGTAACATTGCCTTTGCGGGCTTTACCGCACCGAAGCTGATGTGGCTTCGTGAAAACGAGCCCGAAAATTTTGCAAAAATACGCAAAATAATGCTCCCCAAGGACTATATAAACTATCTTTTCACGGGAGTACACTGCACTGATTACTCCGACGCGGCGGGTATGCTCTTGCTTGATGTGAAAAATAAATGCTGGTCGAAAGAAATGCTTGACGTTTGCGGGATAACCGAGAGACAAATGCCCTCGCTTTACGAGAGCTTTGAGGTGATCGGGACGGTCAAGCGTGATCTTGCCGAAAAGCTCGGATTAAACCCCGAAACGGTGGTTGTTGCGGGCGCGGGAGACAACGCCGCGGCCGCCATCGGAACGGCAACCGTCGGCGACGGCAAATGCAATATTTCCCTCGGCACGTCAGGAACCGTATTCGTGTCAAGCCGCAGCTTTTCGGGAGACGAAAAGCAGGCGATACACTCCTTCTGCCACGCCGACGGGGGCTATCACCTTATGGGCTGTATCCTCTCGGCGGCCTCCTGCAACAAATGGTTCTGCGATGAAATTCTGAATACAAAGGACTATAAAGCAGCGGAACAGGCCGTGGGAGAGCTTGGAAGAAATGAGGTTTTCTTCCTTCCCTATCTCATGGGAGAAAGAAGCCCTATAAACGACGTAAACGCCACGGGAATGTTCATCGGACTGCGCCCCAACACCTCGCGCGCCCATATGTATCAGGCCGTCCTTGAGGGCGTCGCCTTTGCCATCAAGGATAATCTTGAAATCATCAGGCATTTCGGAATCGACGTAAAATCAAGCTGCCTTTGCGGCGGCGGTGCGAAATCAAGGCTGTGGAGGGCGATCCTTGCGAACGTGCTTGATATTGAGCTGACTATCCCCGTGACCGAGCAAGGTCCGGGCTACGGCTCGGCAATACTTGCTATGGTGGGAGCGGGAGAGTTTGAAAACGTAAGCAGCGCCGCAGACCGCTTTTTCAAAATAAAAGAAACCGTGAAGCCCGACCGTGAGCTTGTGGCTCGTTACGCCGACAGATATGAAAAATATCGAAAGATATATCCCGCCGTAAAAGAGCTTTATAAAGAGATAAAGGAGTAAGGCAAATGGCTGAAATTTTTAAAGATATTAAAAAAATCGAATACGCGGGAAAAAACACGAAAAATCCCCTGGCCTTCAGATACTACGATGCCGACAGAATCATTATGGGCAAAAAGATGAGCGAGCATCTGCCCTTCGCTATGGCTTGGTGGCACAATCTTTGCGCCGCGGGCACCGATATGTTTGGCAGAGACACGGCCGACAAGAGCTTTGGCACCGAAAAAGGAACTATGGCGCACGCAAAAGCAAAGGTTGATGCGGGCTTTGAGTTTATGCAAAAGCTCGGCATCGGGTATTTCTGCTTCCACGACGTTGATATAGTCCCCGAGGCCGAGAACATCAATGAGACCAATCGCCGCCTTGACGAGATCACCGATTATATGCTCGAAAAAATGAAGGACACGGGCATTAAATGCCTTTGGGGCACGGCAAATATGTTCTCGAATCCCCGCTTTATGAACGGCGCGGGCAGTACAAACTCACTTGACGTATATTGCTTCGCGGCGGCACAGATAAAAAAGGCACTTGAGCTGACGGTCAAGCTGGGCGGCCGCGGCTACGTGTTTTGGGGCGGCCGTGAGGGATATGAAACTCTCCTTAATACCGACGTGAAATTCGAGCAGGAAAATATTGCGGCTCTGATGAAAATGGCTGTGGAATACGGCCGCAGCATCGGATTTACGGGCGACTTCTACATCGAGCCCAAGCCCAAGGAGCCTATGAAGCACCAGTACGATTTTGATGCGGCAACGGCTATCGGATTCCTTCGTCAGTACGGTCTCGACCGAGATTTCAAGCTGAACATCGAGGCAAACCACGCGACGCTCGCGGGACACACCTTCCGCCACGAGCTTCGTATATCCGCCATCAACGAGATGCTCGGCTCCATCGACGCAAATCAAGGAGATTATTTGCTCGGTTGGGACACGGACGAATTTCCCTATGACGTTTACGAAAGCACCATGTGTATGTACGAGGTGCTGAAGGCGGGCGGACTTACGGGCGGCTTCAACTTTGATGCCAAAAACCGCCGACCCAGCAACACCTATGAGGATATGTTCCACGCATACATTCTCGGAATGGATACCTTCGCCCTCGGGCTCATCAAGGCGGCAGAGCTTATCGAGGACGGAGAGCTTGACTCTTTTGTTGAGAAGAAATACGAAAGCTTCAAGGGCGAGCTCGGGCAGAGGATAAGAACCGGCAACGCCACCCTTGCCGAGCTTGCCGACCGCGCCGCGGAAATGGGCTCCTGCCCTACCCCCGACAGCGGCAGGCAGGAATATCTTGAGGGCATTGTCAACAGAGTAATGTTCGGATAATTTTGCCCCACGCAGGGCGACCAAAACAAAAAGGCAATATCATCTGATCGGTGATATTGCTTTTTTCAATTAATAATTGAATTTTTTGAAATTTTCAATCACTATTTGCTTGATTTTTCAACTATAAATTGTTAAAATAGATATATAAACCAAAGGGAGGTCAAAATGATAGACGTAAAATTGATCGGGGAACGCATTCGCGAGCTACGCCGTAAGCGAGGGCTGACACAGAGCGAGTTTGCCGACAGGCTTATGGTCAGCTTTCAGGCGGTCTCCAATTGGGAGCGCGGCATCGCGCCGCCCGACCTTGAAAATCTCATTCGTATCGCATCATTTTTCGGAGTTTTGACCGACGATCTGCTTCGCCCCGCCCGCGACAGTCTTTTCCTCGGCATCGACGGCGGCGGCACCAAGACCGAATTTGCCGTGGTAACTGCCGACGGCTCCGTGATCAAACGCATTCTGCGCGGCGGCTGCAACCCCAATGACGTGGGCTTTGCCAAAACTCTGTCCGTAATTTCCGACGGAATACACGAGATCCTGTTGGAGCACCCTGCCCTCAAGGCTGTGTTCTGCGGCGTTGCGGGGATACTCACGGGCGGTCACGAGA
Organism: Clostridia bacterium; assembly: GCA_017451545.1. GTDB lineage: Bacteria > Bacillota > Clostridia > Oscillospirales > CAG-272 > RGIG3994. The sequence goes on along the minus strand of JAFTOB010000095.1, from coordinate 16,476 downwards.
GGCGTTTGCATACAGAGCTTTCAAAGCTCTATCCACAGCTCAAAATAGAGGTCAAGACCGATTCCGCCAACCTTTTTGCCATGGATGACGGGGCCCATATGGCGGTCATCAGCGGCACGGGCTCGGTAGTCTTCGTGCGCCGCGGCGAGGCCCACACCCGAATCGGCGGCTGGGGATATCTGCTCGACGAGGCGGGAAGCGGCTACGACATCGGGCGCGACGCCATCCGCGTGGCGCTTGAAGAGGAGGACGGGCAGACCGAACCCTCGATCCTCGGCACGCTTGTCCGTCGGCATATGGGAGTGGATGCGGTCAGCGACCATCTCGGCAAAATATACGGCGGCGGCAAGCCCTATATCGCGGGCTTTTCCGAGACCGTTTTTGAGGCCTACGGTCAGGGCGACACAAATGCGGCGGACATAATCGACAAAACCGCCCGCGCCATTGCGAAGCTGCTCAACCGCGGCGTTGAAACCTACGGCGCCGAGCCCCGTGCCATCGCCAGCGGCGGCATTTTTGAAAACCACGGGGATATTCTCTGCCCCGCCGTAAAAAAATACAGCACGGTCGAGCTGACCGTCAACTGCCTGCCCCCCGTTTACGGGGCCTGCCGCGCCGCCTGCGCCCTCGGCGGTCACGCGCTGACTGACAGCTTTTCGCAAAATTTTAACAAAACATACGGAGGATACACAGTATGAAGATCGCAAGAACAGAAATGAGAAACCCTGCAAGCATGCAGATGGATAAAATGAGCACCGAGGATATGGCGCGTCTCGTCATTACGGCGAACTACGATGCCGTCCGCGCCTGCGAAAACGCGGCATCCCAGATCGCAAAGGCGGTTGACGCGGTGGCCGAGGCCTTCAACGGCGGCCACAGACTCTTCTATATCGGCGCGGGAACGTCGGGTCGACTCGGCATTATCGACGCCGCCGAGTGTCCCCCCACCTTCGGCGTACCCCACGGGCAGGTTCAGGGAATCATTGCCGGCGGCAACGAGAGAGTCTTCCGCGCGGGAGAGAACGAGGAGGATCGCTACGAAAACGGTTGCGATGCCATCCGTGAGCACGGAGTTGAAGCGGGTGACGTTTTGGTTGGCATTTCCGCCGCAGGAAACGCGGCCTACGTTGTGGGCGCTCTGGAAACGGCAAAGGCCCTCGGCGCTGTGACCGTCGGTATTTCCAGCAACCCCGACACCAAGATCCTCTGCGCGGCAGATATCCCGATCTTTACCGACACGGGAGCCGAGGTCCTCACGGGCTCTACCCGCCTCAAGGCTGGCACGGCGCAGAAGATCGTCCTCAACACCCTGACCACCTGCGCCATGGCAAAGACCGGAAAGGTCTACGAAAATATGATGATCAACCTTGCCCCCTCCAACGAAAAGCTGGAGCGCCGCGTGATCCGTATCGTTTGCGAAATACTTAAATGCGACGAGGACGAGGCCATCGCAAGGCTTGAAGCCAACGAGTGGAATATAAGAAAAGCCGTTTCTTCGTTTAAAGAACAAATATAATGCTGAAAAGTAAAATAGAAATCAAAAACGGTAAGCCCTGCCTTTTCATCGACGGTAATCCCACAACCGCCATGGCTTACACTACGTATTTTCCCGAAAGAAATCACCATCGGGACTTCATTGATGCCGGATACCGCATTTTCTTCATAAACATATCCTTTACGACCCTTCCTATCAACTCAAAAACTCTGTTTTCTCCATTCCATTTCGGAGTTTTTGAAGACCCCGAAAATCCCAACTACTCCGAATTTGAGGAATATATAAGGGAAATTCTGCAAAACTGCCCCGATGCCGTAATCTTTCCGAGAATATATATCAGCATGCCCAAATGGTGGGTGGACACTCACCCCGATGACGTATACCGTACCGACATGGGCGCGCTTCGTGAAATAATGTTTTCCGAATCTTACCGCAGAGATGGCTCTGAAATGTTGGTAAGCATCATCCGCCACGTAAAGGGCTCTGATTATGCGCACCGTATCGGCGGCTGGATGATCTGCGGAGGCTTGACTCAGGAATGGATGTATCGCGACCACGCAGGGGATATCTGCCCTGCCGCTCAAGAGCTGTACCGCCAATGGGTCAAAGAAATCTACGGCACGGATAACGCCGTTCTCCCTCTCCGCGAGGAATACGCTTATACGGGCAACCCTTCAGGAATCTCGGAAAACGCGAAAAGATATTCGCATTTTGCAAATCTCGCCATGGCAAAGTCCGCAGATATCTTTGCAGAAGCGGTGAAGCGCGAAACAAATTTTGAGCAGGTGGTGGGCACGTTTTACGGCTACACTTTTGAAACTTACTCGGCTCTGTTCGGGTCTTACGGCCTGAGAGCTATCATAGATTCACCGAATTTTGATTTCTTCTCCTCCCCCAATGCGTATACCTTGAATAGGGCATTCGGTATGGATTGGGCAGATATGATGCCCGTGGATTCGTTAAAAAACCACGGTAAGCTTTGCTTTATCGAGTGCGACATCAGAACCTATCTGACCGAAGGGATACAAAAAGCGCGTCCCTGTGAATATCCCGACGATATTTATATGACCAACGGTGTTTCACTTTGGGCAGGCCCTCCCACCCAAGAGCTTTCGGTTTATGCTTTGCGCAAATCATTCGCCCATCAGATCACCAAGGCATCTGCAATATGGTGGTTTGATATGTGGGGCGGTTGGTACGACGATCCAATCCTTTTGAATGAATTGGCGAAAATGAAAAAGATCTACGATAAAGATCTGTTATCGGATGGATCTACCCCTCTTTCAGCAGACGTGGCGTTTTTTGGCGATGAGCAAAGCTATGCAAATATGCTGACGGGATCGCCCCAAATAAAGTCTGTAAAGCTCACGCGCACAGCTATGGGAAAGACCGGAGTTCCCTACGATTCCCTTATGGTGGAAGAAGCGGAGCATATTTTAAGAAATTACAAGGCCGCCGTTTTCCCGTTTTCTCTGCCGTCCGAAGCAGGAAAGCACGCCATGGAGCTTTGCCATAAGATGGGGATTCCTTATCTTGCGGCAAGCGCCGAGCACTGTGAGCTTACAGTGGAGGAAATACAAGAGTTTTATAAAAGCAACGGAATTCATTTTTACACCGATGAAAAGGATGTTGTTTACGTGGGCAACGGATATGTGGGGCTCCACTCCGCTACCGGAGGAAGTAAGCGCCTGCATTTGCCGCGCACCTGCAAAATTTCATCGGTGTTCGGCGCAGAAATACACGATCAAGTTACCGACTGCATCGAATTTGAACTAAAGGAAAATGCTACCGCGCTTTTTTATGTTTCTTGATATCATCATAATTGGCTCAAACATAAAAGCGAGCACGCAAAAACTCATATAGGAGGACAAACCGTGAGTATTTACCGTATTGCCGAGAACGGCGAAAGCATATATCATATAGTCGCGCATCAGTATGCCGACGAAACCGTGCGCTACGCGGCATCCGAGCTGCAAAAATATCTGCTAAAGTCAACGGGTGCGGTCATTCCCTATTTTTCGGATCGCTGTCCCATGCAGGGGCCCGAGCTCCGAATAGGCCCTGCCGTGCGCGGTGAGAGCGACTCGGCGGAGGGGCTCCCCGAGGAGGGCTTTCGCATATACGGCCGCGGCGAGCACATTTATATTATCGGAAATACCTCAAGAGGTGTGCTTTACGGGGTTTATTATTTCCTTGAAAAATTTTGCGGATTTGCCTGCTTCACAAAGGACACGGAAACGGTAGAGGAGCACCAAACGCTTGAAATTGAGCTTGATGAAATAGAAGTATCCCCCGCATTTGAATTCAGGGACACTTATTTCAGGTTCGCCTTTGACGGTGATTTCTGCGCAAAAAACCGCTCCAACACAAGCCTTGGCGACGTTTCCGTCGGGCGCGGAGGACGTATGAAATGGTTCAATTTTCACCATTCCTTTAACGACCTTGTGCCGGACACGGAGTATTTTGACGAGCATCCCGAGTATTTTTCGGAGATCGACGGCGAAAGGCAAAGGGACAGCCAGCTCTGCCTGACAAACCCCGAAGTGCTTGACGTAGCCGAGGCAACTCTGCGAAAATGGATAAAGGAGAACCCCGAATGCCGCGTGTTCTCGGTTGCACAGAATGACAATGAAAAGCGTTGCACCTGTGAAAAATGCATGGCACTCGAAGAAGAGGAAGAAAGCCCCGCAGGGCCGATCATTCATTTTGCCAACGCGCTTGCGGACAGAATAAAGGACGATTACCCCCACGTGCTCATCCACACCTTCGCCTATCGATATTCCCTGCCCGCGCCGAAAAAGGTTGTGGCGAGGGATAACGTTATAGTCAGGCTTTGCTCCATATCCTGCAGATTTGACAGACCTCTTTCGGAGCTTGCTGACGAGGGCTCGCCCACCGAGGCGGAGTTTGTCAACGCATTGAGGGACTGGCGCGATCACGCGAGCAGGCTCTACGTTTGGGATTACGCGGTCAATTTCAGAAATTATTGCCAGCCCTTCGTTCATTTGCACGTTCTCAAAGAAAACGTCAAGCTCTTCCGCGAGCTCGGTATCAAGGGCGTGCTTGAGCAGGGCAATTTCGCCTACGGCGGCGGCGCGGCACTTGACGGGCTGAAGGCATACGTTATCAGCAGACTTTTGTGGGATCCCGACACCGACGTTGACCTTGAGATCAAGCGCTTTTGCCGCGCTGTTTTCGGGCAGGCGGGAGACAAAATGGAGGAATATGCCCGTCTTGCAATGAAGATCTGCGAGAGCGCGCCTCTGACGATATATCAGAATCCCGACGCCGAGTATATCACCGACGGGTTTATCGAAGCCGCGGAGGCCATCTTCAAGGATGCTATGTCGCTTGCCGAAACCGATGAGATAAGACGGCGAGTTGAGCGCGAGTATCTCTCTGTGCGTTTTTTAAAGCTGGTAAGAACGCCCATCGGAACGGACGGGCGCGACGAGCTGATAGACAGCTTTTTCGAGGACGTAAAGAGCCACGGCATCACCGAGATCAGAGAACGCCGACCTCACTCGGTCACGAAACGGATAATGAAGGAAAGCCCCTTTATGCACGAACATTCTGGCTATAGGCTCTACTATATTATGCAATAAAAACGCCCCGCCGAGATCGGCGGGGCGTCCCTTGTCCCAGAGCTCCTTACATTCGGGGACAAGGTTTAAGAAAGGAAGTAAAGGAATTATCTCTTTTTGATAACGATAGCGGCACCTGCGGCGCAGATAAGTGCGAGGAAGGATGCTGCGACCGAGAAGCCGCCGCAACCTGCGCAACCATCTTCAGCAGACTCACCGTCATCTGCGGGAGCAGTGGTGCCTGCGGGAGTGGTGGGCTTGGTGGTTACGTCGGGCTCAGCAGTGGTTCCGTCGGGCTCAACAGTGGTGTTGTCGGGCTCAACAGTAGTATTGTCAGGTTCAACAGTGGTGTTGTGGGGACCCTCGGAGGTCTCGGGGGCTGCGGTGGTCACTTCCTCTTCTCCGTTGAATTTGTCAAGGAAATACTCGGAGAAGAGCTCCTCCGTCATCTTATCCTTGAGGCTGTCCGCAACCTTGAAGGTATACTCTGTAGGACTGCAAGCGTAGGAGAGCATTGCGAGGCCGAGAAGCTGATTGTCGTTCTCGATGGCATATTCCTTGGTCACGTCAGCATCGAACCACGAAAGATCCGCCGCGGCGTACTTGCTTGCCCCGTAGTCCTTCGCGATGGCAAGGACGGGTGTCATACCCTCTCTGGGCTCCCAAGTATCAACAAAATCAAGACCCGTCATATTGATCATAGCATTTACCGCGCCGGACATTTGCTCAAAGGTCAACGCAGTAGGCTTATAATTCGAGCAATCCTTATCGTCGGAAAAATTCTCACCTATCAGATACGAAGCGTGGCTGTTATCATAGCAGTTCGTCGCAGTGAACTCGATCTCGCCGGTACTGAAAAGACTACCTATCCAAGAAAAGCTTCTTTCGATCGACTCAAGACAGCTTGCACGGCTGACGCCGGTATTAACGCAGTTTTCAAAGGTGAGCTTTGCCGCCTCCTCGACGTAGCCGACCATTGCGCCGGTCTCGGCTTGGAAGTCGGAATAGACGACACCGTCAAACTGACAGTTCTTAAACGAACGCTCAACTGCCCCCTTCTCGGAAAGCAGAGAGCCCACGAGACCGCCTACTCCCTGTCCGTCGGAATAGATCACTCCCGATGCATAAAGATTTTCAAATTCACCGGAAACTCTTTGCAAGCAACCGATAACTCCGCCCGTGTGCTTTGCTCCCTGGCAATCAACGGATCCGTTTATGAAGGCGAGGTTCCTGAAGGTGCAATGGATACCCTCGTTAGGCTTTACGTAAGCTACAACACCGCCTGCCCATTCGGTAACTCCGGGGGCAGTGCTGACGGAAGAATCCACAACAACGATGTTTTCGCAGGCCGTGGCTTTGCTTCTGATATAACCAACGGCAATACCGGTAGTTGCAAACTCGGAGTAGACGTTTGCGTTAACAAAATTAAAATACTTGAATACGCCTGCCGACTGAGTTCCGATAAATCCGACGTTGGGGGCAGCATGCTTGCTTTCTTTCGTGCGGTTGATCTTCATATTTTTAACCGTTACCGATGCACCCTCCTGACCGTTGAGCTTTCCGAGAAGAGTTCCGCTGAAGGTCAGGGGCTGTGTGGGACCTATGGGCAACCATTCAAGATTGTTAAGATCCATATTTTTCGTAACGTAGAAGGTATAACCTTCAAGAGTGTTACCGTCATCCGTAAGCTTTGCAATTCCCGCCAGCTTTTCTGCGGTATCTATATCATATTCTTTTGTTCCTTCTTCAAACCAGCTTGTGTCGGCAGAACCGTCCCAGACGTCGAAATCTTCAAGGTCCTCGGTTGCCGCAAAGCTGCTGAAGGAAAGCATTGAGCAGACCGTGATCGCAGCGAGCAGAAGTGTAAATGCTTTTGATAGGGCTTTCATTTTTTGTCCTCCTTTTGTTCATCTTTGAGATGGTGATTTGATTATAACACACGCGATCCGCGTTGTAAATTCGCAGCATTAACAAAAATATCAAAAAATATTTATGCATTATGCATAAAAAATATTGTGATTTTTGTGCATAATGAACATATGAAAGTCTCTGACGCCATTATCGATCAAAAACGATCACAAACGATCATATCGCCGCACACTCTCCCGCATAATTCTAAAAATGACAAAATTATCGATAATCGGGTGCCACGGCCGACAACGAAGATAGCAAAGAATAGGAGCTTGAAGGGTTTAAGCCGAGCCCTTCTTTGAAAGCTTTGATAAAACTTTTAAAAAGGGCTCAGTTTAGACATTCAAACTCCACTTTATCGTCCCCCAGCCATCTAACGAAAAACGCCCCGACGGAAAACCCGTCGGGGCTTGGTATTATTCCGTTAATCTCTGTGCTCAAAAATGGGTGTAATGCCTTTTTTGAGGAATTTTTCCTGCTCCTCGCGGCCTCTGACCGTCCAGACAAAGCGGCCTGCGCGGAAAATGCGGGTGCAGAGGAAGATGGACACGCCGCCGGGGACGTCCTTATTATAGGCGATAAAATCGGGGCGCGACAGGAAATTGAGCATCATACAGGAGAGGATGCCGTTTTTGAAGATATTGCCCGGGTGCCCCTGAGCCACCAGCGAGGTGACGAGCTGACCGCGTGGCATATCGGGCATTATTTTCTTCATTTTACCGAGCAGGATCGGGTTGAAGGACTCAACGGTGATCATATCTCCGTAGCCTTCAAGCATCGGGGCGATGACGGGGCAGAGCTCGGTGCAGAGATCCTCACCCTTGAGCTCGATGAGCAGCGGCACCCTGCCGCCCGCCAGCTCGAGAAGCTCGGCAAGGGTGGGGATGCCCTCGTCGCTGCCGCTGAGGCGCGCGGACTTCAGCTCCTCATAGGTGCAGTCGATGACCCGACGGTCATCGCCGCAAACGCGGAGCAGGGTGTCGTCGTGGAAAAGCACGGGTACGCCGTCCTTTGTCAGACGCACGTCGGTCTCAATGCCGTAGCCGCCCTCCACCGCCGCCCTGAAGGCTGACATGGAGTTTTCGGGGCGTTCTTCGTTCCAAAGCCCTCTGTGGGCGTAGCCGCCCTCTGGGAGCTTGAATTTTCTTTTTCTGAATCTCGGAGCGATCAAAAAGAGGTAGATGAGAAACAAAAACGCGATCACGCCGGTGATAATATAAACCTCAATAAACATTAGTCGTCGCCTGCCTCGTCCATTATCTGCTGTGCCGTGGGCTTGGCGTCACCGTGCTTTACGAAGATCATGGTGACGAATGACGCGGCCACCGCCACGAAGCCGAAGGGGAACATAGCCTCCATACCGATCAAGTCGAGGAAAACGCCTCCGAGAACGGGAGCTATGGCCTGCGCCGCCATGCTTGCGGTGTAGTAAAGTCCGGTGTAGCGGCCCACGTCACTGCCCGTGGCAAGCTCCACCACCATGGGGAAGCTGTTGACGTTGATGGCAGCCCAGCCGATGCCGGCCACGCCGAAGAAGATATACATCAGCCATTCGGGCGCGCCCTGACGGATGAAGGAGGCCACAAGGAAGGAGATTCCGAGCATTCCAACGCCCACGAGGATGGTCTTTTTGCGCCCCAGCTTGGAGGAAAGGATGGCCACGGGCACGAAGGCCACGAAGGCTACGACCATTGCCACAAGCAGGGTGGTGTTAAAGCCCACGCCCAGCACCTCGGGGGCGTAGACCGAATATTTGGAGGTGACGGAGTTGTATCCGATATACCAGAAAGCCACGGAAAGCAGCAGAAGAATGAGCGAGCGGAGCTCACCTGCGGACAGGTGACGGTCGCCGTGTCTGGCGGCTTCCTCCTTGGCCTCGTCGGTGATACCGTATTTTTCGCTGATCAGGCGGGCATCCTCAGCCCATTTCTTTTCTTTGACCGTGAAAATAAAGATGAGAAGCGCGATCATCATAAGACCCGCCACCACCGAGAAGAAGACGGTGTAGCTCATAAGGGAGTTTTTGCCCGCGTCGGTGCCGAAAACGATGCCGAGCCCGAGCACTATGGCGCCTGCGAGACCGCCAAGCATATTGACCACGGCGTTAGCCTTGGAGCGCAGGGGCTTCGGGGTCACGTCGGGCATCAGCGCAACGGCGGGCGAGCGGAAAATACTCATAGAAACCAGCGTGAAAAGCAAAAGCACCACGAAAACGATCATAGGCGCGGGGTTGGTCAGCGTCCTCTGCCAGGCGTAGGCTTGGCGGGCGGGGACTACGAAATCCTTGTATTCCTCGGTGTAGGTCTTGGTCTCGACGCCGTTTTCGTCAAGAGTGTAGACGGGAATGGAGAGGTACTCCTCCTCGGTCTCGTACTCCTCGTGGATTTTATCGGTAATATCTCCGAGGTCTGCGTTATAGAGCTCGGATTTGACCGCCACCTGATCGTCGCCCGACACGGCCTCGATGTTTGTCAGCTGCCAGTTGTCGGCAAAGCTGAGGGAGACGAAGAGCACGCAGGCCAGCACCGTTCCGATAACGATGAAGGGCGTGCGCTTGCCGAAGCGCGACTTGCACTTATCGGAGATCGAGCCGAAAAGCGGGAGCAAAAAGAGGGCCAGCATATTGTCGAGAGCCATAAAAACGCCCGACAGGGTCTGGGACATACCGAATTTGTCGGTAAGGATCTTGGGGATCAGCGTGTCGTAGCACTGCCAGAAGAGCTGGATCAGGAAAAACGCCATGCTGACAAAGATTATTCTGTTGTATTTAAGCTTCAGTTTCATTTGCCGAGCTCCTTTTTAACGTAGGTCTTCAGTACGGCGGCCTGGGTCTTTGCGTCGCAGATCTCGCCGGAAACTATTTTGTCCACAAGCGTGCCGAGGGGAATGCGGTCGACGGTGAGAAATTCGTCGTCGTCGGGGTCGCAGTCGCCGAAGCTGAGGCCGGTGGCAAGGTACATATGAATGGTCTCGCCGAGGATGGCGGGGGAGCTGTAGAGCTCGCCGATGAACTCAAGGCTCTCGCAAACGGCACCGGTCTCCTCGCGGAGCTCGCGCAGAGCGGCCTTTCGGGGATCCTCGCTCTTTGAGTCCAGCTTGCCTGCGGGAATCTCCAGGGTCACGCGGGAGAATGGGTATCTGAACTGTCGCACGCAGATGACCTCGCCCTCGTCGGTTAGGGGGACGACGCATACCGCGCCGGGGTGATGCACCACCTCGCGGGTGGCCTCTGCGCCGTTTGGCAGGGTTACGGTGTCCACGGTGAGGGAAACTATGTGACCGTCGAATATCTTTTGCGAGGACACGAATTTTTCTTCAAGCTCGGGAAAGCTCATGATCGGATCCGCGGCTTTCGGGAGGAAAGCCTTCCTTTCTTTCGGGATGATATAATTAATTATATTATACACCGCTTTTGGGTATTTGTAAAGTTAAATTTTAATTAATTTCGGGCAGACGGCAGGGACGGCCCGACTTTATTATTTCCACTTTCCGGGAGTAACGCCCGTCTCGCGCTTGAACACCTTCGAAAAATAGTAAACGTCCGAAAAGCCGCAAAGCTCGGCGGTCTCAGCCACGGTCAGACCGCCCGCCTCAAGCAGGGATTCGGCGCGGTCGACCCGACGTCCCACTATATATCTGTTCGGCGTGGTGTCAAATGCGGCGCGGAAAAGATCACCGAAGCGGCGCGCTGAAAGCCCACTCGCCGCCACAGCAGCGGCAAGGCAATCGGGGTCGACAAAGTGCGCGTCCATATGTGCCTTGGCGGCGAGCATACGCGCATCGCGTGGCGAGTAGGTCTTTTTGCGGATGCGATCAAACTCGGCACAGAGGCGGTACATAAGCGAAAGCAGAGTCAGCCCGTCGCCCTCGTTTTTCGCGCTCTCAATGCGACCGAGGATCGACAGCGCATCGCTGACGTTAGCCAACGGAATACAAAAGCTCTCCGCATCTACGTCCTCATATGTCGAAAAATGCACGGTAAAAGAATCGCCCGCCTCCTGCACATCTACGTCATAATCGTCGCGCCGATTGAAAAACAAAATACAATTTCCCGATAATACAAATTTTTTGTATCCGAAATCGTGGATGGCCGAGCCGCTGAGCTGAACACCGATAATATGCTCGCGGCGCCCCTCCGCTCTCCATCTCCTGATATTCGGGCGGTAATGCAATACTGCACCCACATCCTTGATTCTTATATCCTCAAAAGCCATAAAGCTCTGCCCTTCTCTTTTTTATTTCATTTTACCACGGCCGAGCCCTTTTGTAAATATAAAATTTCCGTATTTTACAAATTTTCTCTCTTTTCCATTGCCGACCGTCGCCCCGTGTGCTATATTAAAAGCAGAAAATCAAGCAAAACGGAGATCTATATGTTTAAAAATTTGCGGGAGGAGCTTCACTCCTTCTATATTCACGGCGATGCCGAGCGCTCGCGCGCCTTTGCCGAGCACTGCTTCCCCATTATGGACGCCCGATACACGGACGGTATGAGCGCGCTCGCTCAAAAATGCCTGCAGTATGACGTTATCTGCGAGGAATTTGAGCCTGTGGTCTTTCGCCACGCCCCTTATTTTTATGAAACGGGCGTGCTGACCTCACTCTCCGACGGTGCCTTCAGCGCAAAGGGTCACCGCTTCACCCAGGCCAACGGTTGGGTCTTCACCCGAAATCGGCATCTTTTCGAGGATCAGGATCCCGAGCTGTATGCCCTCACACAAGCGCAAAAGAAGGAGCAGCTCTACCTCATCTGCGGCCCCTACAACGATATAAATCAGCACTTCAATTTCAACTGCCGCCCCATCCTGGAGAGCGGTCTGGCGGGCATTTACGCCAAAGCGCAAGCCGAGCTTGCAAACGCCAAGACCGAGGACGAGGCCGAGTTTCTGAACGCCGTCTGCCACGGTATGCTGGTAATGAAAAAAATGGCGGCAAAGTTCGCCGACCGCGCCGAGGCTATGCTGGCCGTCGAGAACGACCCGACCTGCCGCGAAAACCTTACACGTATTGCGAAAACCGCCCGACGCGTCCCGTGGGAAGCACCTAAAACGCTTTACGAAGCTTTGGCGACTCTCGCGTTTATGCGCACCGTTCTCGGCTCTCTTGAGGGTGCGGGACCCAACACCTTCGGTCGCCTCGACCGCGATCTGATCCCCTTTTACCGCGCCGACGTTGAGAGCGGACTGCTGACACGCGAGGGGGCGTACGGTCTGATCTGCCAATTTTTGCTGATCTGGGACTGCCACTACGATCACGATATGCTGATGGAGGGCTACGCCGACCACGAGCTTGAGAACACCTACACTCTCGGCGGCTGTGACAGCGACGGCGCGCCCCTCTATAACGAGCTGACCGAGCTCTTTTTGCGCGCCCAGTGGGAGGAAAAGATCATTTTCCCCAAGATCAAGTGCCGTTTTTCGAAAAATTCGCCCCGCGAGTACCTCGATGCGTTAAATCTCGCGATCTCCAAGGGCACCACCGCGGTGCTTTTGCAGAACGATGACGCCACCATCCCCGCCCTCGTCCGCGCAGGCAGACCCATCGACGAGGCGCGCGACTATATGATTGCGGGCTGTTGGGACATCGTGGTGAATCAGGAAAAATCCGACCACGGCAGTTATCTCAACCTGCTCAAGCCCTTTGAGTATTCTCTGCATGATCTGACCGACAAAATGGCCGCCGTGGGCATCGAATTCGAGCGCCTGGACGGCTCGGAGAGCTTTGAGGAGCTCTACCAAAGGACTCTCCGCAACTGTGAGCGGCTTCTCGATGCCAAGCTCGACAAAACGCGACGAGGTGGGCAGATCTTCGGGCAGGTATGTCAGTTTCCCATCTTTTCTTCAACCCTTGAGGACTGCATAGAAAATCACAGAGATTTCACTATGGGCGGCGCGAAATACCGAGATGATTATCAGCTCATTTTCGGCTTTCCCAACATTGTGGACTCGCTGATGGCTATGAAAACGCTGATCTATGACAGCAAAAAATACACTCTCGCGCAGTACCTCGCGGCCATTCGTGCCAATTGGGAGGGCTTTGAGGATATGCGGCTCGAGGCCACAAAATGCCACGGCTGGGGCGACGGGTGCGCCGACTCCTGCGAGCTTGCCAACCGCTTCAACAACGATCTTTTTGATATTTTCAGCCGCAAAACGGGCAGCTACGGCGGCCGCGTGCATATGGGACATCTGACCTACACCGAGATCCGCTGGTGGGGCGAAAAGACCCTCGCCACTCCCGACGGTCGCCGCGCGGGCGAGTATTTCTCCCAAGGGCTGACCCCCTCGCGCCTCAAACGCATTCCCTGCGTCAACGACGTGATCAACAGCCTCGCCTGCCTTGACCCATCCACTATGGCGGCCAATTCGGTGGTCAATATCATTCTGCCGACGGGCACGCCCGTCGACCGCCTCACGGGCTTTCTCCGCGCCGTCGCCTGCACTGCGATCCAATCGCTCCAGCTCAATTGCACCTCAAAAGCGGAGCTTCTCGACGCGCAGGCGCACCCCGAAAAATACCCCGACCTCATCGTCCGAGTCACGGGCTTCTCCGCCCGCTTCACCAGCCTCTCCCCCGAATGGCAGGACGAGGTCATCTCGCGGAATTTCTACGAATAAAAGAATGAAGGCAATGCCGCAACGGCATTGCCTTTAATTTTTTATAAACTCTTATGTACGGCATTTGTGCGAATGAGTTGTACTTTTTCGCAGCTCTCGCTCATAATATCGCACACAAAGTCACTGCCTTCGGCGTGCTCAAAGGTCACGTTCTCAAAAACGACGTCTCCCGCCCGGCGGATATAAAACGCCGCTTTTTTGTCGCGCACGTCGATCCAATTACAGCGGTACCGTCCGTTTTCCGTATCCTCCCCTCTGAAATACATCCGCATATTTCTGAATGAAACGCTTGAAACGGTTGAATTATCAAACCCTATAAGATAGCTGCCGCGGTCGCAGTATACGTTTACCGTGTCAAAATCAATATCCTTCATATACCTGTGCTCGGTAAATGGAGGATGGCTGTCGCTGGCACTCATTCTCATTTCAAAGGCGTTATGCGCCTCAACCGTCAAATTTTGAAGCTTAATATTTTCCACCGACACCCCGTTTCCTTCAGGACCGTATCTGCAAGAGATGCCGATGCCGTTCAAGGAATCCTTTATGACAATATTTGAGATCATGCAATTTCGGATAAGTCCATCGCCCACTCCCATGCGGATCCCGTAATCAAGATAGCTCGTCAGCACACAGTTCTCAATAACAACGTTCTCGCAAATACCGTCGCTGTGAAGCAACGGCGCGGAGTTGGCGCGCAGGGTGATGGCATCGTCGCCGGTATCGATAATGCAATCGCTGACGGTAACGTTCTTGCAACAGTCGATATCTATCCCGTCGTTTGTCCATTGGCGCCGCTCGCCCATAATAGACAGACCTCGCACCTGAACGTTCTCACATCCGTGAAAGAAGAGGTGCCAAAAGGGGGCTTTCTTCAATCTCACGTCCTGAATTCGGACATTTTTACATTCCGCAAAAAAGATCATCTGCCCCGGGCGGTTGCTCTCAAGCGGAGGCATAGCGTAAAAATCCCCGTGCCTGTCCATATGATTCCCATTGACCCAGAAATTCGATTCTCCGTCCACCGTTCCGAAGCCCGCAATAAACACATCCTCCTGCTCGACTGCGGAAATGAGATGTGTACCAACCATGCTTTCTTGCTCGTACGCCCTGTTTTGTGGGCAATAATCCACGGCATTGTAATCGGCACGACGGTGGCTTGCCTTCAACACCGCGCCGTGATCAAGATAAAGCCCGCCGCCGCTTTTCAGGTGTAACGTTCCCGTTACGAATACCCCCGCGGGAATATACACGGCACCGCCCGCATCGATCGCCGCCTGGATCGCCCCCGTGTTGAGAGTCACGCCATCGCCGACAGCGCCGAAATCCAATATGTTTCTCATTTTTCCTCCGCAATATTGATTTTGATTCAAGATAATGATATAATAATTATATCGCTGTAAAGCGCGAGAAAGCAACAATAAATCCGCCGTAAAATATAATAATTCCGCTGTTTGAAAGAGGAAGTAATGAAAAATTCACATTATAAATGGTCGGGTGCCGAGCGCACGCCTATCCGCATATGCTTTACCGATTCCCCCATGCCCATGAAGCCCCACGCGCAGGGAGAGCTTGAACTGATGTATTTTTTTGTCACCGAGGGCTGTAAGTACAAATGCAACGGACGAGAAATGACGCTCGAGGCAGGTCAGCTTGCGGCCGTCAACCCCGGTGAGCTTCACTCCTGCAACGATTGGGGAGCAGGCTGTCGGGCGGTGTGTATTATTATCGATCTTCAAAAGCTGACCCTGCCCTCCTTGCTTAAGCGGCGCTTTGATAACGTGATCTCGGATCGGCAAATTGAGAACACAATCAACCGAATTTATGCGCTTTTGCAGGATGACTCAGATCCCGCCGCCCTGGACTGCCTTGTTTTAGGTTGCATTTGCGAGCTTCTCGCAATTCTCCTAAAATACTCAAAAATACCAAGCAGCAAAAGCATCGGGCGAAAAAACGAGCTTGAGCTCGTTAAAAGCTACGTTCTGAAAAATTTATCGGCGAGCCTGCGGGTCGGTGAGCTCGCCGCGGCGGTGCATCTGAGCGAGGATCGCTTTTACCACGTTTTCAAGGATGCCTTTGGGATCAGCCCAAGCGAATACATTCTTGAGACCCGTATATGGCAGGCCTGCAACCTTCTCGCGTATTCGGAGCGGAGCATCACCGAGATCGCGCAGGAGTGCGGATTTTGCACGGCAAGCTATTTTTCGGCACAGTTCCGCCGAATCATGCGGATCTCCCCTCTGCAGTACCGCCGCCAATCGCACACCTCGGACGATCTTGCCTCAGATTATTCTTTTAAAAATTGATCGTACCGATAAATCGGATTTTGGCCCGGGCCGCCGGGCAGCGGAGGCACGGGTGGCGTGACCTTTTGACGCACGCGATCCCCCGATGGGGACGTCACCGACAAATCGGAATTTATTTGAAAAATTTACTTCACCCAAGCCGCAGAACGAACAATTACAGGTGGCTCATCCTGCCTCTCCGGGCTCGGGGACGAGGGAAGCAGCAATCCTTCGGATAGCTGCAACCGCGCAGCGGTGGGGAGGGGGTGGGTTCCCACCGCAGGCGGGCGATTTTGCTTTGCCCAACCTGTTCGCTTTGCGCGGCCTGAAAAACAAGCCAAATTTTAGGTATTTGCACCGTGTCGGTGCTGCATACCCAAAATTTCGCTTCTTTTTCACTGAAGCAAGGGCCGCGTAGAAAGAGTTTCGCGCTCTGCGGAGCGCGACCAACGGGTTGCCGTTGGATCGCAAAAAACTTTTGAAAAAGTTTTATCAAAACTTTCAAAGAGGGGCTCAGCTTAGACCTTCAAACTCCGATTTTTCGGTGAGATGCGCAAACCGAAAAAGAGCCGATTCGATCGGCTCTT
>JAFTOB010000094.1 GCA_017451545.1 Clostridia bacterium | reverse complement strand
CCGACCGGCCGAGGGAGGGTTGAAAAGGTAACTTCACCTTAAAGCAAGCCCTTTTTTCAAAGTTTTTTGAAGAGCTCGAGAAACTTTTTGCAAAAAGTTTCTCGAACAAAAATAAACTTCAAACTCCGATTTATCACTCTGTCTCGCAACGCAAAACCCGCTCCTTCCGACGGAAGGAGCGGGTTGTCTTTAATATCAGAAGCCGAATTCCTGCTTGCACTCGACGAAGGCGCGGACGCACTTGTCGATATCCTCCTTGGAATGGGCGGCCGACATCTGGGTGCGGATGCGAGCCTTTTCCTTGGGGACGACGGGGTAGAAGAAGCCCGTGACGTAAATGCCCTTTTCAAGCATTCTCGCCGCCACCTTCTGGCTGAGGACGGCATCGTAAAGCATAACGGGAATGATGGCGTGATCCTTACCCGCAAGGTCGAAGCCGTTCTTTTCCATCTCGGCGCGGAAATACTCGGCGTTGGCAACCACCTTGTCGCGCAGGGAGCTGTCGTTGGTGATCATATCAAGTACCTTGAGGGTCGTCGCGCAGATCGCGGGGGCAACGGTGTTGGAGAAAAGGTAGGGTCTGCTTCTCTGACGGAGCAGGTCGATGATCTCGCGTCTGCCGCTGGTGAAGCCGCCGCTGGCACCGCCCAGCGCCTTTCCGAAGGTACCCGTGATAATGTCAACTCTGCCCACAACGCCGCAATACTCGGCAGTTCCGCGACCCGTCGCGCCCACAAAGCCCGTGGCGTGGCTGTCGTCGACCACCACAAGCGCGCCGTACTTCTCGGCGAGATCGCAAACGCCCTGCAAATTGGCAATGATTCCGTCCATGGAGAAAACGCCGTCGGTAACTATGACCTTGTTCACGGCTCCGTTTGCATCGGCCTCGCGGAGCTTGGCCTCAAGATCCTCCATATTATTGTTCTTGTAGCGGTACTTGGTGGCCTTGGCGAGGCGCACGCCGTCGATAATGCTGGCGTGGTTCAGCTCGTCGGAGATAATTGCATCGTCCTTGGTGGTGATGGTCTCGAAAAGACCGCCGTTGGCGTCAAAGCAGCTGCTGTAAAGGATGGTGTCCTCGGTGGACAGGAACTTCGAGATGGCCGCCTCAAGCTCCTTGTGTACGGTCTGCGTGCCGCAGATAAAGCGAACGCTGGAAAGGCCGTAGCCGTACTTCTCGTAGCTCTCGATGGCGGCGCGCTTCAGCTCCTCGCTGTTGGCAAGACCGAGATAGTTGTTGGCGCAGAAATTCAGCACGCCCTCGGCCTTCGTGGTGTCAATGGACGCGCTCTGGGGAGTGGTGATGATGCGCTCCTCCTTCCAGAGTCCGTCGGCCTTTATGCCGTCAAGTATGTTCTGATAATATTCTCTTTTAATCATTTCAGTCGCTCCATTTCATAATAACTTTACCGGATTTGCCGCTGTGCATCATCTCAAAGCCGCGCTCGAAATCGCGGTAATCGATCTCGGCGGTGACGATCTTCGAAATATCAAGACCCGACTTGAGCATGGAGGTCATCTTGTGCCAGGTCTCAAAGACCTCGCGTCCGTAGATGCCCTGAATGGTGATCATATTGAAAATGACCTTGTTCCAGTCGATCTTGGTATCGTTGCCCTGAACGCCCAGCATGGCGATCTTGCCGCCCATGATCATATTGTCGAGCATCTCGTTGAAGGCGACAGGGCTTCCGCTCATCTCGAGACCCACGTCAAAGCCCTCGACCATGGAGATCTCGCGCTGAACGTCGCGGAGGCGGCGCTCCTTGGTGTTGACCGTGATAACGTCGGGGCAGACCTGACGCGCCAGCTCAAGACGGTAGTCGCTGATGTCGGTGAGCACCACGTTCTTCGCGCCCACGTGCTTGCAGATGGCGGCGGCCATGATTCCGATGGGTCCCGCGCCCGTGATGAGCACGTCCTCGCCCACCATACCGAACTTCAGGGCGGTGTGGGTGGCGTTTCCGAGGGGATCGAAGATGGAGTAGAGCTTCTCGGGAATAGCCTCGGTGTCGCAGAGCCAAAGATTGCTGATGGGAATGCGCGCGTACTCGGCGAAAATACCGTCGCGGTTAACGCCGATGCCGCTGGTGTTGGGGCAGAGATGACGTCTGCCTGCGCGGCAGTTGCGGCACTTTCCGCAAACCACGTGTCCTTCGGCGCTGACGATGTCGCCGACCTTGAAGCTGTCGCTGAAGCCCTTGATCTCAACGATCTCGCCCACAAACTCGTGGCCGATGGTCATAGGGGGATTTATGGTCTTCTGCGCCCAATCGTTCCAATCGTAGATGTGAACGTCGGTTCCGCAGATAGCGGTATAGTGGATCTTAACGAGAGCCTCGCCGAATTCGATCTTCGGCACTTCTTTTCTCACAAGCTCAAGTCCTGCCTCGCGGGCGGGCTTGATAATGGCATCCATTAACATAGACGAAATCTCCTTTAACTGTTACTGTACGGGCGTAGCACGCCCTTTTTGTCCAACCTTTAGTATAGCACATAGGACGGATTTCTTCAAGAGGAAAACGAAAAAAATGTAAAATTATTGCACCTCCCCGACCTTGACTTTTCGATACGGGTGTGATATAATCTCCGTATCACACCTGTGGAGGAAACGATGAAAATAAAGGGCGCGATTTTTGACATGGACGGCACGCTTGTCAATTCAATGATCTTCTGGGACGTGCTTTGGGAGCTTATAGGAAACGCATATCGGGACGGTCGACCCTTCAGACCCGAAAAGGAGGTCGAGGAGCAGATGCGGACTATGACCACTATGGAGGTCTGCCGCGTGCTTCACGAAAAATACGGAATGGGCGAGAGCCCCGAGGAGATATACGGCGTCTACGGCGACGCGCTGGTGGATTTCTACAAAAACAAGGTAGAGCCCAAGGCGGGAGTACCCGAGTTTCTTGAATATCTGAGCGCGCAGGGAGTTCCCATGTGCGTGGCATCGGGAACGTCCTCCGACCTTGTGGAGATCGCCCTTGAGCGTTGCGGGATCAGAAAGTATTTCGGCAGGATCTTCTCCTGCGTGGATATCGGAGCAGGGAAGGACGAGCCCGATATTTACCTCGCCGCGCTGGAGCACCTCGGCACGCCTAAGGATGAGACATGGGTCTTTGAGGACGCGTATATAGCCATACACACGGCCACGGGGCTGGGCCTGCACACCGTGGGCATCTACGACGCGCAGAACTTCGGTCAGGACAAGATCGAGCGCGAGGCCACGGTCTACGTCGGCAACGGCGAGACCCTTATGAAGCTCGTAAAATAATAAAAAGGACGGAGAAAGAAAATTTCTCCGTCTTTTCGTTTGTCGCATGGCTATTCGAGCCCCTATCGGCCTGCGGCGAAGCCGCTATATCAAAAGAAAAAAATTCTTTTTCGGGGGGCGGCGGAGCCGCAGGGGTGGGCGACGGAGTCGCAGGGTCGGCGGAGCCCTCCGCGCCTACCCTCCCCTCCCCTGAACT
>JAFTOB010000093.1 GCA_017451545.1 Clostridia bacterium | reverse complement strand
TCCCCCATTGGGGGAGGTGGCGCGGCTTGCCGTGCCGGAGAGGGCTTTTTTACCCTCTCAGTCGCTTCGCGCCAGCTCTCCCAAAGGGAGAGCCATTGTCTTAACCGCTTCCGAGGTTGGTTTTGGTGAAACCTGTTTGAAACCTTCAAATTCCGATTTGTAGGTGACTTCGTCGCATCAAAAAGGGCTGTTTCAAAACGAAACAGCCCCGTGAAAACTGATTTATTTAAGCTGAGAGGAGATCGCGCGACAGGTGTTTTCGATGTGGTCGAAATCTCCACGGTCGATGGCGGCCTTGTCATTTGCATTGAGACCCATACCGATGCCGCAAGCGCCGCTTGCAAGATACTCGGCAAGGTTTTCGGGTCGCACGCCGCCCACCGCAAGGAAGCGAATGTGGGAAAGGGGCGCGCAAAGTGCCTTCAGATACCCTGCACCGAGCTGACCTATGGGGAAAAGCTTGACAAAATCAGCCCCCGCGTTATGTGCCGTAACCGCCTCGCTGGGAGTCATAGCACCGGGAATGGACACAAGGCCCAGGCGCTTGGTCTCGTCGATGATCTCTACGTTGGTGTCGGGAGAAATGATAAACGCACCGCCCGCCGCCGCGGTAAGCTCGACCTGGCTCTTCTTCAGAACGGTTCCCGCGCCGATCAGCATACGGTCTCCGAAATGCTTGACCAGAGTACCGATAACACGCGCCGTCTCCTCATCGGGAGTTTTGCCCGACGCATCGTAGGTGCATTCCATAACGCGGATGCCTCCGCGCCACATAGCCTCGGCAAGCTCGACGATCTTGTCGGCGCTGACACCTCTGACTATCATAATTGCCTTCTCATTAAGTATGGTTTCCAAAGCGTTCATGGTTTTCTCCTTCTTTATAATTTCATTCATACGAGCCTCGCGCTCGTCCAAAAATGCGTACCATTCGTCGGGGGCCACGAAGGCATCCGCCTCGCCGCCCTCCACACGGGCAAGCTTGCCCACCGTATCGTTATTGCCTACGTGGTTGCCGAGGAAGACCTCTGCCTTTTCCTCTCTGAGTCTGCTTATCGAGGCAAGAAATTTATCTCTTACAGAGCTCGGCAAAGCGCGGGCAGACAAAAACTCGCCTGTCAGAGTGTTCGTTCCCGCGCCGCCGAACATACCCGCGCGGTATCGCGCAGAGCCGTCGGTCACGTCAAAGAAAAAGGACATTGTTCCTTCGGTGTGTCCGGGCGTGGACACGCACAGAATATCGGTGTTCCCGAGGGTCACTCGGTCACCGTCCGAAAGCCTACGGTGTGGCGTGAAAAACTGAGTGTATTTCACGTCAAAAAGCTCAGCAAGGCTGCTGTCCTCCTCGCCCGTGACCATTTTAAGGTCGCCCTCTCCGAGGCAGATCTCGGCTCCCGTCAGCCGAGACAGCTCGGCGGCGGCACCCGCGTGATCGTAATGCCCGTGTGAGAGCAGTATTATGCGAATGTCCATAGGGTCAAAGCCCAGAAAACGGATGTTTTCAAGCAGGCCGTCGATGGCCTCGGGGAAGCCTGCGTCAAGCAGGATCAGCCCGTCGCCCGTGTCGATAAGATGGGACGATGCGGGGACCGTGCCCACAAAATAAAGGTTACCGAAGACCCGTCCCGGGCGAACGTAGCCCTCCCAAAATTTATTCTTCATATTATCAAAGTCTCCAAAGGTATTCGAGTGCGTCGCGCAGCTTCGATCTTGCATCCGCGCCGCCCTCGGCGATGGCACTGCAACCCTCAAGCAGACCGTAATATTTTTCGAGGGAGTCTTCGGTGGGTTCAATGCCGATGTCCGAGACACGGCAGGGCATTCCGTACTTCTTCATCATGTCGAGAAGCTCACGGCTCTTCTCCTCTTCCCCGTTGAAGCGGTTCTGAAGCAGAAGTCCGATACCCACGATCTCGCCGTGAAGATAGGGGCGCGCCTCCCCGTGGTAGAGCACGCGGGTCGCCTCGTAAAATTTATGAGCCAGCGCCGTCTGGTTCGAGCCGCGGGCGATGCCGCTGATAACACCGGTGGCCGCAATGGAGGTAAATACCACCCGCTCCACCGTGTCGCTGAGCTTTCCATCTCGCATATCCTCAAGGCAGGGCTCGGCCTTGGCAAAAAGCTCCTTATATGAATGTACGGAAAGAACGTACGCCCAATCAAGCCCCAAGGGGCACTCGACCACCTCGCCCGAGAAGCGGTGCTTGATCTCAATAAACTTTGCCACGGCATCAAATATGCCCGCAAGCAAAAGCCTCGGCGGCTGATTCAGCAAGATCTCGGTGTCGGCAATGACGGCGTTGACCTCGCACCCGAAGTGCTTACTGCCCACGGTATGTCCCTCGCGGGTGTAGCGCACGCTGAGGGGCGTGTAAGCCGCACAGGTGGCGGACGAGGTAGGGATATTGATAACGGGCAGGTCTGCAAAATGAGCTATCAGCTTGGCAAAATCCATGATCACGCCGCCTCCGACGCCGACGATCACGTCAAAGCCCTCACTCTTTGCGGTCTCGGCCAGAAGCCTTGCATCCTCATCGTTGCAGGTGCCGAGATGCTCCGCGAAGCGGTAATTCTCGCAAACTGCGCTCACACTTTTTTCGAGCTTCTCACGGGTCAGACCGAGAGCGGTCCTGCCGCCGACGATGAGCGGCGCGCGACCTACGCGAAGGATCTCCTCTCCCGTGCTGTTGATAATTCCCGCACCCTGCAGATAACGTCCGCAGCCTATGCGGAAGGACTGTTCCTTGATCGGCATTTCTTTCTCCTCATTTTTGTATTTGTTCTTGACACACTTATATTTTAATGCTATAATCAAGTAAAGTAAATGGGAAATATTGCGCAATACTTCGGAAATATTGCTATCGAAGCAAATATTACCGCCGAAGAAAAGGAGAAGCTATGATATTTAACAGCTACGCCGAACAAAACGAGGAGCTTGCGGGAATGCGACTTGTCAGCTGCGGACACATCTTCGCCGAGCCCCAGAGAGAGATCTGCCGCCCCGCAGGCCGCAATGATTGGCTGCTTTTTTACGTGGCGAAGGAGCACGAGACCTTTTTCACCGACCGCGCCGTGACCGCCGCGGCGGGCTCGTTCATTATTTTTGCGCCCGGTGAAAAACAGCACCATATACACGACGGTGACAAAACGGCGGAGTTTTACTACGTTCATTTTAAGTGCGACGCTCTGCCGAGCGGCATCGAGCTTGAGACCTCCCGCGTTTACGCCTTCGCGCCGCGCAAGCAGTTTTCCTCGATATTTGAGGAGATCATAGACGAAACTCTGCAAAAAAGGCCCCATTACGAGCTCATCGGTCTCTCACATCTGCTGAATCTGCTCTCGCTCATCAAGCGCGAGGCGGCGCAGATGGACAGCCTCGGCAACAAGCAATGGCACAGCATTGCCCGCGCCGTACAGCATATGAACAAATTTTGCAACAGCGACCTAAAGCTGGGGGACTACGCCGATATGTGCTGTATGAGCAAATACCACTTCGCGCGGATCTTTAAGCAGGTGACGGGCACCTCGCCCCTCGAATACCGCAACCGCATCCGCATAGAGTACGCGAAAGAGCTCTTAAACAACAGCTTCTTGCAGATCAGCGAGATCGGCACAGAGCTTGGCTACGCCTCCCCCGCCTACTTCAGCGAGAGCTTCAAAAAAAGCGAGGGCGTATCACCGAAGGAATATCGCGAGCTCAACAATTCACACGCATAATTTATTATTTTCCTTGACTTTTTCCTCGTTTGAATGTATAATAGTGAAAACTTAAAGAAAGGCCGTGATCCCGTGTATAAAACCGCGATACCGATCAAAAGCAGCACCACAACCGAAGCAAACCGAGATATTTACATAGATCTTTTCAAAAAGGCCGCCATTGACCGCGTCTTTTTATGCTCCACCCTGACGGAAGATACAGCGCACCTGCGCGAGAACGTTTGCATTTTCAAGGAGCACGGCTTTGAGGTGGGGATATGGACCTGGGGAACGGTGGGCCACGGCGGAACTATCGTCGGAGCGACCGATTCGGGTGAAAAGCCCCGCTATCAGCGGCTCGTCGACCTTGAAGGGAACGATCATTTCGACACCTTCTGCCCCCTCGACGCCGACCACCGCGCCTTCGTCGCGGAGTCTGTGGCGCGGTTTGCCGCCCTCGGCGCCGACCTCGTAATGCTGGACGATGACTTTCGCATTTCGCAGCACGGTGCGCATCCCTGCTGCTTCTGCGAGCTGCATATGGCAAAGATCCGCGAATATTGCGGCGAAAAGGTCACGCGCGAGGAGCTTCGCGACCTGCTGTTCACGGGCAAACCTAACAAATACCGCGACGCATATCTGCGTGCCCAAGGCGAGTCCCTCGAGCTTCTGGCCACCGACATCCGCGCGGCGGTTGACAAGGTGAATCCGGATTGCTCCGTGGCCGTCTGTTCGGCATACAGCCCGTGGGATCTTGACGGATGCGATCCCATTAAGCTGACCCACATCCTCGCAGGCAAAAACAAGAAATATCTCCGCCTCCACGGCGCGCCCTATTGGACGCCCATGACCAACCGCCCCCTTGAGGGAGTTTGCGAGATCGGGCGTATGTTCGCTTCCTTCTGCCGAGACCTCGATATTGAGATCTTCTCCGAGGGCGACACCTTCCGCCCCCGTTTTCTCTGCCCCTCATCCTACCTTGAGCTCTTCGATGCCGCTCTCCGCGCCGACGGCGGCCACGACGGCATACTGAAATATATGGCGGGCTATGATGACAAGCCTCTTTACGAAACAGGGTACATCGACCGCCATATCCACAATCTGCCCCTTTACGAAAAGCTCGCAGGATTTTTCAAGGAGGGTGCAAACAGCGGCGTTCGGGTTCTCATAAAGCCCCACCTTTTGCAGGACGCGGATATGAAATACACGCCTCTGCGCCAGCAGTCCCCCTACCCTACGGCGGGTATCGTTCTCGGGATGAACGCCATCCCCACGGTCTATCACGGCGATGGTGTATGCCCTGCCCTTTTTGGCGAGAACGCAAGGCATTTTGACGTCTCCGATTACCGCGACGGTGCGATCCTCGACGGATCTGCGGCGGCGATCCTCACCGAGCTTGGCCGTGACGTGGGACTCGAAGCCTTCGAGGGCTGGCAGGATTGTGCCATCGGCTGCATCCGCGACGCGGTGACGGGCATCTCAAATTCCGCCTATAAGGCCGAAGAACGGCTGCTGTGCGCAAGCTTTAAGAAGAGCGTTGTCCCCGTTCTGACCACTGCCGCGGGCGGACAGGAAAGAATACTCGCCTATAAATACGAAAACGCCGACGGTCAGCGCTTCTTAGTGCTTGCCACCTGCGCCGACGCAATGGCGAAAAACCCAATCCACCTCCGCGCCTACGAAATGCAGGCGGCACTTCAGCGCGAGATCGAATGGATCGCACGAAAGCCCCTGCCCGTCAAAACCACTCACGCGCCTCAGCTTTACACCCTCTGCGAAAAGGGCGAGAACTACACCTCGGTCATACTTCTGAACTGCTTCCACGACAGCGTGCTCGATCCCGTCATTGAGCTCGACCGCGAGTATAGCCACGTAGAGTTCTGCAACTGTACGGGAAAGCTCGACGGCAAACGCGTCTTGCTTGATCAAAGCATACCCGTATACGATTTCGTCGCATTTCGGGCATTTAATTGAAAACTGCGCCGAGAGAAATCTCTCGGCGCGAATTTTTTCTCTTCCGTTTTACTGTGTACCGTCTTGTATTCCAAATGCCCTTTTTACGTAATCTATTTGCTTTTGCATTTCGGGAGTGATCTCGAGCTTTGTGTTTCTGACCTCGTCGGCAGTGATTTTTCTTTTTGCGTCTTCTGTCGTGTAAAGGTTTGACTCTTTTATTTCGCCATTGAGCTGTATTTTGGCACCGATATCGGACAAGCGCGCCACGGCGTCATCGCTGTCGGTATAGATCACAGCATATTGACTGTGACCGCTCGAAACAAACCAAGCATAGCCGCCCTTGAAAAAGCAAAGATCCATAGGAAATCTCGGATAATCCCAATCAAACAACCCGTCAGCCTTGGCAAGAGCATCAAAAGCACCGCGCTCCGCGCGATATAACGTCAGCTTGTAGATATGACCGTTTTCGTTCAACGTCATATTGCTCGGCCACGAGCAGGTCTCGTGGGAGCATATCTTGTACGGCTTGAGCATTTCTGCCACTTCCTTGGTGGACTTTTTCGTGGGCTCGCTTTTATCGTATTTAAAATACACAAGCGAAAAAGCCTCGCTCTCATCAAGCATATATTCTATAAACCGTAAATAGGCTTCCTTTTCCGAAAAATCATTCAATAAATAAGACTTCATCTTTTCCTCCGTGTAGCCGTTGCCTCAAAGCTCGCGTTTACAAGAAATTCCACCGTTTCTCCGTGGGCATCGGGCAGGATCACGGAGATCCAATGCAGCTTGTTCATATGATATGCGGGATAGACCCCGTCGGCCGCGCCGAAGGAGCCGAACATCTCGGTCGGCAGCTTCAGATTGACCACGTCGACGACCTCGTCGCTGTCAAGCCCGAGCTTACGCCTCGAGACCCGCATCACAATGGCGTACCATTTGCGGCTGTCGCCCTGCCTCAGCACCGCCGTGTCGAAATCCTCGTCAAAGGGATAATCGGGCGACGTGCTGTACGCATCAAAACAATATTCAAATAACTCCTGCCTCGTCATCGGATCAGCTCCTTTTCGGAATTTCCAATCTTATTATACTATACTCCGCCGACGTTGTCAATAAAAACTCCGCGCCCGACCGAGCCGCCAATGCCGCCCACGCCAAGCGCGGAGAAATTTAATTATTTTTTGGTTTTCGGGAGGACACACAGAACCGTCCCCTGTGTTCTATCCATAAGGCAATTATATTCATGCTCGCTCAAAAGCATTTTCTTTTCAAATTCTTTCATAATATTCTCTCTTTCTTTGCTTTAATATTTGTCTTGATCGACAAATCAATTATAATAAAATAACCTGACAAAAGCTGTCAGGTTATATATAATATTTAACTAGTAAAAACTCCGCACCTCAAATTTGAGGTGCGGAGAAAACACATCGCTATTCAAATGAATTTTCAATGGGTTCGGAAAATTTCCAACTCATAATTTCAACATCATAGAATTCCGATATTTCTTTTTGAGATAATGGACCTATGCCGGACTTTTTCTTTACGTTGTAGAGGCGAGGTGTCAACGGACGTTTTTCCGGAAATATTTCATCGTTCATATAGAATTCGGCATCTCCGACAAAACAAAATATCTTTCTGTCAGCATCCTCGGTTATTAATATAGCCGATTCGCCGGTTCCTTTAATATATCCACTCCATTCTCTATATTTTCCATTTGCTTCACTCCAAGCTATGCCGGCGTATTCGCATACGTATATATCTTTTACGGTTATAATTTCATCGTTTATCCTATACGTCAATTCAAACGGAAATTCTCCATAAGTTTCTCGCGGTGCCGGGGGATCCGGTCTAAAACAACCCGTAAACATCCAAGATGATGGAAAAACAAAAAATAAAGCAAGCAGTGATATTGCTACCGCCCTAAATACTTTGATCAATAGAGTATTTGGGGCACCTTCTCTCTTATCCTTGTGTTCAATACTCATTGGAAATACCTCCTTGTGCCTTTTTATCAAGTAATTCTATAATTAGGAACACAGGGGACGGTTCTCTGTGTCCTTCAAAATCTCTTTCAAACAACCGTCTCTACCGGTATTATACAGTATTTCCGATGTTTTGTCAAGAACGCAAAACTCCGCGCCCGACCGAGCCGCCTTGACGACCCGTGCCAAGCGCGGAGAAATTTAATTATTTTTTAGTTTTCGGGAGGACACGCTGAACCGTCCCCTGTGTTCCCGTGTTTGTTATCAAGACAGAGAAATATCTCCTTGCGTCCAGTTGTTCTCACTTCGCGTGACCACATTTACACGTTCTGCTTCTCCGGCGGTTCTGGGCAAAATAATCGTTTTGCCAATTTTCGCCAACGTCTCTATCGGATCAAAGAGTTGCCTCTGATAATATCCAAGATGCAGTGCACTCATCCAAGGGAAACAGAACATACCCTTGCCTGCGGCCGTTCCAATAGCTGCCATACACCTGAATATCTCATTTCCAACACCACTAAGAGGCCTTTCAAATCGAAAGTCAGAAATGTTGAACAGCTGTCGTACTTCCTCAACAGTATACGGTACACCACTTTTCTTTAACGCATTTGCCACCATTGAACTAACTTTGCGTTTACTAGAGAACAAGGGGTAGCACCGATCCATATAGCACGCATTCTTGCAAACTTCCGATAGTCTCACCCATTCTCCGTCAATAAAAATCTTCATTTCATCATTCGGACAGCCTGGTAACATCTTTTTGTCATAATCCGCCATTGAGAGCATATAGCTTACACCCCAACCTCCGGAATCAATCTCCCCGGTCAAAATATTCACTCCGTCTTTTAAAACCAACGTATCAATATTGATATAGTTGTACGATTGATTAAATTTTGATTTACACCAAATTACTGCGGACATATTAGTTATTTTTATTTCTCGCATATAAGACCTCACTTTGATACGATTTTGAACACAGGGGGACGGTCCTCTGTGGCCTTCAAAATCTCTTTCAAACAACCGCCTCTACCTGTATTATACAGTATTTCCGACGTTCTGTCAATAGCCCCAAAAACTCCGCGCCCGACCGAGCCGCCGAAACAGCCCACTCACACACGGAAAACTTTATTTTTTGCTCACCTACCGGGATGTCGTCCCCCTGTTTTCCCCTCGGGGACGCGAACGGGGGATGCAGTAATCCTTCGGATAACTGCGGGGAGTGGGTGGGCGCGCGAAGCGCGTGGGTATGGGCGAAGATCAGCCGTGTCTTACGCAAACAAAAGCCCGAGGCGATTGCCTCGGGCTTTTTCGTTGGGCTCATAGTACAAAAATGCAACTTCATAAATGCAAGATTTGCAAATCAACCTATATGTAATGAACGTTAACCGCGTCGCTCCATTTTTTTGATTGTGCCCAGGTTTACGATTTCCTCGCATTTTCCGTTCGTATGATTTTCCACCGTCAAGTCATACACGAGCAACTCATCAACAACCGCGTCCTTATCAACGCGAATGGTATCCACGGGGTTATTATACTCTCTGCGATGAAGATGATCGATGCTCAAACGTTTAACGATGATTTGCCCTTGAATCCAAATAAATGGGAAATGATAGTTCTTATTCCCCATATGTGCCTCTTGGATGGGCAAACGCTCGGATTTGGACGCGTGTATATTCGTAAGCGAAATGGCATCGCAATATCCGGTCATTTCTCCGGGATAATATTTTGTAAATCCAATACAGTATTGATAATACGTACCAAAGACGTTAGAAATAGTGATATGCTCAATCTTTTGATTAACAGTCAAAATACGAACCGCGCTATGACAGTTTTCGGCAAAGATACCGTCGATCTCAATGTTAGTAATATCACCGCCCGATCCTTCGTGAGCGTTAAGCGCTACCAAATCGTCGTAACACGCTCCCTGAAGATTTTTTATAACTCCGTAATGACAGTTACCGTTAAGGTGTATTCCGTCCATATTGCCCGCGATAGGATTACCGAAATTAAAATCAAAAGTGATATTTTCAACCGTAAAATAAGATCCGATATCTATCATAACGGCATAATTGGCAGGATCCTTTATCGTCAAATTCGAAAGACGGAAGTTGCGCACGTTGTAAAAAAGCATTACGTGTCCAAGATAATGCCGCTCGTCAAATTTTCTCAAATAGATCGGATTTGGGTCTTGATTTTGATTATTAAAATCCCAGATTCCACCCTCTATTTCAAAATCGTGGCAAGCATCGTCTTTTTCAGGCGAAAACTCGTCGTAATAATACCAAAGCTCTTTATGGACCGGCGTCAGAAAATCTCGCAGACGTTTTTCAGGCTTTGCAACCATCTTGTTTTGAAGCATGACGCAATTTGAGTTATCGGCAAGCTTGATTCTTGCGAATCGCGGTAATTTCAATTTGAAATTTGACGGAATCGTAAGCGGTCTTGAGATAAGATAAAAATTTTTCGGAACGGGCAAAGCAATTTCGCAGACTCCGCTGTCGATAAGCTCCTGTATTGCGTCGGTATCGTCGTTTATGCCGTCGCCGTGCAAAATATATTTGTTCATGATTTTCATTACCTCTTTAATTATGCAAATTTACGCATCGATTCATTATAGCATGTAGCTTTTTGATTGTCAACATAAAACCAAATATTCGTTAAAAAAAGCACTTGCTTTCGCAAGTGCTTTTTTGCTCCCCCTGCCGGGCTCGAAAAAACAGTCATTCTTACTCCCGAAAATATAGTCGTCTATCCCCCCTCGACGCTCCGCTTACACTCGGACGGCTATACTCCTTATTTTCGTTACCTCCCGTCGCAAAACAACACTCAGTTGTTTTGCTCGGTCGCCTACCGACTTCGCATCGCTCAGGCGGAAAAGAGAGCATGATTGGGAAGCATGGTGGCACTGGGACGGACTCAACAAGGGGATCCAACGAAAAAGCCCGAGGCGATTGCCTCAGGGCTCTTTTGTGCTCATGGTACAAGAATGCAACTCGTGAAACCAATTACATAATTGCCACAGATTTTAACTTTTCAATAATTTTTTTCATACGCGGATCATCTTTAAAACAAGAATAGTTTTCTCTATTCAGATGCTTTATAAGCAAACCTGAATCATTCTCGGTGTAGTCCTTATACGCATCGTTTACGGAATGCTTGATCATGTTTACCATAAATGAAGTGTAATTTCCATCCTCACGTGTATCGAATTTAATCGTATGCTCCGCAGCCCTTTCAAGGCATAAAAAGACCTGATCACTGTCACCTATCTTCAAGTAATTATCTGCCAATTCTTTATAGCAATCACCTAGCCTTTCATGATAAAAGCCGCAATTTCCATCCGGATACAGCAAATTATAACAATCTATAACAAACGTAAACGCTTTTATCCTATCCTTGGGGGAATATTTTCCCTTCCAACACATAATGCTTGTGTTGGTCCAGATCATATCCACAAGCTCCTGAATATTCTCCTGACAATGGACAACTGCTTCTTCCCCATCAAGAAACCGTGGCATCATCTCATTAACCGTTAAGCAATAATGAGATGCCATCCTCGCATATTTCTTGGCAGATTCCGCGTCTCCCTTTGCGAAATAATAGGTAAAGCTCAAGGATTGGAGCGCTCCTCCTCTTTGCGAATTGTCAGTGGATTCCGTCAATATTCGCTCACCGTATTCAATGATCTCATCAGCATTTTTCTTTCGGTCCTCGGCTTGTAAAGCGTACATCAATCCGCTGATTACCGACAGATCGTTAGGAAACTTCTGTTTCGCTTCCCTCCATAAAGCAACACGTTCCGAATTTTTTCCGGCGCGGAACAGTTCTGCGTTTTTATCGTTATATTCACATAGTTTCTTCTCTTTTTCAATTTTTCCTACACCAAGAAGATCATCAACACTTACATTGTAATAGGATGCGATTGCAGGCAAAAGTGTAATATCGGGATAACCTTCGTCGCGTTCCCATTTTGAAACAGCTTGGGTAGTAATTCCAAGATGCATAGCCAACTCTTCCTGTGTGTTTCCCTTTTCTTTGCGCAACTTTTTTAGTTGTTCACTCAAAAATATGTTCATTTTGTTCCTCCACATTAAAGTAACAAGCGCTTGTTCTGATTGCATTATAACATATAGAATATAATAATACAATAACCGCTTTGTTCAATTTCGGTTGTTTTTATAAACGATTGGTTTAGTGGCAAATAAAATGTCGCGGGTTCAAGTCCAAAAGGTCGGGGAAAAGGTGCAATGGTGAAAGGGGGTTGTTTTTTACCCCTAAAAACACGAAAAGCCCACGAAATTAAGGGCTTTGAGCATTTAACGAAGCATCGGCTACGCCGATATGAAGCACTCGCAAAGCTCGTATGATGCGTTTGCTTCGCAAACATGAAGCGAAGCGCACCACCGCGTCCACATGTGGCGAAGCCACACTTCATAGGGCAAAGCCCTGCATCATTTTTCATGCGCCGAAGGTGCGCTTCATTGAAAAAAGCACTTGCCGAAGCAAGTGCTTTTTTCTGTGGTTATAGGACAAAATTACAACCTCCGGTGT
>JAFTOB010000092.1 GCA_017451545.1 Clostridia bacterium | reverse complement strand
GGTTGCCCGTTTTCGTTTTTTGTGCGATTTTCACGAAAAAAATTTTACCGCTTGACAATGCTAAAGAATGGTGATAAAATGTTTCCATTAAAAGCGATGACCGAAAACAAGTAGGCGTTTCGGTAGTTCTGCAGAGAGCGGGCGGTCGGTGCAAGCCCGTGAACGGAAAACGCCGAATACATTTCGCGAGCCTTGCCCCGATGGATGTGCGCAGTCAGGTAGGAGGCAACGGGTCCGCCCGTTAAAGCGGTAGGGTATGTCATTTGAGTACCCGTTGAGGCCGTTCCCGTGAGGGCGCGGCGAATTGAGGTGGTAACACGGTATATCCGTCCTCTGTATCTCAGGATGCGGAGGGCTTTTTTGTTTCCCTCCCGGAAAGGACACGTTATGTTCGACTTTGGAATGTTTATCAAAATTTTGATGCTCGTCGTTTTCTTCGGCAGTATGGTGCTTGTGGGAGTTCTCTGCCGCAAGCGCTCCACCGACGTCAACAGCTTCGTGCTGGGCGGCCGCTCGGTGGGCCCGTGGCTCACCGCCTTCGCCTACGGCACGTCATATTTTTCCGCGGTCATTTTCATCGGCTATGCGGGACAGTTCGGCTGGAAGTTCGGCCTTGCCTCCACCTGGATCGGCATCGGTAACGCTCTTATCGGCTCGCTCCTTGCCTGGGTCGTGCTCGGCCGCCGCACGCGACTGATCACCCAAAAGCTCCACAGTGCAACGATGCCCGATTATTTCGGCAAGCGATTTGCCTCGCCCGCGCTGAAGATCGGCGCGTCGCTCATCGTTTTCGTGTTTCTGATCCCTTACACCGCGTCGCTTTACAACGGCCTGTCAAGACTTTTCGGTATGGCCTTCGGCATTGACTACGTCTGGTGCATCGTGCTTATGTCGGTGCTGACCTGCATCTACGTAGTGGTGGGCGGCTATATGGCCACGGCGGTCAACGATTTCATTCAGGGAATCATTATGCTCATCGGTATTATCGCCGTTATCGCGGCGGTGCTGAACGGTCAGGGCGGCTTCACCGAGGCTATTGCAAGCCTGTCTGATATTCAGGCCGAGGGCGTCAACCCCGGCGGTTTTGCATCCTTCTTCGGCCCTGCGCCCTTCGATCTGCTCTGCGTGGTCATTCTCACCTCCCTCGGCACTTGGGGACTGCCTCAGATGGTCGGCAAATTCTACGCCATCAAGGACGAGCGCTCCATTCAGAAGGGAACTATCATTTCCACCCTCTTTGCCGCCGTCGTTGCGGGCGGATGCTATTTCCTCGGCGGCTTCGGCCGTCTCTTCACACCCGACACAACGGGGGAGGGAGCCGTTATTTTCGATTCCATCATCCCCAATATGCTGAAGGGTCTGCCCGATATTCTCATCGGCATCGTGGTCATTTTGGTGCTGTCGGCATCCATGTCCACCCTGTCCTCGCTGGTGCTGACCTCCAGCTCCACCCTCACACTTGACCTGATCAAGGGCAGCGTGGTAAAGAAAATGAAGGAAAAGAGCCAGATGCTCACAATGCGTATCTTCATCGTTTTCTTCGTTGCCGTCTCGGCGGTCATCGCAATTTTGCAGTACAAGTACAACATTTCGGCCATCGCACAGCTTATGGGCGTGTCCTGGGGCGCGCTGGCGGGCGCATTCCTCGCTCCCTACCTCTACAGCCTCTATTGGAAGCGCACCACGAAGGCGGCGACCTGGGTCTGCTTCGCCTTCGGCGTCGGTGTGATGCTGGCGAATATGCTCTTCAAGAGCGCATTCCCCGTATGGCTGCAGTCGCCCATCAATTGCGGCGCACTCGTAATGCTGGCAGGGCTGGTTATCGTGCCGCTGGTCAGCCTGATCACGCCGAAACCCGACAAAGAATTTCTCGACGACACCTTCGCCTGCTACGACCGTGAGGTCAGAGCCTCGGCCAAGGAGCATCTTGATTAATAAAAAAGGAACGAAACTATGCCTATTACAGAATTTCTTGAAAGAAACGCGCGGCTCTACCCGAGCGAGATTAGCCTTGTGGAGATCAATCCCGCAAACCAGCCAGAGCGCCACATTACTTGGCGCGAGTATAACCTCATCGAGTCCTCGGAGGGCGATAAATACCGCCGTGAGATGACTTGGAGAGACTTCGATATCCGTGCCAACCGCTTCGCCAATCTGCTCTGCACCCGCGGTATCAAAAAGGGCGACAAGGTGGCCATCCTGCTTATGAACTGCCTTGAGTGGCTGCCCATTTACTTCGGTATCCTCAAGGCGGGCGCTCTGGCCGTGCCCATGAATTACCGCTACGCCGCCGAGGAGATCAAATACTGTGCCGAGCTTGCCGACGTGTCCATGCTGGTCTTCGGCCCCGAGTTCGTCGAGCGCGTGAATTCGGTCAAGGATTCTTTGAATATTACCGATTATTTCTTCGTCGGCAAGGACGAGGAAATGCCCGAATACGCCGACAGCTACGCAAAAATGGCGTATTTCTGCTCGTCGGTGGTGCCGCCGGTGGAGATCTCCGACGAGGATGACGCCGCCATATATTTTTCGTCGGGCACCACGGGCTTTCCCAAGGCCATTCTGCACAAGCACGCAAGCCTTGTTCATTCCTGCCGCGCCGAGCAGGCTCACCACGGACAGACCCGCGACGACGTTTTCCTCTGCATCCCGCCGCTCTACCACACGGGCGCGAAGATGCATTGGTTCGGCAGCCTGCTTTCGGCAAGCCGCGCCGTGATCCTGCGCGGTGTCAAGCCCGAGTGGGTAATGCAGGCCGTGTCGGAGGAGAAGGCGACCATCGTCTGGCTCCTCGTGCCGTGGGCGCAGGATATTCTCGACGAGATCGACCGCGGCGAGATAAAGCTCGAGGACTACCGCCTCTCTCAATGGCGGCTTATGCACATCGGCGCACAGCCCGTTCCGCCCTCGCTGATCAAGCGCTGGAAGAGTATCTTCCCGAACCACGATTACGATACCAACTACGGCCTTTCGGAGTCCATCGGCCCCGGATGCGTTCATCTCGGTATGGAGAATATCCACAAGGTGGGCGCAATCGGTAAGGCGGGCTACGGCTGGCAGACCAAGATCGTCGGCTCGGACGGCTCGGAGGTCGAGCGCGGTCAGGTGGGCGAGCTCTGCGTCAAGGGCCCCGGTGTGATGACCTGCTATTATAAGAACGAAAAGGCCACCGCCGAGGTGCTCCGCGACGGCTGGCTCCTGACGGGAGATATGGCGCAGGAGGACGAGGAGGGCTTTATCTACCTCGTCGACCGTAAAAAGGACGTTATCATCACAGGCGGAGAGAACCTCTACCCCGTGGAGATCGAGAATTTCATCCGCAAGCACGACGCCGTCAAGGACGTGGCGGTTATCGGCCTGCCCCACGAGCGCCTCGGCGAGATCGCGGCGGCCATCGTGGAGGTCAAGCCCGAGTGCAGCCTGACAGAGGCCGAGCTTAACGCCTTTTGCGAGGGAATGCCGCGCTACAAGCGTCCGCGCAAGATCATTTTTGCCGACGTGCCCCGCAATCCCACGGGCAAGATCGAAAAGCCCCGCCTCCGCGAGATCTATTGCGGAAAGAGCCTCGTCGCACAGCAGAACGAGATCGTTTAAATTAAGGAAGGAAACGTCAATCGGCGTTTCCTTCTTTTATCATATCAGCTAAATTTATTATCTTTTTGTCAAGTTTTTGCGCATATTTTAAAGCGGTAAAAGCACCACCGCTATCCTTTTCGACGTAACAGAGCACAATATCGCTTTCCTCAATCATCCACTTGTTTCGGGCCGTTATTGCCCTTTTTGGATGAATTTTTGCAATGCATTCCGGAATTATTACACTGCTGTAATACCTTTCGTAATCTTCAATATCTTTCTTTGCGTACGCAAGAACTAAAGTCAAGGCGCTGTTTTCGCTTCCAATGCTTTTTTGCACCTGCTTGACGGCAGACGCGCAAAGGATATCAAACTCACCGTCACGCCCAACGTAAAATTCAACGAAAGAGTTATTGACAATTAATTCCTTAAGTAATGGGTACAGCCTTTCCTCAATAATTCGGTGAGACGTTAGGGTGCGGTGACCGAAAAAAGCAATTTTGCAGACGTTCATTTGCCCTCCCAAGCTGTTGATCGGTTTTAAAATCATATTTTCTATATTATATCATTTTAAAAGCGATATATCAATACAATTAACTTCTTGTAACCAATATTTTTTCTTTGGTATGCGGTAAAATATTATATACAAGATAAAATATCGGTTGTGAGGTGATATCGTGAATGAGAAAGATTTTGCACTGAGGCTTGCGAGATTGCGCGAGAAAAAGGGTGTGTCCGCCCGTGATATGAGCCTTTCCATAGGTCAGAATCCGGGATATATAAACAGTATTGAGTCGGGAAGGACAAATCCGTCTCTCACGGGATTTTTCTATATTTGCGAGTATTTGGGAGTGTCTCCCACCGAGTTTTTCGATGAAGGTACGGAAAATCCTTCAAAGCTTGATGCGATCGTTAATGATATGAGAAAACTCAACGATCAGCAGCTTGAAATAATAGCCGCTCTCGTCAAAGATCTTACAAAAAATTAGAAGGAAACGTCAATCGGCGTTTCCTTCTTTGATTTTCTTTTTAAACAGACCGATAAATCGGAGCTTCAAGGTTTAAGCCAAACCCATTTTTGAAAGTTTTGATAAAACTTTTTCAAAAGTTTTTCGGGAGCCGGCGCCGAAACGCCGGTCGCGCGTCGCAACGCGCGAAACTCTC
>JAFTOB010000091.1 GCA_017451545.1 Clostridia bacterium | reverse complement strand
GCGGCCTGAAAAAGAAGCCAAATTTTAGGTATTTCATACCCAAAATGTCGCTTCTTTTTCACTGAAGCAAGGGCCGCGGAGGGGGGATTTCGCGCTCTGCGGAGCGCGACCAACGGGTTGCCGTTGGATCGCAAAAAACTTTTGAAAAAGTTTTATCAAAACTTTCAAAGAGAGGTTAGGCTTAGGCTTTCAAACTCCGCTTTGTCGGTCTCTCTAATCAAGAAAAAAGCAGATACCCGTAACGGGTATCTGCTTTTTTTAGTTGGATTCGATGATATAGACACTGCCCTTTTTGACGGCGATAAAGGCGCAGTTGCCGTCGATCTCGTTGCTGACCGAAAATCCGACGGTACGGCGCGACAGCTTCGCGCCCTTGAGGCAATACTTTGCACCCTTGATCTCCACGCCCTTCACGGTCTCATCCACGGCGACGAGGCCGAAATATCTGAACTGACTGCGCCCAAGCAGGGTGCTGTCGTTTTGCAGAAAGCGGACACGGTTGTAGCCGTCGGTTATGACACAGTGCAGGCGGCGCGCGTGGGCATCCTCAAGTACCGAAAGGTTGGCCATAGTGTGGTCAAGTCGACCCGAAAGCCCTCCTATTATTATAATATCGTCGGCGCCGCGCTCCACGGCCAGCTCAAGGGCGGCTTGAGTGTCGGTCACGTCCTTTTCGGGCTTTAAGCGGACGATCTTGGTCTTTTCGTCGATCTCACCGCCGTAGGAATCCATATCTCCCACGAAGAGGTCTACCCTCTCGCCCAGCCGCTTGGCGTTTTCATAGCCCGAATCGGCGGCTACGGTAATGTCGTCACCCTTCGGGTGCTCGGTTATCATATCGGGGTTTATCGCACCGCCGACGTAAATGAATGCTTTCATCGTTTGTCCCAATCGTGTTTATTCTTCAGAATTTCGTAAAGCTCGCAGTAGCTTTGGTGGCGCGAGGGGGCGATCTCCCCTGCCCTGACCCGCTCGATGACCGCGCAGCCATCCTCCTTCAAGTAGGTGCATTTTTTGTATCTGCACTCGCCGAGGCTCTCGCGGAACTCGCGGAAGGTATGAGCAAGATCATCCCTGCCGAAGAAATCAAAGCGCTCGAAATCCAGCATACTGAAGCCGGGGGTATCGGCAATATAGCCGCCGTCGGTGTCGAAAAGCTCCACAGTCCTCGTGGTCTGCTTGCCGCGCTCGGTCTTGCGGCTGACAGAGCCCGTGCCGAGTCCGAGCCCCGGGAAGAGGTTGTTCATCAGAGTGGATTTTCCCACGCCCGACGCCCCTGCGAAGGCCGATATCCTACCCTTCATCTTCTCGCGGGCGGCGGCGCAGAATTCTTCTACTCCAATGCCCTCAAGACAGCTCAGCAGATAGACCTCATAGCCCGCTTTTTCGTACACTTCCTTGATGTTTTGCGCCGCTTCGGGGTCGAGCTCGCACTTGCCGACCACGATGACGGGCTCAATACCGTTGAACTCGGCAATTGAGATCAGCTTATCGGTCACGTTCAGCGACGGCTCGGGGGATGCCGAGGCGAGGGTGACGAACATAAGGTCGAGATTTGCCATAGGCGGCCTGATCAGCGCGTTTTTGCGCTCCTCGACGGCGGCGATCATAATGTCCGCCCACTCGGGTGAGACCTCGACCCTTCCGTTTTCCGCCGTGAAGGATCGGTCACTGTACCGCACGCTGACGCGGTCGCCAACCAACGGCGACATTCCCGAATGGCGGAATGAGCCTCGGGCGCGGCAACAAATCTGCATACCTGAAAGGGGCTGCTCGCCCGGATCAAGCTTTATGGTATAAAGCCCGCCCGTGACCTTTTTTATAATTCCTTTTTCTACGTATTCCATACTTACCTTTATTTGCTGACGTACAGCTTGACGGTTGCGCCGATCGGCACCTGCGTTCCTGCGGCGGGATAGGTGGATTCCACGTATCCGACGGGGACACCCGGGGCGCTGACCTGCTCTATTATGACCGTGTAGCCCAAGTTTTCGAGGGCGCGCTTGGCACCTTGCGCATCTGTGAGCACGTAATCGCCAAAAGTCAGGCTGTTATCGGTCCTACTGACCTTCAATGTGACCTTCAAGGGGTCGTCCGCGCTTGCGGCCTTTTTTGTTCCCGCATCGACACTCTGTGAGATGACCGTATTCTGGGGTCGGCTCGGGTCGACCACGTATTCGATCTCTACTTCGCAAAACTCGCCGCCGAGACCTGCCTCGGCCTCGCCGTACCAGACGTCGCCCACAAGGTCGGGCATTGTGACCTCGGTGCCGCGCGGCATTGAGAGAGTCATAATTAACGTGACGGCCAGCGCGATGACGAAGGCCGCCGCCGCGCCGAAGAGGGCGAAGACCTTGCCGCTGACACCGGGGCCGGGATCGGTCACCTCGCTCTGCGTGCGCCGAGGATCGGGGAGCTCGTTACCGTAATCGAAGACCATATCCTGATCCTTCAGCAGGGCGCGGACGGCAGAAAGCATCTGCGCCGCGCTTTCATAGCGCATAAAGGCGTGCTTTTCCATGGCATGGAGGATGATCTGCTCAAGCCCCTTGGGGATATTCGGGTTGATGGAGCGCGGGCGGCGGGGCTGCTTTTCGATCTGCATTTTGGTGACCTTTGACGGGTCATCGTCGTTGAAGGGCAGAGTTCCCGTCACCATTTCGTACATCATCACGCCCAGCGAATAGAGGTCACTTCTGCCGTCCAGCGGCTTACCCGACGCCTGCTCGGGGCTTATGTAGTAAACTGTTCCCACGGCGATGTCCGACTCGCGGTTTTCCTCGCCGTTTATGAATCTTGCGATGCCGAAGTCGGCAAGCTTTATTCCGCCGTTATCCAGCAGCATTATATTCTGCGGCTTGACGTCGCAATGAAGTATTCCTTTTTTATGAATGTGATCAAGCGCGAGGAGGATCTGCTCGGTCAGGAGCAGAACGTCGCGGGGCGGCAATGCGCCGTACTTGCTTATCATACTCTTGAGGGTGTTGGCCTCGATGTATTCCATTACGAAATAACGGATGGGACGGCTCTCGTCGGTGGCCGTTTCGTATACGCCCACGATGTTGGGATGGGAGAGCAGCTCCATTGCCGACGCCTCGGTCTCAAAGCGCTTTGCGGCGCTTTCGCGGCTGTCGGTTCCGTTCTTTTCGCCCTCGGTCTCGCTTTTCAGCACCTTGACGGCAACCGTGCGGTGGTATTTAAGATCGTAAGCTCCGTAGACCACGGCCATTCCGCCGCTGCCTACCACGTTTATGAGCTTATATCTGCCGTCCAGCACACGGTCGGTCAGCTTCTCGGTTCTTATTGCCATAGCTTAAAGCTCCACGGTCAGGACGGTGATATTGTCATCTCCGCCCGCGTTGTTGGCAAGCTCCACAAGCCTTTCGGTCTTCTTTTCCAGCGACGCGCCGTCGAAGGTGGCCACGCCGTGGATCTCGTCGTCGGTGAGCATTCCGTAAAGTCCGTCCGAGCAGAGCAGAAGCATATCCCCTGCGTTGACGGCGGCCTCGGCGATATCGGCCTGGGCGTTCACCGAAATTCCCACC
Organism: Clostridia bacterium; assembly: GCA_017451545.1. GTDB lineage: Bacteria > Bacillota > Clostridia > Oscillospirales > CAG-272 > RGIG3994. Next base: position 13,449 of record JAFTOB010000091.1, on the reverse strand, counting down.
GCGCGGGTGATGATATTCTTGTCGGTGCGGCTCTCGGCCTCCTTTGGCGTGATCTCGCCCTTGTCTATGAGGTACTGAACGTAGGAGTGATCCTTTGTCAGTCTGTGGGCGGCCTCGCTGTCAATACGATATACTCGGCTGTCGCCTATATTAAGCGTAAAAACGCGCAACGGGTCGCGCAAAACGAGGGCCGCGACCAGCGTCGTGCCCATTCCGTGAAGCTCACGGTTGGTCTGCGCCTCGTCCCAGACGGCGAAGTTTGCGCTCGCGATGGCGCAGTCGAGCATCATGGGGATCTCGGTCTCGGGATCGCAGACCGAAAGACAGCCGTCACGAATTTTCGGTGCGGCCTGCTCACGCATTTCGGCGACGAAGGCATCTGCCGCGCGGTTGGATGCGATCTCGCCGCCCTCCACGCCGCCCATACCGTCGCAGACGAGAAAAAGGCAGGCATTTTCGCCGAGGCTTGCCACACGGAAGCAATCCTCATTGCCCTCGCGCTTACGTCCTATATCGGTTTTACCACAGTAGTTCATTGTCCATCCTTACTTATCTTCATTTTTTGCGCTCTCGCGGCGAAGCTGACCGCAAGAGGCGTTGATATCCTGCCCAAGTGTTCTTCTCACCGTGGCGCGGATGCCGTATTTTTCGAGTATCTGTGAGAATCGCTTGACTCTGTCGCGAGGCGGGGGCATACATCCAGTCTCCTTTACGGCGTTGACGGGGATCAGGTTAACGTGTATGGGCATACCCGACGTGCGGCTTCTCAGCTTGCCGTTGAGCAGGTCTGCCAGCCTTTTTGCGTCCTCGTCCGAATCATTTTTCTTGTTTATGAGCGTGTATTCAAAGGAGATCCGCCGTCCCGTGCTCTCGTAATATCGGCGGCAGGCCGAAAGGAGTGCATCGGTGTTGAATTTTCGGTTGACCGGCATGATCGACGAGCGGGTCTCGTCATCGGCGGCGTGAAGCGACACCGACAGAGTGATCTGCATATTTTCTTTTGCTAAGCGGTCGATCTTATCGGCCAGACCGCAGGTAGAGAGCGAAATATGGCGCGTGCCGATGCAAATGCCCTCGGGATCGTTGACGAGCTGCAGAAATTTAACCACGTTATCGTAGTTGTCAAGGGGCTCGCCTATCCCCATCATAACTATGTTGGAAATGCGCACGCCCATATCCTTTGAGGCGGCGATGACCTGACCGAGCAGCTCGCCCGGGGTAAGATCGCGCACCCGACCTCCGAGAGTGGAGGCGCAGAAGGCACAGCCCATGCGGCATCCCACCTGGGATGAAATGCAGATGGTCAGCCCGTGGTGGTAGTTCATTACCACGCTTTCCACGCAGTTGCCGTCGCGCAGCTCGAAAAGATACTTGACGGTGCCGTCTATTGCCGAGACCAGCTTGCGCTTTATGATCGGCAGAGAATAATAGGACGCGCCCTCGAGCTTTGCGCGGGTGGCCTTGCCGATATTTGTCATCTCCTCGGGGGACGTGCCCGCGTGGAGCTGTGAGAAAAGCTGTTTTGCTCGGTATTTGGGCTCGCCGAGCGAGGCTACGAGGACCTCGAGCTCGTCTTTTGATAAAGAAAGCAGCTCTACCTTCTCGGTTGTTTGTTCAATCATACGTTTTCTTCCTACAAATGGAACTATTATTTAAAATCTTCAAATTCAGCCAAATAGCCACTCTGTTGTGCGCGTGAGGAGGCGGCAACGCCGTAACCGGTAGGGGCGTCACTTTGTGCGCCCACAAAACGAACCAAAACCCATCGAGCGGGCGCACAAAGTGCGCCCCTACGGGATTATATTATACCGTTCGTGGTGCTTACGGCGGCAGAGCGAACAAATTTATCTGTAGGGGAGGGGTTTCCCCTCCCGCAAGCCAAGACATTCTCCACGGGAGGGGAGACCCCTCCCCTACAAGTGGTCGATGATGTCTTGCTTTCAAACTCCGATCAATCGGGCGTTGTTTATTCTGCCGATTTTCTCCTCAACCTCGCGATGAAGAAGCCGTCGGTTTCGTCGGCATCGGGCATCAGGGTGGTCAGGGCGGCGTATTCGCGGCCGCAGACTTTGAAGCCCTCGGGGTAGAAATCGCTGTGGGTGTCAAGAAATCTTTTGACATTCGCGCCGTTCTCGCGGTCGAGCACGGTGCAGGTGGAGTAGACCAGCGTGCCGCCCGGCTTGACGTAAGCCGAGCAATTTTCGAGAATTGCGTACTGGATCTCGGGCAGAGCCTCGGTCTCCTCGGGGTTCTTGTATCTTATCTCGGGCTTTTTGGCAATTACGCCGTAGCCCGAGCAGGGCACGTCGCAGATGACGCGGTCGGCCCATTCGACGAGCTCGTCCCGTCTGACCCTTCCGTCGCCCTCGCGCACCTCGATAATATCTATTCCAAGCCTTTTCGCTCCCTTTTCGATGAGCGACAGCTTGCTTTTGTGCAGATCAAACGAAATGATCTGTCCTTTATTGTGCATATTGATGGCCGCGCCAAAGCTTTTTGATCCCGGTGCGGCGCAAATATCGAGCACACGGTCGCCCTCTTTGGCACCCAGCGCCTCACAGCAGAGCTGTGACGCCTCGTCCTGAACGAAGAAGCGGCCCCCGTGCAGGCCCTTGAGCCTTGCCACGGCTCCGCCGTCGGTCAAAATTCCGCTCGGCACGCGCTCGGAGGCTCTCGCGTCGATGCCCTGCTCCTTCAGCTCGGAAATAACCCCCTCGCGGTCGGCCTTCAGTGTGTTGACACGGAAGGTGGGCGCGGGGCGGGAGTTCATGGCCTCAAGCACGGACTCTGCGCGATCGGCACCGAACTCGGCGCAAAAAAGCTCGCAAAGCGTGACGGGATAGGAATGCTTGACCGACATAGCCTCGATTGGGTCGTCGGGCAGGCTCGGCATTCCCTGCCTCATAAACGAGCGCAAAATCGCGTTTACAAAGCCTCTCGCCCGCTTTGGCGCGAGATTTACACTTTCATTGACCGCCGCGTAATTGGGCACGCGGTCGAGGTAAATTATCTGATAAAGTCCGAGTCTGATAAGACCCAGAACAACGGGTTCGAGCTTTTCGGGGCGCTTTGAGGACAGAGCGGCGATACAATGGTCGAGGGTTATTTTTCTCTCTATGACCCCAAATACAAGCTCTGTGACCAGCGCGCGGTCGGCGGCCCCTATCTCCTCGCGGGTGAGGGCGGCGTCCAGCGCAAGATTTGAGTACCCCGTGTCCTTTTCACAGCGCAGGAGCACGTCCAGCGCTATCTTTCGGGCGCTTACTGCCATCCCAGTATTTCTCCTGCCTCGATTCCGCGACCGCGGACGAAGGCATCGGCATCCATTTTTGATCTTCCCTCGGGGATGACGCGCGTGATCTTCAGCACGCCGCCGTCGCCGCAGGCGACGAAGATGCCGCCGTCGGTAGAGAGCACCTGCCCTGCGGGGGCGGAGGAGGTCTTATTGGTCAGCTCGGTCGTGACGATCTTGAGCAGCTTGCCGCTCGGCGTCTTTGTGACGGCCAGCGGAACGGGGGAAAGACCGCGGATCAGGTTATGAAGCTCTCGCGCGGAGCGCGAGAAATCAAGTCGGCAGTCCTCCTTTTCGATCTTTGCGGCGTGGGTGGCGCGGGAATCGTCCTGCTTTTCGGGGGTGATCTCGCCCCTCTCAAGCTTTTCAACCGTCTCCATCAGCAGCTTTGCGCCGCACTCGGCCAGCTTGTCGTGAACAACTTCAAAATTATCGTTCTCACCGATCTCGACCTCGGCTTTGAGCAGCATATCACCGGTATCGATGCCGTCGGCCATCAGCATTGTGGTAATGCCCGTGACCTTTTTGCCGTCGATGATCGCCCTCTGCATGGGGGCGGCGCCGCGATATTCGGGCAGGAGCGAGCCGTGAACGTTGACGCAGCCGTACTTCGGGTAATCGAGCACGTTGCGGGGCAATATCTTACCGAAGGCCACCACCACGATCATTTCGGGATCGAGCTCGGACAGCACCGCCGCAAAATCCTCGCCCTTCAGAGTGGTGGGCTGGTAGACGGGTATTCCCTTTTCGGCGGCGTAGACCTTAATGGGGGGCGGCATCATATGATGACCGCGACCCTTCGGCATATCCACCTTCGTTACCGCGCCGACTATCTCGTGTCTGCTCTCGCACAGCGCGCGGAGGGTGGGCAGGGCGAAATCGGGGGTTCCCATAAAAAGTATTCTCATCCTTGAATATCCTCTGCTATATCAATGTAAAGCTTGCCGTCCAGATGGTCGAGCTCGTGGCAGAAGGCGCGTGCCAGAAGGCCGCTTCCGCTATACTCCACCTGCTTGCCCTCGCGGTTGAGGGCGCGGACGGTAACGTGCATGGGGCGACGGGTGATTCCGCTTTTTCCGGGGATGGAAAGGCAGCCCTCGTACTCCCTCTGCTCGCCTGCGCGGGCGATGATCTTGGGGTTGATGAGCTCAATAAGTCCGCTCTCCTCGGTCTCGATGACCACGATGCGGCGCAGAATGCCCACCTGAGGCGCGGCCAGGCCGCAACCGTCGGCATCTCTCATGGTCTCTGCCATATCGTCGAGCAGAGTGAGGATGCGGGGGGTGATCTCATCAACGGGACGGCAGACCTTGCGCAGTACGGGGTCGCCGTGCTTGACTATATTTAACTTTGCCATATAGTTCTCCTTATATTTTAGAGATTAGTTGGGTTGAAATCTATTGACAGTATTGGCTTTTTCGCGCTTCCCGAGCCGTATTTTGTGAGGATCGTCGAGAACATCTCGCGGCTTCGGGCGTTGAGCACGCACTTTATGACCATGCGCATTCTGTACTTTCCGTCCACCTTGAAGACAGGTGCCTCAAAGGGGCCGAAGACCACCAGCGGCACGTCGGAAAACTCGCCACTCACAGCCTCCTTCAGCATATTTGCAAGGAGGGTCGAGGCGCTTGCCAGCTCGCGCTCATCGTGGTGTGACAGAGTGGTCAGCACGATGTCGCAGAAGGGCGGGAAAGTCAGGAGCTTGCGCAATCTGATCTCGTTTTCGTAAAAGCTGTCGTAATCCTGAGCGCAGGCCAATCTGATTATATCGTTATCGGGGTTATTTGTCTGTATAACGGCGTGACCCTCGCGGTCGGCGCGACCCGCGCGCCCGATGACCTGGGTCAGCATAGCGAAGGTGCGCTCGTTGGCTCGGTAATCGTCAAGGTAGAGCGACATATCCGCCAAAAGCACACCCACGAGGGTGACCTTTGGGAAATCGTGACCCTTCGTGACCATTTGAGTGCCGAGCATCACGTCGGCCTCGCCCCTTCTGAATCTGCCGAGCAGATCGTCCATTGCGAATTTTTCGCCCGTGGAGTCGGCATCGAGGCGGATGACCCGCGCGTCGGGCATAAGGATCTCGAGCTCGCGCTCGACTCGCTGTGTGCCGTAGCCCAGCCGCGTGATATGGTTGCCGCCGCACTCGGGGCAGGTCTTGACCATGGGGATCCTGCGTCCGCACCAATGGCAGACCAGCTCACCGTCGTCATAAGCCTTACCGTGGGTGTGGTAGGTCATTGCCACCGAGCAGCGGTCGCACTTAATTGCGGTGCCGCAATCCACGCAGCTTGCGTAATTGTTATAGCCGCGGCGGTTGAGGAAAAGCACCGACTGCTCGCCGCGCTCGTGTGTTTTGACAAGCTGATCGGCCAGCGTACCTCCGATGGGGGTGGTGTTTCCCGTCTGCGCCTCGGTCCTCATATCGTGGATGGTGACCTCGGGCAGGCGCGCGCTTCCGTGTCGCTTTGTCAGCTTGACGAGAGTGTAAACGCCGTCCTTGGCCTTTTTATAGCTCTCGACCGACGGTGTGGCCGAGGCCAGCAGCATCAGCGCCCCGTGCTTGGCACAACGGAAGCGTGCCACGTCGCGGGCGTGATACTTAGGGTTCATATCGGATTTGTAGGTGTGCTCCTGCTCCTCGTCGATGACGATGATGCCGATGTTATCCATAGGCGCGAAGATCACCGAGCGTGTGCCGATGGCAATATCGGCCTTGCCCGATTTTACGCGCGCGTAAGAATCGTTGCGCTCTCCCGCCGAAAGGCCTGAATGAAAGACAGCCACGCGGTTGCCGTATCGGGCGCAGAAAATGCCGAGCAGCTGAGGTGTCAGGGCGATCTCGGGCAGCATCAGGATAGCTCCGCGACCCATTGCGGTGACGCGGTCGATCATCTCCATCATCACGCCCGTCTTGCCGCTTCCCGTAACGCCGTAAAGTAGTGCGCCGTGGGGCTTGCCGTCGCGAATCAGCTCGGTCAGCGTGTCGATGGCCACCCTTTGCTCGTCATTCGGAATAAATTCCTTCCTCTTTTGAACGGGCACGTCGTAAGGATTACGGAAGACCTGCCTTTTCTCGAGCTTCAGAAGTCCTCGGTCGCAGAGAGTCTTAAGCTGGGCCGCGGTTGTGCCGAGCTCGGACAGCTCCTTTTCGCTTTTTTCGCCATCGAGCAGGGTGCGGACGGCGCAGAGCTGCGGCTCGGAGGTGAGCTTTCGCTTCATCGCCGCCACGGTCTTGCCCTCAAGAACGGCTCGCGCCTCCTCGTGGCTGACAGCCAGCGAGTAGATCTTCTCAAACTTCTCGCCGATGCCCTCCTTCAGCGTTGCCTCCTCGGCAACAAAGCCGGCTGTTTTCAACCGGCGAAGTGCGTCTCGGGCTCGCTCACCGAAATGCATGACAAGGCTTTCCTCGCGCACGCGCTCACGGGATCTTATGAACTCATAGACCATCAGTATATCGTTCGTCAGGCTGCTGTCGGGTGTGAACTCCCGATCGGTGACGAAATAGCTCTTAACCGTCTTGGCCACCGAGGACGGAGGCACCACGGCGCGAACGGCATCGCCGAAGGTGCAAAGCGTGCGCTCCTTCAAAAACGCGCAAAGCTCCAGCATTTCGGCAGAAAGTGCCACCCTTGACGAGCATATGCTGAAGATTGGCTTTGCCTTGATCTCCTGCCCGTGCTCGCGCAGCTCGCAGACCACGCCTACCACTTTTCGGTTGGAATTACCGAAGGGCAGCATTACAAACTGCCCCGGATAGATCTCCCCCACAAGCTCTGCGGGGATGTAGTAATCGTATATTTTGTCGATATGATAGGGTACGTCGAGGATATAGACCCCCGCGTACTGCTTTATCAAGGACATTTATTCGGCGTCCGCTTCTGCGGTCTCGGTTTCGGTTTCGGTCTCAGTCTCAGCCTCGGCGGTCTCCTCGGTCTCGACCTCGACGGGAGCGATGTCGGCCTCCTCGCAGATGACGAACTCACCGTCCGCGATCTTATCGATAGAGATCTTTACGGCCTTTTCGTCCTTCAGCTTCTTGTCGATCATATTTGCGGCGGGACGGTCGCTGTCCTTGCCGCCGCCTGCGGCTGCCTCAGCCTCGGTACGCTGACGCACGTACTCATCGGTGATCATTCTCGCGCCCTTTGCGGTTGCGATAGCCAGCTCATAGCGGTTGTACTTTCCCTTTGTGAGGTCCTGCATTGTAGGGTAAATCATAGTGTTCTCCTTTTATATATCGAGTTAATTTTCAAAATATTTTGCTTCCATATCGGGGTTGCGCTTCTGCGCCAGCTTCTCGGCGCGGACGATGGCCATAATGTCCTCGGCCGCCTGCTGTGTCTCGCCGTCGCGGTTGATTACTATGTAATCGTACATATCGAGGTGGTGGAGCTCCTCGTGGGTCTGCTCGAGGCGGGAGAGTATCTTCTCCTCGGTCTCGGTTGCGCGGCCGCGGAGTCTCTGCTCCTGATCGGAAAAATGCGGGGGCAGGAGCATTATCAGCACCGCGTCGGGCTTTTTCTCCTTGACCTGTCGCGCTCCGTTGACGTCTATCTCAAGAATGATGTTCTTTCCCTGTGCAATTATCTGCTCCGAGGTGGAGAGGGGCGTGCCGTAAAAATTGCCGCAGTATTCGTTATACTCAAGGAAGTCGCCCTGCTCGAGATACTCGAAAAACTGCTCGCGCGTGACGAAAAGATAGTCGTTTCCGTCGGTCTCGCCGGGGCGAGGTGCGCGTGTGGTGCGCGAAACCGAGTATACGTAATCACCCGTATCGCGCAAAATTCGGTTGACAGTTCCCTTCCCGCTTCCCGCAGGGCCCGAAACCACCAGAATAAGTCCGTTTTTATTCATCGTCTTCCTCCGTACCGTCGCCGCTCTCACCGCTGTCAAGCCTGTTCGCTATGGTCTCGGTCTGTATGGCCGAAAGTATAACGTGGTCGCTGTCCGTGATGATGACCGCGCGCGTTCTTCTGCCGCAGGATACGTCTATCGTCCTGCCTGCATCCTTTGCATCCTGAATAAGCCTCTTGATGGGCGCGGAATCCGGGCTGGCCAGCGCCACTACCCTGTCAACCGCTACCATGTTGCCAAAGCCTACGTTTATGAATTTCATTTTTTCGTCCTCTTTAGTATTTTTATTCGATGTTCTGAACCTGCTCGCGGATCTTTTCAAACTCGCACTTGACGTCGACCACGTGGTGGGCGGCGTTCGAGTTCTGGCACTTGGAGCCGATGGTGTTGATCTCGCGGTTCATCTCCTGCATAAGGAAGTCGAGCTTGCGTCCGCAGGGCTCGTCGGCGGCCGTGATGGTGGCATAGGCATCGAAGTGGGAACGAAGTCTGACCAGCTCCTCGTCGATGGCGATCTTGTCGGCGTAAAGTGCGCACTCGGCAAGGATACGGTTCTCATCGACGGCCAAGTCGAGGTCGCCGAGCACCTTGCGGAGGCGGGTCTCGATGCGCTCACGGCAGGCGGCGGTGTCGGCCAACGAGAGCTTTTCGATCTCGTTTACGATAAGTCCGACTCCCGCGATCTTGCCGTCAAGGTCGGCCTTGAGGCGCGCGCCCTCGGCCTCGCGTGCGGCGAGGAAGGCGGCAAGGGCCTGCAGGATGACGGGCGACACGTCGTCCCAATCCTGCTCCAGATCCTCGGCCTCGCGGTCGAAGGTGAAGATATCGCGGTTGGCGGCCACGCGCATGGTGCTGATGTCATCGGCGAGGCCGTAGGTATCGCGCAGCTCGCGCAGAGCGGCGATGTAGCCCTCGGCGTAGGCTCGGTCGAGCCCGACCTTAATGGGCAGAGGCTCGACCCGCTCGACCGAGATGGAAACGTCCACCTTTCCGCGGGAGATGCCGTTTTGGTTCAGGAAGCTCTTGACCCTGTCATCGGCGAAGCCGAGGGATCGCGGCATTTTTACAAAGCACTCAAAATAGCGGCTGTTGACCGAGCGCAGCTCGACTGTGATCTTGCGTCCGCCGACCAACGCCTCCGCTCTTCCGAAGGCTGTCATACTTTTCAACATATCAAACCCCAAAATATATATAAATAATCATTATAATTATAATATTTTTGCCCCGATTTGTCAATAATATTTTCATTTTTTAGTGCAAAATATCAAAAACCAGGCACGAAATCGGGGTTGATTTATACACTTTTTTGTGATATACTGTATACGTTAGAAAATAATGCTTATGCGGAGGAAAATAACCGTGAAATATGCAATAGGACTTGACATTGGAATTGAGTCCGTAGGGTTCTCTGTTCTCGAGCTTGACTCCAACGATCAACCATTCAGAATCGAAAAATTGGGCGCAAGAATTTTCGATCGTGCCGAGAATCCGAAGGACGGGTCGTCGCTGGCGTTACCCCGACGGGAGGCACGCGGTGCGCGTAGGAGACTGCGCCGACGCAGGCACCGTCTCGAAAGGATACGCGGACTTATCGTGGCGTCGGGTATTATTTCCGAAGAAAAGCTTGAAAAATTATATGACGGACAACTTGAGGACATATATGCCATTCGGGCTCGCGCTCTCGATGAACCGATATCCCCCGAGGACTTCGCGCGGATACTCATACATCTCGCACAGCGGAGAGGATTTAAATCCAACCGCAAATCCGAGGAGCAGAGCGACAAGGAATCCGGGAAGCTCCTTGCGGCCGTATCTGCAAACCTCGCGCTTTGCGAAGAAAAAGGGTACCGCACAATAGGCGAAATGATGCTGCTTGATGAAAAATTCGCAGAAGCCAAGCGAAACAAAAGCGGCGAATACAAAACCACCGTCGATCGGGCATCCATTGAGGCCGAAGCGCGACTGATATTTGAGAGCCAAAGAAACTTCGGCGCGGCCTTCGCGTCGGAGAACACGGAAAATGCATACGTGTCCATACTTACGTCTCAAAGATCCTTCGCGGAAGGACCTGCCTGCGGCCCGTACAGCGGCAACCAGATCGAACGGATGCGCGGGCATTGCACGTTTGAAGAGACTGAGATTCGAGCCGCGAAGGCAACCTATTCCTTCCAGCTTTTCAACCTGTGGCAGCATATCAACCACATGAGAATAAAACTCGGCGACAGCACATCTCCGCTCACCGAGGAGCAGCGCCGCAAAGTGTACGTCCTCGCACACGAAAAGTCGGAATTCAGCTACGCACAGCTCAGGAAAGCATTGAATCTCGACGATAGTGCGGATTTTGCCGGAATCCAGTACGAGCACGGCAAACGCGACGAGGTTGAAAAAAAGACGAAAATAAAGGATCTCAAAATATATCACGACGTTAAGAAGGCCTTGAAAAATCTTCCGGGCAAAGCCTTTGAAGGTCTTTCTCACGATCAGCTCGACGCTATCGGAGAGGCTGTTTCAAAAAATCTTTCGGACAGTGCTATAATCAAGGAATTAACCGATGCGGGAATATCCCACGAGATCGCAAACGCGGTCATTTCGCTCCCAAATTACCCGAAGCCCGGACACCTGTCCCTGATCGCGTGCCGCAAAATACTCCACTTCCTTGAGGAAGGCATGACGTACGACAAGGCCTGCGCGGCGGCCGGATATGATCATAAGGCTCAAAAGACCGACCCGAAAAAAACTCTGCCACCGCTTGCAAACGATGACGGCAGCATAACCAACCCCGTCGTCAGACGCGCGATCTCTCAAACCATAAAGGTCATCAATGCCATTATCCTCGATATGGGTCGCAGTCCCGTGTACGTCAACATAGAGCTGGCCCGCGAGCTGTCGCGCGATCGCAAGGAGCGCGACAGGATCAAAAAGGAGCAGGAAGGAAACGCGCGCCGCAACGAAGAAGCGATGGATCAGCTCCGCGAATACTTCACTTCCCCCACCGGCCGCGATCTTGTCAAATTCAAGCTTTGGCAGGAGCAGGGCGAGATCTGTATGTACTCGGGCGAGCATATTGACCTCGAGCGTCTGAACGAGCCCGGATACGTCGACGTTGACCACATCATTCCGTACAGTATGTGCTTTGACGACGGGAATGCCAACAAGGTTCTCGTGCTGGCAAGGGAAAACAGGCAAAAAGGAAATCGCCTCCCTCTGCAATATCTGCAGGGAAAGCGACGTGATGATTTTATTGTCCGCATTAACAATCTGAAAATAAGGTCAACGAAGAAAAACCGTCTGCTCAATGAAAACATCACAGACGAGAACGAGTGGAAGCGGCGCAATCTTCAGGATACGCAGTATATATCCTCATTTATGCACGGCTACATAACCGAAAATTTGATGTTTGACGAGTCGGAAATGGGAAGGAAGCGCCGCGTCACCGCCGTCAACGGGGCTATCACGTCATACGTGCGAAAAAGATGGGGAATTCAGAAGATCCGTGAGAACGGCGACCTTCACCACGCCGTGGATGCAACCGTGATAGGATGCATATCCCAGTCGATGATAAACAGAATTTCAAAGTATTCGTACTACAAGGAGACCCTGGAGGTCGGAGAATACGCGGTCGACCCGCAGACCGGTGAGGTCTTCGATCGGTTCCCTGCCCCGTGGCCTCATTTCAAGGACGAGCTTGAAATACGCCTCACGCAAAATGCCGACAATCTCAGAAAGCAGCTTTTCGACGTCAACTACCCTTCGTATGCCGAAATACCTCTCGACAGCGTCTTCCCGCCCTTTGTTTCCCGAATGGCAAATCACAAGATCACGGGTGCCGCGCACAAGGAAACCGTCAAAAGTGCCCGCCTGAGCGATTACGGTAAAACCGTATCAAAGGTGCCGCTGGAGAATCTGAAGCTTGAAAACGGCGAGATCGTCGGATATTACAACAAGGAAAGCGATCTTTTGCTCTATAACGCTTTGAAGGCCGAGCTGGAGAAGCACGGCGGAAATGCCAAAGCGGCCTTTGAAGGACGTGAATTCCGCAAGCCGAAGTCGGACGGAACTCCCGGTCCCGTGGTCAAAAAGGTCAAAATAATCGAAGTTTCATCGAGCACCGTCCCCGTTCACGGAGGAACAGGTCTGGCCCAAAACGATACGACGGTGCGCTGCGACGTTTTCTACGTGGAAAACGATGGTTATTATTTCGTTCCCGTATACGTTGCTGACACCGTAAAGGCCGAGCTGCCAAATCTCGCACCGACATCCGCGAAGGATAACGGACGAAAGATATACAAGCGTATGGATGACAAGGATTTTGTTTTCTCTCTGTATCCCAACGATCTTTTCCGTATTTTCTCAAGATCAAAAATTTCCTTGAACGTGATAAACGAAAAGGGCACGCTTCCGAAGAAGTTGGAGATCGCGGGAGAAACGGGAACGTTCCTATACTACAAGGGTCTTGACGTTTCTACGGCGTGCATTTCGGGAGTGACCCACGACAACACCTATAAACATCGCTCTATCGGAAAAACCATGCAGAAAATAGAAAAATACGAGGTCGACGTGCTCGGCCGAATAAGAAAAATCGAAAAGGAGACCCGAAAACCGTTTAATATTAAAAAGGACTGATGCAAGGAGGCTTTATGGGGTATCGTAGAGAAACATGAAAACCGATTAAAAGGAAATCTGCCGCCCAACGGAGCGGTGCGCCTTCTTATAGTTACCGAAAAGCAATACGCCGCCGTAAAAATTTTGGTGGGAGAGTACAAGCCTTGTGAGAAATCACCCTGCGATGAACAGCTTACTTTTTTCTGAAAAACGGCAATAAACAGTATCCGAATTAATACAAAAAATCTATTTTTCAAAAACCAAAAGCCCCTGAATCTCAATGATTCAGGGGCTTTCAGCCCAATAGATTATTTCATACCAAAAATTATTAGGGAGCTACGACCAAAGAAAGGAAGGTTAAAAATGGCTTACAATTATTTCATACCAAAAACTATTAGGGAGCTACGACATCCCGGGCTCGATGCCGAGTAAGTACATCATTATTTCATACCAAAAACTATTAGGGAACTACGACGAGTCAGCCCCATTACATCAAGAGAGATGGATTATTTCATACCAAAAACTATTAGGGAGCCTACGACATACCATCTATGATATTCTTCACAAACTGCATTATTTCATACCAAAAACTATTAGGGAGCTACGACCAGCAGACCGCTGTAGTTGGGAGTAGCGAAATTATTTCATACCAAAAACTATTAGGGAGCTGCCGAGAGCAGCATTTTGTATCACAGCGT
>JAFTOB010000090.1 GCA_017451545.1 Clostridia bacterium | reverse complement strand
TTCGTTCATTGTAAGATCCTTATTTTGAATTGAAAAAGAGTCCGCCGGGATCCCGGCGGACTCTTTTTCAATTCAAAATAAGGATCTTACAATGAACGAAATCGAAAAAAGCTTTAAAAAGCTGATGACCAAGATAGGCGCGGCAATGCTTATCTTTTTGGGAGCATTTACGGTTGCCGGAGTACTGATAGAGATGTTCGGAATGCTGGTGTACGGACTTTTCAGGGACCCGACGGCAACGGTTGCTTATAACGTAATATATGCGATTCTTTACGCCTTGCCCTTCGCGGGGGCCGCGATCTTCCTTTTTGCCACTACGAAAAAGGATAGTGTTCCCCCTGTCAAAAAGCTGGCGATGCCGATAGAGACTCCGATCTATATTATAGTTGCCATCGCCATAACAACAACGCTGGCTTATCTGAACCAATATTTTGTCGCCGTTTTCAATTACAGCGAATTCACGGATCAGATGTTTTTCACGGAGGAGTACAGCGAGGGCTATCGGATCGCACTGCAGTTTTTGACTACCGCCATCATTCCGGGTATATTCGAGGAGCTGCTTTTCCGAGGCGCGGTGCTTACGAGGCTCAGACCCTACGGCAAATCGGTGGCCATAATCATCAGCGCGGTGCTTTTCGGCTTGATGCACCAGAACGCGGGACAGTTTTTGTACGCCACCGCCGCGGGAATCATACTCGGCTGGATAACGGTGCAAACAGGCTCGCTCACCTGCGCCATGCTTTGCCATTTTCTGAATAACGCGTGGGCGGTGACACAGCAGGTCATATTTGCAAAATGCCCGACCTATACGGCGTCCGTGATCGTTTCTATTGCCGAGACTGCCATACTCATTCTCGGTCTTATCGGCGCGGCTGTTCTCATTGTCCGCTATTATAAAAACCGAAGGACAAACGATTTCTCGCGCGGAATGTTTGGCAGATCTCTTGAATTTGAAAGGGAATTGCCTGCCGAGATCTCGCCGTCCCGCGCGGCGAAGCTCTTCTGGAGCCCGACAATAATAGTTTTTGTAGCTTTGGCCGCCGCCTTGGCCGCCCTGCTGCTCTTTGTAAGTATGGTGTATAGCTTTATTGGTTTGGTATGAATGAGATAAAGAACGACGAATATTTTATGCGCGAGGCCATAAAGGAGGCCGAGATCGCCGCGAGCATCGGCGAGGTGCCCATCGGTGCCGTTGTGGTGCGCAACGGCGAGATCATTGCCCGCGCCCACAACGAGCGCGAAACGGGTAAGGACGCCACGCGCCACGCCGAGATCATCGCCATCGAGCGCGCCTGCGCCGCTCTACACGGCTGGCGGCTCATAGGGTGCGACCTTTACGTTACTCTCGAGCCCTGCCCGATGTGCGCGGGTGCAACGGTCAACGCACGGATCGTCCGCGTGATCTACGGCGCATCCGACCTGCGCGCAGGTGCCTTCGGAAGCATTTTTAACCTGAACGATTATCCGGTCAATCACAAGCCCGAGATCGTCCGTGGCGTGCTGGCCGACGAATGCCTTGCCCCGATACAGGCGTTTTTCAAAGAAAGAAGAAAGAAATAACAAACGAACCGATGCGGTGCATCGGTTCGTTTGTTGCTTACAGGATCTATTCATCATATTTTTTTCGTTTTCATCTTTCGCGCCATAAGTGTGAGAACAAGCATGATAATATACAAGCATCCGATAGTTATAAATATCGCAGGCCATCCGAATGTATCTTTCACAAATCCGAATATGACGGCTTGAATTGCGGCTCCCATATAAACTGCCCAGTCTAAAACACCAACAATGGTTGAAGAGAAAGCCCGGCCGCCCATGTCTCCCGCTACTGCCCAAATAACACCGGTTACCATAGCGAAAACGCCGAGCACGAAGAGCATCACGGAGGCACCGGTTTTATGCGTGATGAAAGGGAATATGCACATACCGACAAAGGTGACCACAGAAGCCAGGATGATCATCGGTTCGCGCTTGCCCTTAAATATCTTGTCGGTTATAAAAGGAAATACAAACATAGCGCAGGATTGTCCCAGCGGAAGCAGTATTGAGCTGAATATACCGTCTTTTATTGAAAGACCCATCGCTTCGGAGAAATACGTTGGTATCCAGGTCAAAAGGCCGTAACGCCCAATACCGGCAATTGCTGAAATAAGGCAGAAGATCAGTACCTTTGGCTCGCTGAAAACAACGAGATATGGGTAAAGATATCCCTTTTCCTGAATGTTTTTGGAAAGCTGCATATCGCGTTTTTCCGCCTCTGCATCATCTTCTACGAAGGGGGCAAGTCCAATATCCTCGGGCTTTTCCTTGAAGAAGAAATAGAATGCAACGAGCATAACCACCATCGGTATCATAGGATAGCGGAATGCGGCGCGCCAGCTCCATTCGGGATTCCAATCAAGGCAGAGGAGTATGGTGAGGTAAGTGACTACCTGAGCAAGACCCGAAAAGGCGGTTGCGAGTCCGGAGGCAAAGCCGCGCTTTTCTTTTGGCCACCATTTGTTGAGAACTCCGAGTCCGTTTGCCCAGACCATAGACTGAAAAAATCCGTTAAGTCCCCAAAGAACAGCAATGACAGGGATGGAGTGCTGAAAAGAGATGACAATGTTAACTATGGCAGATCCGAGCACACCAACCATCATAAAGCGTTTATAACCAAAGAATGCACCAAGCCTTCCGTTTATGAGTTGCCCAAAAGCATAACACCAAAAGAGCGCCGATGACACAACTCCGAGGGTGGCGGTGGATGACCCCAAGTCGGTTTCCATAAGGGTCATAACAAGGTTTATATTCTGCCGCCCGTTATAGAAAAACAGATATGTCAGGCCAAAGCTTATAAGCATCAGCCAGGCCCAACGGGTAAATTTCTTATAGTCGGATGAAGAATATCCAAAATGCTTTTGGGAGTTTGGGTTCATAGACGATACCTCATTTCAAGTTTTTCGCATACAATTATATCATAAATTAAGTGTATTGTCAAGTTTGTGTCTGTTGCTGTAAGGTGGGTACAGGATATTGACATAGAATTTGTGAAGTGATATAATAGATGTACAAAAACAAAGGGGAGCCAATAATGTTAGGAGATATGATACCATTCAGAATAATAGGAAATCTTTATTTCGTCGGAACCTATGGCGCATCGTCCCATATGATCGATACGGGGAAGGGTCTTATACTTATTGACGCAGGCTACGAGGAGACCGCCGACGTGGTGATTGAGTCACTTGAGACCTTGGGTTATGACGTAAAGGACGTAAAATACATACTGATATCCCACGGACACGACGACCACAGCGACGGAGTGCCAAAGCTCGTGGCAAGATCGGGCGCGAAGGTCTTTATGCACGAGGCGGATAATCGCTATCTGAAGGGCTTTTTGCCCGACGTGTACCTGAAGGACGGCGACACGGTAAGGCTCGGTAATACCGAGATCCTATGCCTGCACACGCCCGGCCACACGGCAGGCGTAATGTCATTTTTCTTCAACGTGACGGACGGAGAAAGCACCTACCGCGCGGGAATGTTCGGCGGTGCCGGGGTAAATCAGCTCAAAAAGGCGTATCTCGACAAAAAGGGAATGCTGCCGCTTTCTTGGCGCGCCGATTATCTTGCATCCCTTGAGCGGCTTCGCGGAGAAAGAGTGGAGGTTTTTGTGGGTAATCACTCGTGGAACAACCGCACGCGCGAAAAGTTCGAGCAAATGCAGGCAGACCCCACGGTAAATCCCTTCATAAACCGAGATGAATGGGGTATCTTCCTTGATAAGTGCGAGGCAAAGCTTGAAAATATGATAGAGACCGAAAGCCGCGAGACCTTCGTCAATTACGCCCACCGCGGAGCCTCGGAATATATGCCCGAAAACACGTTTTTGTCCTTTTATAACGGCATAGCAATGGGCGCGAACGGCATAGAGACCGACGTGCGCCGCACGGCAGACGGCAAGCTGATCCTTTTCCACGACAGCACTCTCGAGCGAGTGACCGACGGGCAGGGAAGGGTCGATGAGCATACCTATGCGGAGCTTATGTCGCTCAACGTGGAGAAAAACGGATTTTACGATAAGATCGTAACCCTTGAGGAGTTTTTGCAGAGGTTTGCCTTCCGCGAGCTGACCTTCGCCATAGAGCTGAAGGGCGCGGGCGTGGAGGAGGAGACCGCAGAGCTTTTGCGCAAGTACGGTATGGAGAAAAAGACCTTCGTTACCTCCTTCAACCTTGAATATATCAGAAAATTCAAGGAATACGCACCCGAATTCCGTGTGGGATATCTCACGAAGGAGATCGACGGCGAGCTCCTTTCCGAGCTCCGAGCCCTCGGAGTTGATGAGCTTTGCCCCAAGGCATCGGAGATCACGCCCGAAAAAGTTCGGGCTTGGCATCGCGCAGGCTTCAACGTGCGCGCGTGGGGCGTGGATTCAGAGGAGACCATGAGAAGGGTCTACGACAGCGGGGCTAACGGAATGACCGTCAATTTCCCCGATAAGCTCACGGAATATATCAAAAATGCGGTTGGAGGCCGGGAATGAGAAAGCAAAAATTTATAGACTGCCACGTTCATGTTTTCAAGCTTTATGACAAGGACGGTCGCAACTACTTCGATTTTTATGACGAAATACAGAAAAAAAGCGGTGCCGAGGCGATAAACTTTTTGTCCTTCCACGCGGGAAGTGACCCCGGCAAGCATTATGACGTGCGTCAAAATATTCTGGCGGCACTCTATAAGCTGCATAACCCCACGGCCTATGCCTACGGCGGTCTGGCCTATCCCGAGCTTCCCATACGCGGAGAGATTGCGGGTATGGATCCCGCGACCCAGCACGAAGAGCTGATGGAAATAGGCTTTGACGGCGTCAAGCTCCTTGAGGGAAGAACCACAACGGTGCCGCTATTGGGCAAGCACTTGAACGATCCCTATTTCGAGGGCTTTTTTGAGAAGGCCGAGAAGAACGGAACGCATATTATTTCCCACGTGGCGTCCCCTCTGCATTATTGGGATCCCTCCTTTGCCGACGAGCTGCCCGAGAGATGCCACTATTGGAAGGGAGAGCACCCCACCGTCGAGGAGCTTTTCGGCGCCACCTATGACGTGCTGGAAAAGCACCCAAAGCTCCGTATCACCTTCGCACATTTCTTTTTCCTTGCTGAAAAGGAGAAAACACGGGAGCTTGAAGCACTTTTCGAGCGTTATGAGAACGTGGGAATTGACCTGACCCCTGGCACCGAAATGTACGGTGAATTTAATAAAGATCCCGCGTTTTACAAGGCTTTTCTTGAAAAGCACGCAGACAGAATCATGCACGGCACCGATGTGGCCTTCCCGTCCTCAAGAATAAACTATATGTTTGAGCTCTCAACGAACGTCTATGACGTGATAACTGCCGACGGCGACGGCACCGATATCTGGGGTATCCCCGCCAAGGGTCTGAAGCTCTCGGACGAGGCCTGCGAAAAGATCTTGTATAGCAATTTCAAAGGTCTCCACCCCCAGCCGAAGAAGATAAACGTTGACGCGCTGAAGCGTTACACGGAAAAATATAAGCACCTGATCGCCGACGACGGCGAAAAGGCCGAGATCCTGCGAATGGTTGAGGAGGCCTGACCGATCGGCGGCGAAAACCGACCGAACGCCGAAAACGTGTTGATTTTTCCGATCTGACAGTGTAAAATGAGACCATCAAAGCAAAAAGGAAGTGAACCTATGGAAAACATTATTGAAATAAGTAACCTGCAAAAGGCCTTTGGCGAGGTTCGCGCGGTCAACGATCTGAGCTTCCGCGTCAAGCGGGGCGAGCTTTTCGCCTTCCTCGGCGTCAACGGCGCGGGCAAGTCCACCACCATTAATATTATGTGCGGTCAGCTCAAAAAGGATAGCGGCCGCGTGACCATCGGCGGTGAGGATCTCGACAGGTGCGCGGACAGGATCAAAAGCCGAATCGGCGTGGTCTTTCAGTCATCTGTGCTGGATTCGGCCCTTTCGGTCAGCGATAATCTTGAAAGCCGCGCCGCACTTTACGGCATCGTCGGGGATAAATTCAAGACCCGCCTCGCCGAGCTTGCCGAGCTGCTTGAATTTAAGGATCTCCTGAAACGCCCCTTGGGCAAGCTCTCGGGAGGACAGCGGCGCAGGATCGACATCGCCCGCGCGTTGCTTCATAAGCCCGAAATTCTGATCCTCGACGAGCCCACCACGGGACTCGACCCACAGACCCGCAGAATACTTTGGGAAGTGATCTCGGGTCTGCGTAGGAACGAGGGAATGACGGTCTTTCTCACCACTCACTATATGGAAGAAGCCGCCGAGGCCGATTACGTGGTCATCATCGACGGCGGCCGTATCTCGGCCGAGGGCACCCCGCTGGAGCTGAAGAATAAGTATACGGGCGACTACGTCACCCTTTACGGCGTCAGCGAGTCCGAGGTCAAGTCTCTCGGCGCACCCTACGAGCCCATCCGCGATGCATACCGCCTCTCGGTTAAGGACACCGCCGCGGCCACCGAGCTTATAATCAAAAATCCGCAGCTTTTCCGCGACTATGAGATAACCAAGGGCAAGATGGACGACGTATTTCTTGCCGTCACCGGCAAAAAGCCCGAAGGAGGTGAGGGAAAATGATCCTGTCTCTCATAAAACGAAACATAAAGCTCTTTTTCAAGGATAAGGGAATGTTTTTTACCTCCCTCATCACCCCCGCCATCCTTTTGGTGCTCTACGTCACCTTCCTCGGCAACGTGTACCGAGATAGCATGCTTATGAATCTGCCCGAGGGAATGACGGTGTCGGAGGGCGTGCTTGACGGCCTTGTGGGCGGTCAGCTCATTTCCTCCATTCTCGCAGTTTCCTGCGTTACCGTGGCCTTCTGCGCCAACTTTCTGATGGTGCAGGATAAGGCTAACGGAACGGTCAAGGATCTGCGTATCTCCCCAGTCAAGCCTTCGCTTCTCTCCCTCGGATACTATCTGTCCACCCTCGTGTCCACACTGATCATCTGCCTCGTGGCGGCGGGCATCTGCCTCGGCTACGTGGCGATAGTCGGTTGGTATATGACGGTGACCGACGTGCTCTGCCTGCTCCTCGATATTTTCCTGCTCGTGCTGTTCGGCACGGCACTTTCGTCGATAATCAATTTCTTTTTGACCACCCAGGGGCAGATCTCTGCCGTGGGAACTGTGATCAGCGCAGGCTACGGCTTCATCTGCGGCGCGTATATGCCCATATCCTCCTTCGGAGATGGACTTCAGAAGGTCATCTCCTTCCTGCCGGGAACCTACGGCACAGCCCTTGTGCGTAACCACGCAATGCAGGGCGCCCTCGCCGAGCTGGAAAAGCAGGGAATACCCGCCGCGGCCGTGGAGGGTATGCGCGACGGGCTGGATTGCAACCTCTATTTCTTCGGAAACCGGGTCGAGCCTGCGGTTATGTACCTCATCCTCGCCGCCTCGGCCGTCCTCCTCGTCGGGGTCTACGTCCTTATGAACGCACTGAAAAAAGCAGATAAATAAAAGGATTTTATATGAAAGATACAGAGCTTTGCGTGACATCGCACGTTGAAGCTCGGTCTTGTTGACGAATAAGAAAAAACCAACCCTTGGGTTGGTTTTTCCTTTTAATTATACAATTTCAAAGCACGCGTATTCGTTGGTTTTAATATTGAATTAAGCGCTTGACGTTATAAAAGACACCGTCAACGGTTGAATATCGTGCTCTTTGCCGTGCTTTGCCGGGGCGAACTGTATTCGCCCGTTATTTAAAGTATATCGTCAAAGACCTGCTCGGGCGGTGTCTCAAGCACCGAGGGATCCTCAACGTATTTTTTGAAGAGCTTGAAGGCCGAGGCGAAATAGTATCCGTCGCAGATGCGCTCGTCGGTAACGGCCTTGAGGTCAACGTATTTCTTGCGTGTGGGCTGACCGTCGCGGTCGGTACCGTAAACGGTGCGCTTCGTGCCGTAGGCAAGGAACACGGGCAGGTTGCCGAAATTGTAAATGTGGTGGTAGATGGGCTTGATGCCCAGCGAGCCCATGCTGGTGATGATCATAGAGCCGTGGAAGGGGCTGATATCAAGCAGGGATTTGGGGAGCATACGGTGGTAATCCAGCTTGTCGAGAAACCAGACGGCGAAGCGGAAGAGCCAGCGCGGGATCTTTTTGAAGGCGTTTGCAAAGTTGTCAAAATCCGTGTCGGCGTTGGGGCCGATGCTCTTTTCAACCACGGTGTTGAACTTGTGGTAGATCTCGTCAATGGTGTCGGTTGGCTCGAAAATGACCTTTATGCAGGTATCCGCCGCATCAAGCGACATAGTCTTCTTGACGGCCATGACCACCTCTATCTCGTAACGGGAATATATCTCCTGTCCGCTGATGAAGCGGTTGATTCCCGGGCGTTGAGACACGGTGCGGACGTAGGAGGCCAGCAGAACGTGAAGAATACTGAAGTTCGTCAGACCCGCCTTGACCTTATCGCGGCAGAATTTCTCGGTCTTCGTAATATCAAGGCTGTCGGAATATGTATTCTGCGCGTCGCACCGCTCCTTCATAATGAAGGGCATAAAGCGTTGCATACCGTTTACTCCGCGCACGCGGCGGCCGTCGCAACGGTCATTCCAATGCTTCTTGAAGCGGCTCTTCTTGGCGTTGAGAATGGCCTTTTTTTCTTTGGCCTCGGCCTTTTTCTGCGCCTTTTTTGCCTTTTTCAGCAGCTTTTCGATCTTTTTGCGCTCGCGCTTGGGCAGATTTTCGTCGATCTGCGGCGCGGCACCCGGCGCGGTCAGCGGAATGCCGTCGTTATCGTGCCACTCCTTGACCTTTATGTACTTGCCGCCAACGTAGCGGTAGCGGATATCGTAATTTTTCTTGTGCAGCTTTTTGTCTACCTTGCCGAGGTAGGCGGAGATCTTTTTGTGCGCCTTTGCGCTTTGGGATGAGTGTCTTCTGAATTTCATGGGAAGCACCTCCGATTTATTTACATCTGTTTAAATTATATAATATTTTAAAAATAAAATCAATAGTTTTTTAAAAAATATTGCCGAAGGCGGGCATTATGTGGTATAATATATTGGAATGTTGTAATTTTTTAAGAGGAAAAGGAAGAATTATGAAGCACGTTGACATATACACCGACGGTGCCTGCCGCGGCAATCCCGGCGTGGGCGGCTGGGGGGCTATTCTGGTCTATAACGGGATCGAAAAGGAGCTCTCGGGCGGTGAGCGCGAGACAACCAACAACAGAATGGAGCTGACCGCCGTAATTGTGGCACTTTCGCGGCTTAAAGAGCCCTGCGAGGTCACACTCTGCTCGGATTCCAAATACGTAATAGACGCCCTTCAGCTCGGCTGGGCGGAGGGCTGGAAAAAGCGGGGCTGGGTCAAGGCCGACAAAAAGCCCGCCCTGAATCCCGACCTTTGGGACAAGCTTCTCACTCTCGTGGCAAAGCATAAGCTGAGCTACGTTTGGGTCAAGGGTCACGAGGGACACCCCTACAACGAAAGATGCGATGCACTCGCGACGGCGTATGCCGACAGCTTAAAATAAACGGAGGTTAAAAAAATGACGTACGTAGCATACGGCTTCGGTGGAAGCCTTGAAAAATTCAACGCAATACTGAGACAGGTGAATTTCGGCGAAAAGGACGTAATGTACGTCCTCGGCGACCTCGCAGAGGGCGAGGGAGCTATGGAGCTCATTTGCGATATGAGCATGAGAATGAACGTATATCCCGTGTTCGGTAAGAAGGATTTTCTTGCCCTAAAGCTGCTTTCGGGCTTTGATAAGATGCTCCGCGAGGGCGGCACACCCGACGCCGCATACATCGAGCAGATGAAGCTCTGGGTGGCAGGCGGCGGTCAGGCTGTGCTTGACGGCTTCCGCGAGCTTGACGAGGATATGCGCGAGGGCGTTCTCGACTATCTCGGCGAGCTTATGCTTTACGATGAGGTCACAGTCCGCGGCAAGACCTACTTTATGCTCAACGGCGGCATTGCCGATTTCGATCCCGATACCGATCCCGAGGACTACGAGCCCGCAGCCTTTGCCGCCGCAAAGCTCGATATGAATACGGAATATTATAAGGGCAAAATTATGATCACCGCCAATGCGGAGCAGGGCGTTTACGATAAGATCACACAGCGCGGCAACAATATCTGCATCGGCTGTGAGCGCGCCGCCTGCCTCTGCCTTGAGGACGGGGAGAAATTCTACGCATAATGAAAAAGAACGATATTTGCAGAGTTGAGATAACCGATCTGAATAATCTCGGAAGCGGTGTCGGCCGTACGGAGGACGGGCGCGTTATTTTCGTGCGCGGTGCCGTGACCGGTGATCTTGTTGACGCGAAGATCATCAAGGTCAACTCGAAATTTTACGTGGGTAGGCTTGAAAAGCTCGTCGCACCCTCGAAGAATCGAACCGACGAGCGCTTTTGCGAGGCACCCGAGTCCTGCGGCGGCTGTATCTACCGCCACGTAACCTACGAGCACGAGCTCGCGCTGAAGCGCAATTACGTGCAGAATGCCTTCCGCAAGGTCGGCCTGCCCGATGTGGTGGTCGAGCCCGTGGCACATACGGGCGAGGTGTCGGGCTACCGCAATAAGGCGCAGTTTCCCGTTCGTGGAGTCAAGGGTCGCCCCGCGGCGGGGCTTTTCGCCGTCAAGACCCACGATCTGATCCCCGTCACCTCCTGCGCTCTGCAGCCCGCGGCCTTTTCAGATATCGCCAAAACCGTCTGCGAAATGGCATACGAGCGCGGAATCTCCGCATATGACGAGGAAAAAGGGAAGGGCGTTTTGCGCCACATTTATATACGTTACGGCGAGGCCACGGGCGAGCTTATGATCTGCCTTGTCCTCAACGAAAATTGCTCCGCCATAAACGCGGATTTTGCGGCATCCCTTGCGGAAAAATTCCCGCAGACCGTCAGCATTATGCTCAATTATAACCGCAGGATCACCAACGAGATCCTCGGCTATGAGTATGAATGTATTTTCGGGCGCGAGTACATAGAGGATGTGCTTTGCGGCGTCCGCTTCCGCATAAGCGCCGACTCCTTCTGGCAGGTCAACCATAAGGGCGCCGAGCTGCTTTACTCGCTGGCACGCGAGCGCGCGGGTATGAAGGGAGGCACTCTGCTCGACCTTTATTGCGGAACGGGCAGTATCGGACTTACGATGGCAAAGGACGCCGACAGACTTGTGGGCATTGAGATCGTTGAGCGCGCCGTCGAGTGCGCGAGGATCAACGCCGCGCAGAACGGTATCGAAAACGCCGAATTTTATTGCGGCGACGCCTCGGATTCCGAGGGCATCATCGCCTCCGCCGAAAAGCAGACGGGCGAGATCCGAGCCGACGTTGTGGTCCTCGACCCGCCGAGGAAGGGAAGCACCCCCGAGCTTATCGGCTATATAGCCGTGCGCAAAATTCCGCGTGTGGTCTACGTTTCCTGCGACCCCGATACCCTCGCCCGCGACTGTAAGCTCTTCTCCGAGCTCGGATACGAGATCGGTGTCGTTACCCCCGTCGATATGTTCCCGAGGACGGGGCACGTTGAAAGTGTCGTTTGTCTCTCACGAAAATAAGCGATTTTGACCCTAAAATGGGCATTTTTCAGCCTTTTGAGTGAAATTTACAAAAAACTGTGTTCAAAATCAAAAAATGCCCCAATTTTTCGCTGGGACAAATAATGATTTCAAGCATAACTCAAAACTCTCATTTACACCTGTTTAGTATAACATATCGAAGAAAAACGGCAATTTGCAAACGTGAATCACCTAATTTTCTTAAAAAGCACAAGTGTCACAAAGTATTATACAGTTGATATGTTTCCATGCACCAATTAATAGGGTGCTGTAAAGTAAAGTGTTATTAGTGTTTAGGAGGTAAGGCAAATGAAAAAATTATTAGCTTTATGCTTGACAGCGGTTTTATGCTTATGCTGTCTTGCATCGTGCGGTAGCGCACACAAAGAAAACGAATGGTTTTCGGAAGAAAAATTAACTAACTGCCTCGTGGGTGATTTGCCTACTATCACAAAGGATTATGTAAATCACGACGACGGGGATATTTACGTTAGCTTCACTGCGGGGGAGCGTGAAGCCTATGTTGTCAGCGTGTTTGAATATCTGAAATCGCAGAATTTCAAGTATCTTGGTACGCGCGGAGAACAAGCAAGCACGTTGGCAGGCAGCTTCACCACGTATTATTTCAAGCCTGCAACCGAGCTTTCTGAATTTTACGTTGGTAGTTCATACAAGTTTGTCTATTCAGACGGTACGCTCGATGAGGGCGGCGATCCAATCTTCTGTATTCTAACCATTTACGACTATGAAGCAAAGAATCTCGAATACGGAACAAAGAATTTTGCGTATAACACCTTAATCACACTTCGCTATAAGTCAGAAGCACCGTTAAGCGGCAGATATGCTTTGAACGAGGAAGAACACGAGCATACAGGCGAATGGCATACAAGCGAATCTACCCATTACTATCAGTACACTTGCGGTTGTTCTTCTCCCGATATCGCAGAGCTTCACAGTGATTACGATGAAAACTTTATCTGTGATATCTGCGGATATAAGATGTCTGAGATTCCCACCCCCACAAACTACTTTCTTCGCAATCAGGCAGGCTGCGAGTGGTTGAATGAAATCACTGCCGAGGATATTGCAGAAATAAAGATAATCAGCGGTGCTGTGGGCGTTGCTCCCGGCAATCTTAATAACGTTTCAAGCTCCACCGATGAAGCCGTAATCGCAAGAATTTTTGAAGAATATTATTGGCTTGATACCGCACCTATTTCTAAAATGGAAGGTCAGATTGACGGCGGTGGCGGTGTAACGGTAAAGTTTATTTTGAAGGACGGAACTGCGAAGGAGCTTTACATCAATAACGGAAATTACCTTGATTCCAACGGTAACTACTTTGAATTACTTTTCACTCCACAATTTAATGGAACTGACAACGCAACAAAAGCTTACGGATTTATTACCTATCTCGGCACAGGAACGGTCTATGACAAGGACAAGAATTACGTATGTGAAATTCCCATTGACGAGCTTGAGTTTGTTGAGTCTGATGGCTGTGTTGATGCTGTGGTTACCGGTTATTACTATACAGTAGAAACAGAGTTTGGAACTCTGTACTTCGATTACAGCAACGATTTATTCTATCTGCAATTTGAGGAAGGCGAGGTCGATTATATAGAATTTTATCGACTCGTCGGCAAAAATCTTGATGAATTGATTGCAGAATACAGCATAATTGAAGAATGACTATGAAGAAGATAATATCAATCATTTTACTGCTCTCGTTTGCCCTATCCTTCACGGCTTGCGGTAATAGCGCCGAGCCTAAGGAAATATCCTGCGAGGACATCATTAAGGCATACGAGGATGCAGGCTATTTCGTGACACACGGAGAGCATAAGGATGAAGCCGAAAGCTCACAACTTTGCTACATAAAAGCGAGTTTAACCGAAGATTCTGACAGCGATTACATCTACTTCATAACTTGCTTTACAGATGAACAAGCCGAAGAAGCTGCCGAAACAGACAAATACAATTTGGCAGTATGGTTGTATGCTGCTGTAAGCGGAGAAAGTCGATGGCTCAAAACCGGAACTTACGGAAAAATTGAATACAGTTACTATAATTCCAAGTTAATAAAGCCCTTCAACGAGCTTATTAAATAAAAGCAAAAACATATCAAAGGAGAAAAAACACTATGAAAAAAATCGTATCACTTGTAGCCGTATTGGCAGTATTCGCTATGCTTCTCGTTGGCTGTGCCGGAAAATTCGATATGGATAAAAGTATCGAAAAGCTCAAGGAAAAGGGCTTGACCGAAGGTATGTGCTACATCACAGAGGAAGAATGCGAACGTGCGACCTCGCTTACAAACAGTGAAATTGCGTTTTTGGGCGGCGACTTTACCGTTGAAATCGTTAAGCAATACGATTTGATTGAAAACGGCGATTATTCAAAGTCCTGCA
>JAFTOB010000089.1 GCA_017451545.1 Clostridia bacterium | reverse complement strand
GAAAATCGGAACGATTTTCTTCCTAAATGTTGCCGCAGGCAATGCTTCATGCACCGAAGGTGCGCTTCATTTTCCCGCCGGCATCGCCCGGCCGCTCCGGCCGGTGCCGGCGATCTGTCGCTCTGAAAAGCATAACCGCCCGAGGGTTCGGGCGGTTAGTTTTGTTCAGATCTTGAATTTAGAAACGCGGCCGCAGAAATCGGCAACTATAACGTATCCGTCACCGAAGACAGGCTCGGCAGACAGGGGCGCGCCCGTGTCGATAACGCGCTCAAGCTCGGCAGTATTTTTATTATAGAAATAGATCTTTCCGTCGCAGGCCGAGAAGATTAGGGTGTCACCCTCGACTCGCGGCGTGCATTCAACGGGTCGGATATCACCGCTCTCGTAAGGCACGGTGTAGACCTTGGCGCGCCCCACGTCGAAGGTTCGCTTGACCTGCAGAGTATCTCGGTCAACGGCGGCCACGCCGCGCATTGCGGTGGGATAATAGACCGTGTTGCCGTCCACGGTGGGCGAGCCCGCCACGTCGGTGCGGAAGCCGATATCGGTGAGGCAGAGCTCCTTGCCCGTTGCCGCATCGAACTTGCCGAGATAAACGTCGCCCGAGGTGTAGATCACCCCGTCCTCGACCCTCGGCGTGGAGGTTCTGAAGAACATTATCCTATCGTGATTCTCCCAATTTACAGTACCCGTGGCGCGGTCAATGGCATAAAGCCCCTTCCAATGGGCGTTGACGAGGATCTGATCGCGCGGCTCGTCGTAAACATATCTCGCGGGGCAGGCCTCGGTAGGCGGATAGCTTGCAAACCAGACCTGCTCGCCGTCCTTAACGTTGAGACCGTACACACCCTCGTGAACACCGACGGCAAGAAGCTCACCCACGACAAGGGGAGACGAGGTGCAATGGCGGTATTTTGTATTGAAGGACCTCTCCCAAAGGAGACGACCGCTTTCAAAATCGAGGCAATAGAGCTTGCAGAAATCGTCCATGGCAAACACCCTGCCCTCGCTGTACGCCACGGCATTTTTTACCGAATTTTCGGTCTTGAAGCTCCAGACCACCGCACCCGTGTTTCCGTCAATACGGAAAACGCCGCAGGATTTGGGGTATCCGTCGTCAACCGTGCCGACGAGAATATCGCCCTCGGCCTCGGTGGGCGCGGAATACTCAACGTGACCGAAAAGCTCGGTCCTCCACTCGGGGGCATCGCCATCCCACGCGGGAGAGGCGAAATAGATCATATTGCTTGTCAGCTTATGACCCAAAATATTGATCTTTCGGATGGCGGCGGGCGACGAATCGATTCCCGCGCTGTCGGGTCGTGAGCTGCAAATATTGAAAACGCCGTCTTGCTCGGTCAGCTTATTTATATGGAAGTGACCGTAGACCCAGGCAAGCAAGCCCTCGGCGCGGAAATCCACCGAAACGCCGTCAAGCTCTACCTTATGACCGCGAGGATCCCACTTGCAAAAATCGTGATCCAGCACGATGATGCGCTTTGAGCGATCCATCAAAGAAAGATCATTCTTCAGCCAGCGGAACTGGTCGGCAATATCGTAGCCCGAGGGCTTGTCGCCCTTGCCGATGGAAAGCGCCACAAAATGGATGTCTCCGCAATCGAAGGAGTACCACGTAGGGCCGTAAAGCCGCTCGTAGATCTCCTCGCCGTAGCGGTCGCCGCGAAAATCGTGATTTCCGATGGTAAATCTTACGGGGCAGTTCAAGGTCTCGCTATTCATAGCGAGATACATACGGTATATACCGTCGCGGCACATATCTCCCGTGTTGGCAAAAAACGCGGGCTTGTTTTTTCTGACCTCGGCGCGCATAAAATCGATATAATCCGAGTCGTCGCGCAGCTCGATCTCAATGTCGGAGTTGTGCAAAAAGCAGAAATCCGAGGCCGACACGTCTGCGGGCTCAACGAGAAAATCAAAGTCCCCGTCATGTCCCTCGGCGTAAATGTACCAATCATCATGACGTCTCGTGAGAAGCCCCACGCTCACGACCCTCGCCCGCTCCCAACCGGGGAGCTCGTAGCAACCGTTCTCATCGGTCAGGGCTATATTAAGCCCATCCGTCACTTTTACGCCAACAATCGGCTTGCCGCTTTTTCTGTTTTTCACCTGTCCTTTAAACACCGTTTTTACCTCCGTGTTATATTCAAGAAAATTATACCACCCTTCCATGGCAAAGTCAACACAAAAAAGCGGCGCAAAGAATAAAAAAAAGGGCGAAGCTCATCCCTTGCTTACAATGAGCTTCGCCATTCCCCGACCCGAATATCGGGTCGGGTTTAATTTTAAAAAATTACTTCAGACCGTCAGCGGTGGTGGGAACCCAATCAGCGCCGTCCTTGGTGTTACCGCTGATAACAGCAGTGCCTGCGGAGACGTTGAACTGGAACCAGTTGTGGTCACCTGCGATGGTGCAACCGGTGATAACGTTGTCGGTGAAAGTGAAGGTGTGACCTGCAGTCAGGGTGCCCGCCTTGACAAGACCGCCGCCGAGGCAATCCTTGAAGGTGCAACCGGTAACGGTGAGGTCACCGTCAAATCCGCTCTGAGGCATAACTGCCCAGGACTTGATGTTTGTGAAGGTGCATCCCTCAACGGTGAGGCTCTCATAGCCGCCCCAAGCATAGATGGGGTAACCGAGATCCTTGAACTCACAGTCGGTGAGAGTGATGGATGCGTTGTTGTTGAAACCGCTGATACCGCGACCTGCCTTAGCGCCCGTACCGGTGAAGGTGCAGCCGTCAATGACAAGGTTGTCGATAGTTGCGTTTGCATCGATAACGAAGCCCATATCGGCAGCGCCGTCATAGGTGAAATCAAAGCCCTCGAAGGTTACGTCAGTCAGGCTTGCGTTTGCACCGATAACGATCTTATCGAAGGTTGCGCCATCCTCAGCTGCGATGGTGATGTTGTTGTAGGAACCGTTAAGGGTTACTACGCCGTAATCATCGGCAGGGAGGGTTGCAGTGGCGCCTGCAGCGGTGCCTGCAAGAATGGTTGCGATGTCATCAACAGTGTGACCGTTGCCCTGAACAGCCTCTACGGTGTAAGTAAGAGCTGCTGCAAGACCCTGGAACATATTGTCGTGCTCGGGGGTTCCGTTGGGGAACTCGATAACGACGTTGATGGACTTGGTCTCACCTGCGGCGACGTCAGCTGCAGGAGCCCATACGGCCCATGCGCTTGCCTTGGTGTTAGCATCGACCTGACCCATGGTGTCTGCACCGTCGATGGTGATCTTGAGAGCATCAAGAAGAGTTACACCGTCGTTGGTAGCAGCAGCATCGGTGGTGATGACTGTGCGGTACTTAATGGTGACGTCGCTGTAGTTGGTGACGTCGATGGTGAACTCGACCTTATCCATAGGAGTGATCTTGTCGATCTTGATCTCGTTCGTTGCGGTATCGGCAACGACGGTTCCGCCGTTTGCGAATACCTTGGAAAGGGCATCATTAGCGGAAACCTCAACGCTTGCGTAATCCTTAGCAGCGTCGTCCCACTCGCCCGAGTAAGCCTTCAGCGAGTTCTCCTGCAGAGTAGCAACAACCTTTACGTTACCTGCGGTAACGGCGACGTTGAGCTGAGTCTTGCTGGTGAAGAGCGCGAAGGTAGCTCCTACGATAATGCAAAGGCAGAGAGCGATCACAAGTACCGAGGATACTAAAACTTTCTTCTTCATTATAAAAGCTTCCTTTCTGAAGATTTTATTTTTGAACTTGGATAGCCATGGGTGTCGGTAAAAGTTCTAAGCCGGCATCCATTCTTGTTGTCCGGTTAATTCTTGGTGGTAGCCTGAACAGCCTCAAGGATGAAATCAAAGTCTACGCCCTGACTCATGGTCTTGTTGTTGTTCATGGGAGTTTCGCCCTCTTTGAGGTCTGCATTCTCCTTAACGTCATCAAGGAATTCTACCTTAATGCTGAATTTCTTGGTCTTGACGTCGCCGTCCATCTGACCCTCAAAGACCTTTGCCTGGTTCTTGTAGCCGCTGAGCGACATACCCGAAACCTCGTTGCCGTTCTCATCAAGAACGGTTACGTAAAGCTGATCCGAAAGATCGTTGGCTGCGCCGTTCAGAACGATCGAAAACGTGTATGTAAAGGCTACGTTTCCGCTGTTTCTGATCTCCATATCGGCATCAAAGTAGCTACCGGGGACGATATAAACGTCCTCATCGGCCTTAAGACCGAAAACGTTCTCGCTGGTCGGCGATGTGAAATTCACCGGAGTGGATACGTTGACATCGTCCATATATCCGCTTTCGGTATTGAGAACGCTGTAATCAAGGTTGGTTCTCCAGAGCTCAATGTTGAGGTTTCCCGCCTTAAGATGGTTACGAACCGAAACTCTGTCGGTAAACAGCGAATAGGTTACACCGACTATGATAGTCATGCAAAGCAGGATTATCGCGCAGGAAACAAGCAAGGTTCTTTTCATTTTACTCATATAAGTCCTCCTCCTTTCATACAAAATATTTTATTGAAACGCTCGCGCGCTGCAATCATTTGAGAATAACGACGGTGCCGCCGGTCAGCTCTATCATCTTGATGGCTTGGATAGAGAAGCTCTCGGCCTTGACCTTCAGAGGTCTGTCAAGCACACCGTCGGCCAGCACCTTGATCCTCTGCACCTTCTTGGGCAGAAGCTTTTTGGCCTTGATGGCATCGAGGGTGACCTCGTCACCCGGCTCGAAGTGATCGTTGATAACACCGATATTGATGTAAGCTCTGAATCCAACGCCTGCCTTGCCCTCCTCGACCTCGGCGACCGCCATAGCCACCTCGTCGGTGATGAGCTCGTCGGCCTCGATGGCGTCGATCTTCTCGACCTCGGGGATAACGACGGGAACGGGAATTGGCTCGGGCTCGGGTTCGGGCTCAGGCTCGGGAACGGGCACGACCACGGTAACGGTCTGGGGTGCGACCTCTTTCTCTTTCCTGTTCACGATGGAGAGTATTATGTCGACCACAACGTATATTAACGTACCTATTGCAAAAACCGTTGCAAATATTATAAAAACGATAACTGCTGTTTTCATTGTTCATCTACCTTCTTTTCTTCGGATGTCTCTGCCTTGCTGTCTGTCGGAACTTCGGACTCATCCTCATCCGCTGTCGGGAGGTCGGCCTTCTGTCCCTCAAGCTCTGCCAGCTTGCGGCGAAGCTCGTCGAGCTCCTTATCCTTCTTTGCGTTCTCTTCCTTCTCGATACGTCTCTTATCCGATCTGAGAACACCCACGATCTTGATGACCTCAAAAAGAATTATGAGAACACAAGGCATTATAATAATGAAGATAATTCCGAGAGGCGATCTCAGAAGGCTGACCACAGAGCCGAGAACCACCGATTGACCGGTGACCTTGCCCACAACGTAGTTGTAGCTGTCCTTCTCAGAGGTGAATATCTCCTGACGGAGCTGCTCCTGATTTTCGGTGTTCTTGTTGTCTCCCTCAAGAACCAGGTGATAACCGCCCTTTCCATCGGGATTCTTCTCAATAACACGGTGGGTGATGGTCACCTGAGTATCGTAAACGTACTTGACGGTGAGAACGTCGCCCACTCTTATGTCCTCGTACCATTTTGCGGCCTCGGCGGGATCGTCGGGAACCAGCTGAACGAAGACCATTGAATAGAGAGGAATGCTCTTTATGTCGTAATCCGAAACGTCGGTATCCTCACAGGCTCCCATGGAGTCGGATATGACGGTTCTGAGCTGGTAGCCGAAAAGCTCGGCGGTGCCGTCGGTCTCGTCCTTCGGGGAAAAGACCGTAAGTACCAGAGTAAATATGCACAGCGCAAGAAATATGAAGAGCAACACGTTTCCGGCAATGCGCAGTATTTTTTTGTAAAGCGGAACCGATTTTTTAGTTTCTTCCATAATCACTCACTCCACTCATTTGTTGCTATAATGATCATCTCAAAGGATGCCTCCGCATTCTGTGCCTCATTGCCGACCTCACTCGGCATGTAGTAGGAAATCTTAAGATTGCAGTGGTTATCCCGACCGATAGCGCACTCAAATGACACGTGAGTTCCGTCAAGCAGCTCGGAGATCAACACGTCGCAAAGCACCTTGTCCTCAAGAGTGATGCGTGCGTATGCATAATCTTCCAGCTTTGCAACACCCTCGGGAATTTCGTCAATGCGCTTAAAATCCAGAGTTACAAGGGCTTCTACGTCGATTTCGGAGTGAAGATTGACCTCGTATTCAACGCTCTCGCCGGGAATCAGATCAAGCTCCGAGAACTCAACCTCGTGCTTTCCGCCAATCTGAAGATTGATATCGTGGACGTTACTATCTCTGTCCGAATT
Organism: Clostridia bacterium; assembly: GCA_017451545.1. Taxonomy (GTDB): domain Bacteria; phylum Bacillota; class Clostridia; order Oscillospirales; family CAG-272; genus RGIG3994. Next base: position 15,091 of record JAFTOB010000089.1, on the reverse strand, counting down.
AAACAGAAAATACGTTGCAAATCCCGCGCCTACTAACAGAGTCAAGCTGAGCGATACGAGAAGTATTAAAATCCATGCGCGTTTCAAGTAATCACCTCTTTGAATATTCACTGATGTCATAATGTAAAATATGTAAATTACCGATTCTATTATATCACAACAAGTTTTAAATATCAATAGTTTTGCGAAAATTTATTGATGATATTGTGTTTTTTTATATTAAAAATTCAAAAAAATTTGCAAGCAATCCGATTTTGGAGCATATTTTTTCGGACTTGCGAATATATATTTACAAAATATTTACAATTTGGAGTTAAAAATGAGCAGTAAAAAGAAAAAAAGCTCCCGTCCCGAGCCCTCGACCGTCGGGGCCCTTCGTGCCCTTCCCTTCGGGCTTGCCGCCTTCGCCATATCGTCACTCTTGACCGCCCTTTCCGCCTCGGTCATAGCTTACGCCACCCCCGACCCCGGAAAATACGTCTTCCCTCTCGGGCTCGCGGCACTGTATCTGTCGGCCGTTGTCGGCGGATTTGTCGCGCGGAAGCGAAACGGCGGACTTTCGCTTCTGACGGGCGCGCTCTGCGGCCTCTCGGAGGTGGCGGCCGCACTTTTGCTTTCGCTTCTGATCCCGACGTCGGCCTCCGCCGGGCTCTCCCCCGCCGCCGTTTTTTGCACACGCCTGCCTATCGTCGGGCTTTCAGTACTTGGCGCATACCTCGCCTCGGCCGAGCGAAAGAAAAAGCATCGCCGCAGAAAAAGATGAAGACGTTTCAAGGCGTGAAGCGAGCGATAAATCGGAGTTTATTTGAAAGAGTTTGAAAAATTTAGACCGCTAAATAATCGAATCACGACTCACTCAAAGCCTCCCCCATTGGGGGAGGTGGCGCGGCTTGCCGTGCCGGAGAGGGCTTTTTTACCCTCTCAGTCGCTTCGCGACAGCTCTCCCAAAGGGAGAGCCATTGTCTTAACCGCTTCCGAGGTTGGTTTTGGTGAAACCTGTTTGAAACCTTCAAATTCCGATTTGTCGTTCTGTTAAAATCCGACAACAAAAAACCGCTTCTCCGTCGGTTTTCGTCGGAAAAAGCGGTTCTTTTATATCGGATCGGGTGGGCAGAAATCAAATTTTTGCTTTTTTTATGCGTTTCTTCATTTTGCGCAGGTCGCGGAGCATACGGAGCGTATCACGGACGATGCGGACCTTGGACTCGCGGTGGTTGATGACCTTCACGGGCATCTCCACGATCTTCATTCCCAGCTTTTGAGCCCAGAGGATGGCCTCGAAGTCAAAGGCGAAGCGATCGACCTCGCAGCGGGGGAAGATCTTCTCCACCGCCCCGTGACGGAAGGCCTTGCAGCCGCACTGGGAATCCGAAAGCTTGAAGCCGCCTGCGATGCACAGCACCTTTATGTATGTCTTGGACATGACCTTGCGCAGGAAGGTGTAGCCCTCGTAGCCGTCGCCCGAAATATTTCTTGAGCCGATGACGATATCCGCATCCAGGTTCGCATCAAACATATCTACGGCGCGCCCGATGACCTCCGTTCCGTAGGCCAGATCCGCATCGGTAAAGAGGGCGATATCGCCTTCACTTGCGAGGAACGCGGTACGCACGGCACAGCCCTTGCCGCGGTTTTGCTCATAGCCCACGGTTCGGACGTGAGAAAGCCCGAGCCCGTTGACGATATCGGCAGAGCCGTCACGGCTTCCGTCGTCGGCAAAGATTATCTCAAAATCGTCGCCGAAGCGGCCGACCATATATTCGTGAAGCGTCCTCGCAGTGTCCGCGATAATGGACGACTCGTTATACATTGGAATACAAAGTGAAATTTTCATTTTTTCTTTCGCTTTCTGTTAATCTTTAATATACACGTCGCAGAGCACGTCGATCTCGGTAGTCAGGCGGTCGAGTGCTGCAAGACGCGCAAAGCCGCGCTCGTCGGTGCGGTAAAAATAGGGCGTCATCGAAAAAAGCTGCGTGATCTCGCCGTTGGACTTCAGATCGATATCATACTTGACCCGACGCGTCTCGACCCGACGAAGCTCGTGGGGCAGATCGGCGCGCTCGGTGTTCAGGGACGGCTCGTCGTATATGGCACGCTTGAGACCGAGCAGATGCTCCTCCCCGGCGCCGATAACGATGAGGCAACCGCCCTTTTTCAGCACACGGGTATACTCTTTTTCGGCACAGGGAGCAAAAATATTGGTCAGCGCGGCGCAGGACTCATCCTTCAGCGGAAGCTCGAAAACCCCGCCCACCGCGAAAAACGCGCTCGGATTTTTGCGCTTTGCCGCCGCCTCGACGGCGGGCTTTGAAAGGTCGAAGCCGCAGAGCTTGTACCCTGCCCTTGCAATAATATCGCCGTAATAGCCCTCACCGCAGCCGAGATCGGCCACAACGCCCTCGGGTGCGTACTTGCCGAGGAGCTCCACTGCCGCATCGGCGATGGGGCGATAATAGCCCAGCGACAAAAACTCGCGCCTCGCGCGGACAAGCTCCTTGGAGTCACCGCCGTGGGAGCCGCAAAAGTTTACGTATCCACTGGATGCTATATCAAAGCAATGCCGCTTTTCGCAGACAAGGCTTTTTTTGTTTTCGGAAAGTGCAAAGCCGCCTCCGCACACGGGGCAAGCAAGCGCCGAAAGTATCTCTTCTGTCAAATTACTCTCTCCGTTTTCTGCTTTTTAACCATTATACACCATCTGCCGCGCTTTTGCAAGCAAATGGCGAAAATTTATTTGACATCCGACCCTTTTGGGTGTATAATTAAGAAAAAAAGAGAAAGGATCTCAAAAATTATGATAGCAACACTTGTTTACGTGGACGTCAAGCCCGAGTTTGTCGAGCAGTTCCGCGAGATCAGCATCTACAACCACGATAACACCCGAAAGGAAGCGGGCAACGTGCGCTTCGACGTGCTCCAGAGCACCGACGATCCCACACAGTTCGTGCTTTACGAGGTCTTTGCCGACGAGGATGCGGCGAAGTTCCACAAGACCACCGAGCATTATCTCCGCTGGCGCGACACGGTGGCTCCCTACATGAACAGCCCCCGCCGCGCGGTCAAGACCACACCTGCCGCATTTAATTAAACACGTCCATGCATATTCAGAGCTCGGATCGCTTGATCCGAGCTCTGTTTTTATTCGGTTTCTTTATTCTCTTCAACGGGCAATTCAAACCAGAAGGTGCTTCCGTAGCCCAGCGCACTCTCCACGCCGTAGCGGGCGTTGTGCCCCTCAAGTATTCCCTTAACGATGGAAAGACCGAGGCCCGTTCCCACCGTCGCGCGACGGTGAACGCGGTCGACCTTATAGTATCTGTCCCAGATATCGGGCAGATTTTCGGGAGCTATTCCCTCTCCGCGATCGGACACGGCAATGCGCACGCAACCGTTTCGCAGGGTCTGCTCTACCCGTATTTCCTTAACGTCACCCGAATAGTTGATGGCGTTATTGATCAGATTGTACACCACCTGCAGCATTCGTACTCTGTCTGCCTTTACGTTAACGTGCTCGCTTGACAAAAATTCGATACTGTAGCCCTCGTGCACCTTGAACTTTTTGTATCTGTCCATAGCCTGACCGACGGCGGCGGTAAGATCGAACACGTCGAAGGAATACCTTACGTTACCCGACTGTATCTTAGAAAGATCGAGCAGGTCGCTGACAAGCTCGGACAGGTGGGTGGATTCGTCGATTATAACCTGAATATTTTCGGGAGTGTTCTCGCCCGGAATGTCTCGCATGACCTCTCCGTAGCCGCTTATCATAGTCAGCGGCGTGCGCAGATCGTGGGAAATGTTGGCCATCAGCTCACGGCGCAGATTCTCGGTTCTCGAGAGCTCACTCGCCGCGTAATCAAGAGTTTCCGAAAGCTCGGTGATCTCAAGATATCCCATATCCTTTTCCAGCTCAATGTCGAAATTACCTTCACCGAGCTTTTTGGCCTGCGCGTTGACCCGAGTTATGGGCTCAACTATGGTTTTTGAAAGTATGGCGGCGAATATAAGCGTGCCGAATATAACGATACCGCAGATCCAGACGAACTGATTGTTAAGCGTGCTGACGGTTGCGTTCAGCGGCGTGTAGATCATATTCAGCATAACCACGTACTCACTGCCGCCGCTGTGAACTATCCTGACGAACACGATCTCTTTTTTTTCGTCGGCCGTCACTACCGTTCCCTCGTCGCCATCGGGCATCCACGGCTTGACGGTACGTCTTTCGGCATACGTGCCGTTCTTCTCGGCCTTTGCCATGGAATAAAGGCGGTCTATATTTTCGGACGATATGTTTCTTATGTAGTAATCACCGGTCAAATGTGCCGCGGCGATCTCCTCCATAGCACCGAACTCGTGGCAGAAAATGCGCACGTACATCTGATATTCCTCAGCATATACGGCGGCCTCGACCCCAAGATCGGCCCGCGGGTCGGTCAAGCTTTCCGAAAGATCGTCAGCGGCGCGGTCAAGCTCGCGGAGCTTTGCAGATTCGTAGAATCGGCCGAGCAGAAGGATCTGGAACACCCAAACGACGACAAGCACAACGACAGTAAAAACGGCAAGTGAGAACAGAAGCTTCCACTTCAGACTTCTGAGCTTTGACTTTCGTCCTTCTTTATTGGTCATAAAATTTATTCGCCCTCAAATCTGTAGCCTACACCGCGCAGAGTAACTATGTATCTTGCATAATCGCCAAGCGACTTGCGGAGCAGCTTTATGTGGGTGTCGAGGGTACGGGCGTCGCCGTAGAAATCGTAGCCCCAGACCTCGCAGAGCAGCTTCTCGCGGGAAAGGGCGATGTTGCGGTTCTCGAGCATATAAAAGAACAGATCGTACTCCTTGGGGGACATATCCACTCTTTTGCCGTCGATGTAGACGATCCGCGCAGTCAGATCGGCGCGAAGACCGCCGCCGTCAAGCTCAATGACGCGGTTCTTCGGCTTGTCGCTCACAGCCGCGCCGCGGCTGTTGACCCGCTTCATAACGGCGTCCACTCGCATCATAAGCTCCTTCGGTGAGAAGGGCTTGACCACGTAATCGTCCACGCCGAGACCGAAGGCGTTTATCTTATCGTATTCCTCGCCTCGTGCCGACAGCACGATGATGGGCGTTTGCGAGAACTTTCGTATCTCGCGGCAGGCCGAAAAGCCATCGAGCTCGGGCATCATAATATCGAGGATGATTATATCGTAGCTTCCGTTGCGGCAGAGGGTCACAGCCTCCATACCGTCCCCGGCCTCGGTCACCTCGTGACCCTCGAATTCCGCGTATTTTCTGATTATTGAGCGGATGCGAACCTCGTCATCCACCACTAAGATCTTATACATTTTGTCACCTCTCAAAGAAATATGGGAGTCCGCTTATATTTTATCACAGTTTATAGAAAAAATCAACACTCAATCGGGTTTGTCCTCGGTAAGCACGGTATTGACCGTATATTTCACGTATTCGTAGGTGTCCTTCTCCTGGCCGAACCAGTCGGTGGTAGTTCCGGTTTTTTCGTATTTGTAGACCGTAAGCTCCACCGTGTCGCCCACCTCATACTCGGAGAGCAGGCTGAGCAGGTAGTTTGCCGAGGTGACAGTCGTACCGTTCACAGAATCGATCAGATCCCCCGATGAAAGCTTGAAGGATTGCTCCTTACCGTCCTCGTCGGTATAGGTGCAAACTACGTTCGAATCGGCCGATACGGTGGGACGAGCGGAGGTAGTTCCGTCTATGTTGTAGCTCTTGTTTATGAGCTTGAGATCGAGAGTTGCCCGATCCGTCACGTAGCCGTGAACGTAAAGCTCGTTAACGATTTCGACGGCGCGGTTTACGGGAATGGCGAAGCCGAGACCCTCGATGCCCTCGTCGGAATACTTGGCATTGACGATACCGACGAGATTTCCGAACTCGTCAAACAGCGCACCTCCCGAGTTTCCGGGGTTGACGGCGGCGTCGATCTGAAGCAAGGTCATAGCCATACCGTCTACTGTTATCTTGCGCTCGGTGCAGCTGATAATTCCCCGGGACACCGAACCGCCGAGGGTTCCCAGCGGATTGCCGATGGCGTATATCTCCTGTCCTACCAAAAGCTTGTCGCTGTCGCCGCAGCTCGCCACCTTCAGCTCCTTATCCTCGCCTACCGAAACAGCTATCAACGCAACGTCGCTGAAGCTGTCGGTTCCCACGAGAACGGCGGTGTATGACTCGCCGTCGGTGAGGGTGACCGTGATCTGGTCGGCGCCCTCTATGACGTGGTTGTTAGTAGCTATGTAATAAAGTCCGGGTGTGCTCTCCTCGGCCATGAGGATAACTCCGCTACCCGCACCGCTCTGTGTGTAGTTCCCGTAGTAAATGCTGCTGACTGTCTTCTCGGTCCTGATCTCAACCACGCTCTGCCTGATGGCCTCGATCATCTCGGTTCTGGAATTTGAGTAATCGTAGCCCTCGATGTTTTTGTATATGACGGCCGTTCCGCCTCCGATCGGAATATCCGGAGCTGTGCTCGGCTCGGTGCTTTCGGGCAGGGTCGAGGTCTGATCTCCTTTGGGGCCGTCAACGCTTCCGCTTTCGGGGCGTCTCATATCCGATATAGTGTGAAGCGTGAACAGACCGATGGATATCATAGCGACCGCCACCAGCAGGGACACCAACACCGTCGCCACGATCAGAACGGGCTTTTTGGAGCCTCGATTCCGTGGCTTTTTAGGGGCGTTATCTTGTGGACGTTCTTCAAAATATTCGCCGTACTGACGGCAATCGTAGCCCTGATTTCCGGGAGAGAAGCTCACGCCGTAGGTCACGGGCGGGCGGTCTGCCTCGTCCTTCGGGGTTTCGTTCGGAATACTGTTTTCAGCGTTTAAATTCTCTAATGTCGCATCCTCGTTTGCGTCAAATCTCTTGTTTTCCACGCCTTTTCCTCCTTGGGGTTGGTGGGTATATTTTAATTCTCGTATGTGACAGTTTTTTGAAGACCCGCCAATGCCTCGCTGAATTTGCGCTTTTTTGATATTTTTTTCAATTGGTATTGCATTTGGCGCGAAAACCTGCTATAATATACTTAAATATTTATACTTACTTTATTAGGGAGTGCTTATGCTTGATAAAATTCGCGAAATTCTTGAAAAAGAATACATAAACACCGTCTCCCCCATACGCCTTTCGGACTGTAAGATCACCCGTCCGTATCTTTTGGAGCGCGAGGGCATCGGAAGCGGAACGGCGATAATGATAGCCGCGCCATATTACACCGAGGCCTGCATCGGCGCGTCGGTATCGGCATACGCCGTAAGCCGCGACTATCACCTTTTTTTCCGTGAGCTTTTCGAGCGTGTCCTCCCTCTGCTCCGTGCCGAATTTCCCAAGAACAAATTCTGCGGCTTTGCCGACCACTCTCCTATCGACGAGCGGGATGCCGCCCTCCGTGCAGGGCTCGGTGTCATGGGTAAAAACGGGCTGCTTATAACCGAAAAATACTCATCGTTCGTCTTTATCGGAGAGCTGATCTGCGATGCCGAGCTTCCCTGCGATCCGCAAGAGCCGAGGCATTGCTTCTCCTGCGGGCTTTGTCTCAATGCCTGCCCCATGACAGACACCCGAGCCTGCCTTTCGGCGGTCACGCAGAAAAAGGGTGAGCTGACCGAGGACGAGGCGGCCTATATACGCGAAAACGGCTATGCCTGGGGATGTGATATCTGCCAGAACGTGTGCCCCTACACCGAGCAAGCCATAAAGAACGGCTCGATCTTCACGCCCATCCCCTTCTTCAGAGAAAAAGCACTTCCCCACCCCACCGTTCGGTCAATCGAGCAGATGAGCGACGGGGAATTTGCCGAGCGCGCTTTCTCCTGGCGAGGTCGGGAATGCATACTCAGAAATCTTCATCTTCTCGGCAAGAACTGACCGCGATCAATTCAAGAAAGGAACGTAAAGATAATGATAAAATTCGTTTTCGGCGCACCCGGCAGCGGCAAAACTCACTATGTCTTCGACCGCTTGACAGAAAGCTACGAGAACGCCGTTCTCATAGTCCCCGAGCAACAGACCGTAAGCTGTGAGCGTCGGGCTCTCGAGCTTTTGCCCGCCGCCGCACAGCTCTCCTTCGAGGTGCTGAATTTCTCAAGACTCTGCAACCGCGTCTTCCGTCTCTTCGGCGGGCTTTCCTACCATTACGTAAACGACGGCGTTCGATCGCTCTTTATGTGGCGCACTCTGCGCGAGCTCGCGCCTCTGCTTGAGCAGTACAAGATCAACGGCAACGAGGCGTCGCTGACCCCCATAATGCTCTCGGCCACTGCCGAAATGAAAAGCTGTCGGGTCTCGCCGAACGCCCTTGAGGACGCCGCCGAAAAGCTTACGGACAAGCCCACTCTGCGCGGCAAGCTGCGCGATCTTGCATTGATCGGCGCGTCCTATGACAATTTGGTCAAGCAGAGCTTTGACGACACCTCCGACGACCTTTTCAAGCTCTGCGATATTCTCGATAAAGAAAGCTTTTTCACGGGCAAAAGGGTCTATATCGACTCCTTCACCAGCTTTACCGCCCCCGAGCTCTCGGTGCTGAAGCGGATCTTCGCACAGGCTGACGAGGTCACGGTTACTCTCGGCTGTGAGTCACCCACGTCGACTCTCATCTGCAACAGGAGCATCACCGAGACCTACGAAAAGCTCAAGGAGCTGGCCGAGGGCGCAAAATGCAAGACCGAAAACATCTTTCTCACGGTCAACCACCGCACCGAACGGCCCGAGCTTCGCGAGATCTGCTCGTCGGTCTGGGAGCCGGGTGCCGTCACCGCCGCCCCCGAGATCGCCGAGAGCGACCGCGGAGCGGTGCGGATCATATCCTGCAAGAACGCCTACACCGAGGCCGATATGGCTGCGGCCGCCGTGCTGCGCGAGGTGGCGGGCGGTCTGCGCTACCGCGATATCGCCATCATTGCCCGCGATCTGTCCTCGAGAAACGGCATAATCGACGCCGCACTTGAGGCCTCGGGCATCCCACACTTTATGTCACGCGAGTCGGATCTGGCGGCAAAGCCCGTGATCCGTCTGCTGACCACCGCCCTGCGCATAAAGATCTACGGCTTTCAGGCCGAGGACGTCATCGCCAACCTCAACACGGATCTCTATCCCATCGACCGCCGCGACGCCGACCTTTTCTGCGATTACGTTAATACCTGGAGCATCACGGGTAGCACCTTCCGCGAGGAGGGCTGGAGCATGAATCCCGACGGATATACCGATCAGATCTCGCATCGCGGCCACGAAATACTCGCCGCCGCCAACCGCACGAGAACTGCGCTGATCGGCACGCTTGAACGCTTCTTCACCCGCCTCACGGCCGCCGCCGACGTGCGCGGAATGTGCGCCGCTATTTACGCCTACTTTGAGGATATCGGTCTCGCCGACCGTTTGCGGGCGATCGCCTCCGAGCACCTTGCACGCGGCAACCGCCGCGATGCCACCGACACCCTCGGCGTATACAACCTTATGATGAAGATTCTCGACGACACCGTCACCGCCCTCGGCGACGAAAAGCTCACCTGCGAGGAGCTGATGCAAGCGCTCCTGCTCGAGGTGCGCGCGTCGAAGATCGGCGCCATCCCCACGGGCTACGACGAGGTCACGGTGGGCTCGGCCTCCCTGCTCCGTGCCGACGGCATCAAGTGCGCCATCGTGCTCGGCCTCAACGACGACGAGTTTCCGCGCGCCATCGCCGACGACGGCATATTCTCCGAAAGCGAGAGAAATGCTCTCGCGCCCCTCAAGATCACAATGTTTTCGGGAGTCGAGGAGCGCACACGCGAGGAATTTCTCTTCGCCCGCCGCGCCCTTGCTGCGCCGTCCGATAAGCTCTATCTGCTTTATTGCACCCACAATTCCTCGGGCAAGCTGCTCAATCCTTCAATGCTTATAAAAAGGATCAAGTCCCGCCTGCCCTATCTGAAGGAGGAGGATGCAAGCAAGCTCCCCCTGAGCGAGACCCTGCTCTCGCCCGCTCTTGCCGCCTCGCGCATCAGCGAGATCGCCCACACCGACGAGGGCAAGGTGCTTGAGCGTATGCTGGTCGACCGTGGAAGTATAGCCGTCGACCGCCGCGTTTCCATGCCCGAGTGCGCAATCGATCCCGAGACCGCCGACGAGGTCTTCGGCAGCCGCATCGCACTTTCCCAATCAAAGATCGACAAATACGTGCTCTGTAAATTCAGATATTACTGCGAGGACGTCCTGAAGCTGCGAGAGGAGGAAAAGGCCAAGGTAGGCAGCGACATTGCAGGCACCTTCGTTCACGCCCTGCTTGAGAATTTCCTCCGCGAAGCCGTTCAAAAGGATAATCTCGACGAGGCCTTTGAAGAGAGCTTGATGATCGCGTCAGCCGACGGAATAATCGCCGAGCTGATCGACAGGATCTGTCCGCCCTCCGCAAAAAATTCGGGGCATATGTCCCACCTTTTCCTGCGGTTGCGCCGCCTCGCACTCATTATGCTCCGCAATCTGAAGGAGGAGTTTTCCCACAGTTCCTTCAACCCCGAGTTCTTCGAGCTGACCCTCGGAATGGGTCGCGGCATCGAGTCCCCGAAATTCACCCTTGACGACGGCACCGTCATCACCCTCGACGGCAAGATCGACCGCGTGGACGTTATGCGCCGCGACGGCGAGGTCTATCTCCGCGTCGTCGACTACAAAACGGGCAGCAAGCAGTTCTCAATGTCGGATATCAAGGAGGGCCTGAATCTTCAGCTCCTCATTTACATATTCGCACTCTGCCGCAAGGACACCGATTTTGCCCGCGAGCTCGGATGCTCCGAGGGCCACGCCCCCATTCCCGCCGCCTCCCACTACCTTTCGGCAACCGTATCGCCAAAGACGGTGGACAAGCCCCAAAGCGAGGAGGTCACACTCAAAAACGCCGTGGCAGGCCTCTCGCGCACCGGACTTTACCTCAACGATACCGACGTTCTCACCGCATTGAACTCGGAGCTTGACAAAAATATGCTGGGCGGCATCGCCTACGACAAAAACGGCGTGCTTACGGGTAACGGGCTGGTCACGCCCGCCGATTTTGGAAAGCTCGCCCGCGAGCTTGAGGATACTGTTATGCGTATCGCCACCGAAATGAAGTCGGGAATTGCCACCGCCGCCCCCCACGAGGGCTCGGGCAAATCTCCCTGCGAATATTGCTCGGTCAGATCGGTCTGCCGTAACGCAAACTGAAGAAAGGAAACAAAAATGGGAAAATACACACCAACACCGGCACAATCCGCCGCGATCGACACGCGCGACCGCGCCCTGCTGGTCTCGGCCGCCGCAGGCTCGGGTAAGACCGCGACTCTCACTCAGCGAATCATAAAAATACTTACCGAGGAGGGCTCGGAAACCGATATTTCCGACCTTCTTATCGTTACCTTCACCCGTCCCGCCGCCACCGAGCTGCGCGAAAAAATATCCAAAGCCGTTTCCGAGGCGCTGGCCGAGAACCCAACAAATTCCCATCTGGCGCGCCAAGCCCTGCTCCTCGGCAGTGCATCCATCTGCACCATCGACTCCTTCTGCCTTGACGTGGTCAAGAGCAATTTCCAGGGTCTGACCTTTGAGGACGGCACGCCCCTGCCCCCCGATTTCCGTCTGGCCGACGATTCGGAGCTTGGAGCCCTGACGGTATCCCTGATGAACCAAACCATCGAGGATTGGTATGATAAAAAGGTTGAAGGTGAGCTTAGCTTCCACCGCTTTGCCGAAAACTTCACGGCTATTAAAAGCGACGATAATCTGATCAAAACTCTGCTCGGATTTGCCGAACAGACTGCGGACTACCCAAATGCCCACCGCTTTGCCGCCGACCGTGCCGACGATCTTGAAGCCGCCGCCGAGGGAGACTTTTTCGAGTCCGAATTCGGCAAAGCCGTGGCGAGAGCCACCGAAAGCGCCATCGATCACTATATAAAGATAATGGAAGACGCCCTCGACTATCTGGACGGCATTCCGAAGGCCGACACCAACTACATTCCTTCCATCAAAAATGATCTCGACTGCCTGCTTGAAGTGCGCGAGGGTCTCCGCGCAAAAAGCTACGCGAACATCCGTTCCGCCCTTGAAAAATACAGTGCCATCGGTCTCAAAAACCTCGGCAAGGGTGCCGATGAGACCACGGCCTTCTACGGCAAGCAGCACGGAATCGTCAAGGAGCTTATCGCCGACCTTTACTCCGATTACTACGCCGCCGAGCCCGAGGTGCTGGCCGACCATATGCGCGCCACCGCACGCTGTCTGCGAATGCTTTCCGATTTTACCGCAGATTACCGCAGCCGCTTGGCCGCCGAAAAGGCGCGCCGCCGAATCTGCACCTTTTCCGATATCAAGCTGCTGGCTCATCGGTTGCTGGTCAATCCCGACAAGACTCCCACCGATGTAGCCCTCGCACTGCGAGGAAAATACAAGGCCGTATACATTGACGAATACCAGGACGTTGACCGCATTCAGGACGAGCTTTTCGCCGCCGTGGCAAGACCCGGCACCCGATTTATGGTAGGCGATATCAAGCAGTGCATCTACCGTTTCCGAGGCTCCGAGCCGGATATTTTCGGCGAATACCGCGAGAGATTCAAGCCCCTCGCCGTCAAGACCGACGAGGAGGGCAGCTCCATCTTTATGTCCGAAAACTTCCGCTGTAACGAGCCCGTCATCGATTTCGTCAATCTCGTCAGCCGCCGCAACTTCGCCGTATGCGGCGGGGCGGTGGACTACAAATCGGTCGACGACCTGAAATACAGTAAGGAAGACGGCGGCAAAACGCCCGTCCGCGTGGTTCTGATGCCCCCCGAAAAGGACAAAAAGGATCTCCCCGACTTTAAGATCAAGTCCCGCGAGGCGAGATATCTGGTAAACGAGATCCTCCGCCTCAAGGCCGAAGAAAAGAAGGACGACGGCGAGGCCATCGATTACGGCGACATCGCCGTGCTCGTCCGCGGCGCCACCGATGCCTACGAGGTGACCGAGGCCTTCACGAAAATGGGCATTCCCTATACAGAGACCACGAAGAAGGACTTTTTTGCCAACCCCGAGGTGCTTTTGCTCCTTTCCTTCGTTTCGGTCATCGCAAATCCTCACCGCGACGTCCGTCTGGCCGCAACCATGCGCTCGCCCCTTTTTGGCTTCACTATGGACGAGCTCGTCCGCATACGCCGAGCAACCGATTCCTCGCGCTCGCTTTTCGACGCGGTCACGCTTTACGAGGGCAATGAAGACCTCAAAAAGAAGTGCGACAGCTTCGTCGATGAGATCTCGCGCCTGCGCGGCCGCGCAAGGGATCTGACCGTGGATCGCCTGATCCGCGAGCTTTTCCGCGATTATTCCCTGACCTCGCTGACACTTCCCGAGGATCCGAGAACACCCGAGCAGATCCGCGACAATATTCTGAAATTCTACGATCACGCCCGAGGCTTCTCAGAGCAGCGCGCGGGTGGCGATCTCTATTCCTTCGTTAAATTCATCGACGATATCATCGATTCGGGCACCAAGATCTCCTCCGAAAGCGGCTCAGAGGACGGAAAGGTCACGGTTATGACTATGCACAAATCGAAGGGTCTTGAGTTTCCCGTGGTCTTCGTTTACGGCTGCGGCACCGATTTCAACCGCCGCGGGCTCACAAAGCCCCTGCTTTACAGCCGCGAGGGCGGCATCGGAATGCAGCTCATGGACGAGACCGGCCTCGCCCGCGTGGATACGCCAATGCGACACACCGTGGCGCAGTCCATGGTCGAAAACGAGACCGAGGAAGAAATGAGACTGTTTTACGTCGCTATGACCCGCGCCCGCGAGAGACTTTATCTCACCGCCGCCGTGTCCAAGGCCTTCTATGAGAGCATTGAGAAAAACCCCTGTCCCGACCGCTACCTTGACCGCTACTCGGTGCTCTCGGCCAAGAACTATTGCGCTTGGCTCGCCCCATTTATCTTTAGTAATTACTCCTGCTTTGAGCTTCTGACCCTCAGCCCGTCGGAGATACCCGATCCCGACCGCATTGTAAACATTATGAGCGGCACCGCAGATGCGGATCCCGAAACGGAAGAGGCGCTTCGCAAGCTCTTTAGTGATAGATTTGACCGCGAGTACGCCCACGCCGCCTCCCTGAGCCTGCCGGCAAAGCTCTCGGTATCAAAGCTCTATCCCACCGTCCTCGACGACGACGGCGCGGCGGGGCTTGACGAGGGCTCTCTGCCCGAGCTGACGGGAAAGCCCCTCTTTATGCTGGACGGAGGCGAAGAAAAGGCACGCGCCACCGCCGCAGAGCGCGGCACGGCCACCCACGTTTTCCTCCAGTTCTGCGACTTCGACGAGGTGGACAAAAACGGCGTAGAGGCCGAGCTTGCGCGTCTGAAGCTGAAAAAGTTCATTCCGCCCGCAACGGCGGAGCTTGTGGATATCCGCCAACTTGAAGCCTTCTTCGAGAGCCGACTCTATTCGTCGGTCAAGCGAGCTAAAAAGCTCTACCGCGAACAGCGCTTCAACCTCTTCCTACCCGCCGCCGAATTTACCGACGAATCAGAGCGCGCTGCCGCACTTAAGGACGAAAAGCTGTTGGTTCAGGGCGTTATCGACCTGGTTTTTGAGGACGAAAACGGCGACGTAACCCTCTGCGATTACAAGACCGATTACCTGACCCGAGCCGAGCTGAACGACAAGGCCGCCGCAGAAAAGAAGCTCCGCGAGCGCCACGCGCGACAGCTGAACTACTACAAAGCCGCCGTAAAACAGCTCTTCGGCAAAGACCCCGCCCGCATGTGCATATACTCCCTGCCCCTCGGCGACACGGTGGAGCTTTAACCGAAAAAGCGCGAATACGGCGCAAATCAAAGCCTACAGTTTAATAAAAAAGAACCGCTTTTTCTGTCACAGCCGACGGAAAAAGCGGTTTTGTTCAATTGAAATGAGCGATAAATCGGGTCGGGGCCGCCCGACAGCGGAAGATCGGGTGACGTGACCTTGTAACGCGCGCGATCACCCGATGATAACACCTATATAAATCGGAATTTGAAGGGTTCAAACGGATTTCGCCATAACCGCTAAACAATCAATCGCAGGTATCGCATCCCTACCCCTCGGG
>JAFTOB010000088.1 GCA_017451545.1 Clostridia bacterium | reverse complement strand
GGAGAGCTGGTGCGAAGCGACTGAGAGGGTAAAAAAGCCCTCTCCGGCACGGCAAGCCGCGCCACCTCCCCCAATGGGGGAGGCTTTGAGTGAGTCGCGGTTCGATTATTTAGCGGTCTAAATTTTTCAAACTCTTTCAAACAAACTACGATTTATCGGTCTCTTCACCATCGGGTGATAGTGTGCGGCACAAGGTCACGTCACCCGATCCTTGCCCGCCGGGGCGCCCGGCCCGATTTATCGGTCTGTCAAAATACAATAAAATCGAAAATCGGAACGATTTTCTACCTCAATTTTTCATTTTTCATTATTCATTAGCGCAGCGACTTCATTCTTCATAAAAAAACGAGACCCCGGGTCGGGATCTCGTGAATATTGCTTTCAGCCGAGCTTAACGGTCTGTCCTGCCGGGACGGTGACGGGCGCGCCGTCCACGTCAAGGATCACGTCAATGGCCGAGGGGTTGTAGGCAAGGGTGCAGTCTGCCGAAAGGACAACGCGGCGCAGGGCGGTGACGTAATCGTAGATCTCTATGTTTGTGGCGTACCATGTGTCGGGATCGTTTGACGCGGCGGCGCAGAACTCCTCGATCATCTGCCAATTGTTGTTCTCGATCTCCTGATCAAGCTCGTAGGCGTGTCCCCAAACGTAGAAAAGCCCAAAGCTGTATCGGTTGGCCTTGAATTTTTCAAGCTTTTCCATAATGTTCTCGCGGTGGTGGCAGGTGGGGTGCCACTCAAGAAAGTTTTCGGGAACGGTGAAGCGACCCGTGGACTTTACCGTGCGCGAGCAAACGATGCCGAGGTTTTTTAGCTGATCCAGCACCTCGGACGAATAGGTGCCGAAGGGGTAGGACATACCGCGAACGATGTAGCCGCAGAGCGACTCGAGATTCTTTCTGTCCTCCATGATCTCGTGAACCAGCTCCATAGGTGGGATGCGCTCAAGGAAGGGGTGGGTCAGGGAATGGACCGAGACCTCGTGACCCGCATAAAGGGTCGCCACCTCGGAGGCGTCGATGTGTCCCTCACGCCCGAGATTGGCGGAATTGAGGTGGAAGGAGCCCTTAATGCCGTATTTGTTGAATATTTCGATAAGGCGGCGATCCTGTACCACGCCGTCGTCGTAGCTCATAGTTAAAGCACGTTTTTTGTTGCCGGGGAAAAATCCGAATCTGACCTTCATAAATACCTCCGAAAAATCTTGAATGTTACCATAATTATATAACAAAGGCCGCAAAAATGCAATGCTTTCGGAAAACAAAAAAAATTTTGATTTTTTTGCAAAAAAGGGTTGACATTTATAAAAAGATGTGATATAATATCAAAGCTGTGAAAAGCACGGCCCGTTGGTCAAGCGGTTAAGACACTAGCCTCTCACGCTGGGAACATGGGTTCGATTCCCGTACGGGTCACCAAAACGAAAGCACACCGAATGGTGTGCTTTTTCGTTTTGGTGACACGTCGGACGAACACAGCATGCGCATTTAAAATTTACTTAAAATTTTTAGAAACATTTCCGCGCATGCATGGGTTCGTATTAAGCGAGCAAGGACGACGGGAGCATCAGTTGCAAGCAATCTGCTGCTCACAGTCGGCCGCGAGCGCAAATCATCGCCAAAGGCGATATTCCCGTGTATAATATTAAGTTTTTGCCACACCGAATGGTGTGCTTTTTCGTTTTATCCCTTACAAATCCCAACGAACCTTTCGGCAAAGTCGCGGCAGAAGGCCTCCTTTGATGGGAAGTCAATCTGCGCGGTGTAGATATCCTCCAGAGCAAAATGATACTCAGCGGCGCGCTAGAGCTCCGCGAGAGCGGCATCTACGGTACTGTCGCGGCAGGATCTCAGGGCACGGTACTCACGGCGCAGGTCGGCAGCTCGCTTGAGGTCGATAAAACGCTTCATATTCACGTGCCGACCCGCTTTGTCGGCGTGCAGGCTGAATACCGTTCCCGTGTCGGTCATCTCCACGGCATCCGCACGGTCGGGGCAGAGGGGCTCGTGGGAGATCCGAATCGGCATTCCTCGCCGTTCGGCTTCCTTGATTACAGCGTCGAGGAAAAGATGACCAAGCCCAAGCTCGTCGGACACCGAGATCACCGACCTCGCGCGGTCCTCAAGGGTGGAAAAACGCACCGCGCCCCGCATTCCGAGGGAGGATGTGGCAAGGTCGGTCTTTTTGAAGCCGCCTCCGTCGGGAAACGGTGAGAGATAACGCCGCGCGGCGGCCGCCAACTTTTTAGTGTTGAGGCAGGGAAGTGCAAGGGAGAGAGATGCATCCTCAAGCTCACCTGCGGCGGCGAGGGCGCGGTAGGCCGTCGAATAGTGGAGAGACTTGCTCTTTGCAAGAGCTTCGATCCCGTCCCGCCGCTCAAAAAGACCGTCGCTCTGCCAGAACCGACCGAGGTCGATGAGCTCGTCACGCGCGCCGGGCAGGGAAGCCTCGGTGGCGTGGGGTGCGGTGCCGTCGAGCAGTGCCGCGCGGTCACCCACTGTGATCCCGTCAAGTGAGCTCGGGTCGGAGGAGCAGTATATGTAGGTGACGGGCAGACCGCAGGCCTCGCAACGCTCGGCCACGCGGCGCATAAAATAGCTCTTGCCCGTTCCGGGGCCGCCCTTGATGATAAAGACCCGCCGCGCCGCGCCGAAGGCGTCTCCGTAAAAGCTGACAAAGCCGTGGCGGCTGTTGACGGCGGCAAAATATTTTTCTTCCATATAACCTCCAAAGATGTAGCTAATATATAATATGTCACGGTTGGGATTTTGACACCTCGCGCCGCTTTTTCAGCAGGGAAGCGAGTCCCGAGAGGATCAGCATTGCGCCGAAGAGCTTTTTCATTGAGGTGGCGTTTATGAGCCCCGAGATATAGCCGCCGATGAACGCGCCGCCGATTCCCGTAAGGGTCAGAAGGGCTACCGCACCCCACGCGATCTTGCGCTTTGAAAGGTGGATAAGCAACGACGCGCCCGAGGAAAAAATAAAAAAGAGCAGATTGAGCCCTTGGGCGGTGAGCTGGGGTGTGCTTTCGACGAGAGTGAGCCAGATGACGAACAGTCCGCCGCTGCCCACACCCATGCCCGACAGCAGGGCAATGGCAAAGCTTGCGATAATATTAAGCATTTTTCTATCCTTTCTTGGCTTTGAGACTTGTCACAGCCCGATAAATTAGAGTTTGAAGTTTATTTTTGTTCGAGAAACTTTTTGCAAAAAGTTTCTCGAGCTCTTCAAAAAACTTTGAAAAAAGGGCTTGCTTTAAGGTGAAGTTACCTTTTCACCCCTCCCTCGGACGGTCGGGTTGAGACAATGTGTCGGCCAACTTTTACGCGCTCACGCAGGCCTTAGTCCGGCGTTACCGCCTCCTAACGGCCACGACAGATATATTGCGATCATTTTTTGCTTGTAATATTTAGAAAGGGCGCGCCAGGAGG
>JAFTOB010000087.1 GCA_017451545.1 Clostridia bacterium | reverse complement strand
GGAACGCCCTTGGGAGTGTTGAACTCAGCGGACAAGCAGGGGCAGTTGGTTGCCTTTGCGGTGAAGCGGCTGTTTGGATGAGCACCGCAGGTGGACTTATCCTTCTTGTCGTACTTGGTGCAATCCCAAGGATTACCCTTCCAGTCAATAGCATTGCCGGGCATGGGAGGATTATCGTTGAGGCCTTCCCACCAAACGGTGTTGTTCTTGGTGTCGTGAACAACGTTGGTGAAGATGGTGTCACGCATAGTGGTAGCAAGAGCGTTGGGGTTGGACTTGTCGTTGGTACCGGGAGCACCGCCGAAGAAGCCGTTCTCGGGGTTGACAGCCCAAAGTCTGCCGTCCTCGCCGACGCGGAGCCAAGCGATATCGTCGCCGACGCACTCGACCTCGTAGCCCTCCTTCTTGAGAGCTGCGGGAGGAATAAGCATAGCAAGGTTGGTCTTACCGCAAGCAGAGGGGAATGCGGCAGTGACGTACTTCTTCTCGCCGTTAGGATACTTTACGCCGAGGATGAGCATATGCTCAGCCATCCAGCCCTCCTTGCGGCCGAGGTAGGAAGCGATACGGAGAGCGAAGCACTTCTTACCGAGCAGAACGTTTCCGCCGTAGCCGGAGTTGACCGACATGATGGTGTTGTCCTGGGGGAAGTGAGTGATGTAACGGTTCTCCTCGTCGATGTCTGCACGAGCGTGGAGACCCTTGATGTAGTCGGCACTGTCGCCGAGAGCATCGAGAACGTTGGTTCCGACGCGGGTCATGATGAGCATGTTGAGAACAACGTAAATGGAGTCGGTAAGCTCGATACCGTACTTTGCGAAGTCAGAGCCGACAACGCCCATGGAGTAGGGAATAACGTACATGGTACGACCCTTCATGGAGCCGGTGTAGAGCTTCTTGAGCTTTGCGTACATCTCGGTGGGATCCATCCAGTTGTTGATGTTACCTGCCTCCTCCTTGGTGGGGGTGCAGATAAAGGTTCTGCCCTCAACGCGAGCAACGTCGTTAACGGCGGTGCGGTGGAGGTAGCAGTTGGGGAGGACGTCCTGATTGAGCTTAATGAGCTCGCCGCTGGCGCAAGCCTCTGCGCGGAGAGCCTCAGCCTGCTCCTCGGAGCCGTCGATCCAGACGATCTTGTCAGGCTTGGTCATGGCGGCCATCTCGTCGATCCAGCCAAGAACGTACTTGTTGTTGGTTAATGCGGACATTTGTTTTTCTCCTTTAAAAATCAAAAAATCTTTCATTCTATATTGTATAACATTTTTACTTTTTTTGCAAGAGGTTTTTTGAATTTTTCACTTTGTTAACAATTTAACCAAAAAACAGAGCTCATATTTATGAATTTTTACGAATCGAAATGAAAAAAATATATTTGCAATTTGGAAAAAGATGTGATATAATAAACAAAAGGGAACGGTTGTTCACAAATTCCGACAAAATCAGACAGAACGGGGGCGCGCTATGAAACCGATGAAGGCAAGGGAACAGAGCGTTTTGGATTACGTGGTCAGGACCATCAGAGAAAACGGATATTCGCCCTCGGTCAGAGAGATCAAGGAGGCCCTCGGCTTCAAGAGCACTTCGAACGTGCAGATGTATCTTGACCGCCTTGAGGAGCGTGGCCTGCTCCACCGTGAGACGGGCAAGAGCCGCACCATAACGGTGGACATTGAGACGGTAGAGGATGCCGAAAAACGCATTCCCATCCTCGGCCGTGTTGCCGCGGGCAAGCTCAGCTTTGCCGAGGAGAATTACGACGGCTATCTTGAGCCCTTCACCGATCCTCGCTTTGCCGACCGCGAGCTTTTTGCCCTGCGTGTCAAGGGGCAGAGCATGAGGGACGCCGGCATTATGGACGGCGACCTTATTGTGGTCGAAAAGACCGACTACGCCGAAAACGGCGATATGGTGGTGGCAATGGTTGACGGTGAGACCACCGTCAAGCAGTATTTTAAGGAAAACGGCGGCTTCCGCCTCCAGCCCCACAACCCCGATTTCGAGCCCATCATTCTCCCCGAGGTCGAGATCGTGGGCAAGGTCGTAGCCGACCTTCGGATGTATTGATCACCCCTTAAAGACAGAGGCAAGCCAAGCGGAGTCCTCGCGGTCGAAGGTGCCCGTCAGCCGCAGAAGTGCCACGTAGATGAGAAGCGTGGAGGCAATATGCAGAGTAAGGCTTGCGGCGTTCATTCCGCCGCTCGGCAGGAGCCGCCCAAACAGAAAATGCGATATCAGCGTGGCAAGAACCGTGCAGAGCACGGGCTTCACCACCCATTTGAATAGCTGTGGGCGCAACCCTGTCTTCATTGCCAGCCGCGACGCGCTCAAGCCGAAATTTATAAGCTCCATCAGAAAAATGATGAAAATATAGCCCTCAATTCCGTAGATCGGTAAAAGAAACCAAACGAGGATCACCGAGATCAGAGCATCGATGATGTTCACGTTCATTGAATAGAGCTGCTCGCCCAGACCCTTCAGCATAGCATCGGTGGTGCTGTCAAGGTACATTACGGGCACCAGCGGCGCGAGAAGACGAATATATCTTGCGGCCTCGTCGCTTGAATAGATTACCTGCCCAAGCTCGTGGGAGTAGCAGAGCAGTATGCCCGAAACTCCGACCGAAAAGATCAGCGAAAGCTGAAAAACTCGCTCGGAAATGTATCGGATCCTCCGCGTGTGCCCCCGTGCCTCGCACTCGGCAAGCTCGGGGATGGTCATTCCCGCAAAGGATGAGATGAGCGCCGACGGAAAGAGGATCACGGGCATGACCATTCCGGTCAGAGTTCCGTATGCGGCCAGCGACCGCTCGCGGGACGAGCCGTTTTTCCGCAGACCGCGTGGGATCAGAGCGTGCTCCACTGTCAAAAGTCCCGAGCGCGCATATGTTGAAAAGGCAACGGGAAGGGCGATGCCCAGCAGATGTCGCGTCACCGTAGGTCCGCTGACCTCCTCGCCGCCCGAGCCCACGAACTTCCGCTTGTCGCGGATATACAGAACAAGCATCACCAAAAAAGATAATATTTCGGCCGCCGCACCGCCGAGAACCAATGATATGCAGGCGTATTCAATACCCGAGGGCATGACCGAGGTCAGGAGAAAAACCGTAAGGCCAATCTTTACCGCCTGCTCGAAAACCTGAGTTGCGGCATTCTTCGAAACGCGCCGCACCGCAGTAAAATAACCGTTCATAGCCGAGCTGACGGCGATCAGCGGTAAGGTCAGCGACATCATCCGCAACGGGAGCACCGTGCGCGGATCGTCCAGCCAATAAAGCCCTGCGGTCTCGGCCAGAGAGAAGAGAAGCAGGGAAGCAAGTGACCCAAAAAATACGGCGTAGGTAATACAGCGTCGCATGGTGGCGCGGATGAGACGGTGATTTTCATGCCCCAAGGCCTCGGCCACAAGGCGTGTTACGGCAAGGGCGATGCCCGAGGTGGCAAGAGTCAGGGCAAAGCCGTAAACGCTCGAGAGCAGGGAATAAAGCCCGATGGCCTCAGCCCCCACCTTGCCCGAAATATAAACGTTAAAGCTCACGCCTACGGTTCGCATGAGAAGCGACGTGCAGGTCAGAAGCCCGGCGTTCTTCAGAAATCTTTTAATGCTGCTCATTTTTTCTCCGATCTTTCATTTTCCTTATAAGGATATGAGAAAAAGTGGGATGATAGAATAAACAAGCCATTAATTTAACCCGCCGATAATTCGGCACAAAGGAGGACATATGAACAACAACCTTGCAATCACCATCGCGAGACAGTACGGAAGCGGAGGCCGAGAGATCGGCGTGCGCGTGGCAGAGCTGCTCGGCATCAAGTCCTATGACAAGGAGCTGATCACAATGGCCGCACAAAAGACGGGTATCAGCCCCGAAACCGCCCATCAGGCGGACGAGCGCGCCACAAACAGCCTGCTTTATACACTCGCCATGGGCTCTTCGTCCTACGGAAACGTCCACGCAGGTATCGACGTGCCGGTCAACGATAAGCTGTTCATCACCCAGTCTGATATTATAAAGGAGCTGGCAGAGGAGTCGGATTGCGTCATAATCGGCCGTTGCGGCGATTACGTGCTCCGCAATCATCCCCGTCACATCAGCATTTTCATTTATGCCGACCTCCAGTCCCGCATCGAGCGCGTAATGCGCCAGCATCAGCTCTCGGAGAGCGAGGCCAAGGCTCTGGTCAATAAGACCGATAAGCGCAGGACCAATTACTATAATTTCTATACCGGCCGCAAGTGGGGTCAGTACAACCATTACCACGCGTCGCTGGACAGCGGTCTGCTCGGAATCGAGGGAACTGCCCGCATCATCGCCGACATCGCAAAGCAATATTCGCTGGAAAACTAAGCAAACGCCCCGTTTTCGGTGACACAATTCTTGCAAAAATAACATTTTTTTCACATAAAAGTTAAAATTTTTTATGAAAATCGGAAATTTTGCAAAAAACTTATTGACATATTTGCCCCAATGCTATATTATATATACACGAAATTTTTAGGAGGTACAGTATGAAGAAGGTATACGTGTGTGAGCTTTGCGGATATGAGTACGATCCCAAGGCAGGAGATCCCGATAACGGAATTGATCCCGAAACCGAATTTGATGAGCTTGACGCAGAGTGGGTCTGCCCCCTGTGCGGAGCCGGCAAGGAGGATTTCGAGGAGCAGGAAGTCGACGACGACCACGAGGTCTGAACATATGGCGCGGGAGCGATTCGCTCCCGCGCGTTTTTTTGGCAACCTCTATTCCCCGACCGAGCGTGCTCGGTCGGGGGATTTTATATTATTCTGCCCGAAGTTTTTTATCCCGCCCTTGACGGGCGGGCGGATAAATGGTATAATAATCTTATATTATTTTTGAGAGGTTACCGAAATTGAAAAAGCTGCTTGTCATTGACGGAAACAGTATACTCAACCGCGCCTTTTACGGTGTGCGCCCGCTGTCCACAAAGGACGGCGTGCCCACCAACGCGGTCTTCGGATTTGTCAACATCATAAACAGAAATATTGAGCTTGTGCGCCCCGATTATTGCGCCGTGGCTTTCGACGTTCACGCCCCCACCTTCCGCCACAATATGTTTGACGGCTACAAGGCGGGCAGAAAGCCCATGCCAGAGGAGCTGGCCGCCCAGTTTCCCTACGCCAAGCAGAGCCTGACGGTGCTGGGGCTGACCTGCGTCGAGCTGCCGGGATATGAGGCCGACGATCTCCTGGGCACCTTCGCAAAAATGGCAAACGGGCAGGGAATCGAGGCCTATATTCTGACGGGCGACCGCGACTCGCTTCAGCTGATCGGCGACGGCACCACCGTTCTCCTTGCCACCAACAACGAGTCCGTGAAGTTCGACCGCGCCGCCTTCGTCGAAAAATACGGCGTTCAGCCCGAGCAGTTCGTGGATGTCAAGTCCCTGATGGGCGACTCCTCGGATAACATCCCGGGTGTTCCGGGCGTGGGCGAAAAGACCGCCCTCAAGCTGATCTCCGAGTTTGGCTCGCTGGATGCCCTTTACGCCGCGCTTCCCGCGCCGTCGCTGTCCGCAAAGGTCAACGAAAAGCTGGAGACCAACCGAGAGAGTGCTTTTATGTCTCAGACTTTGGCGCGTATCAACTGCGACGCCCCCGTGACCTTAACCCTTGATGACATTGCGGTTCGCGACATTGACAAGCGCGCGGCCTACGAGCTATTCTCGCGCTTGGAGCTTGCGGGCTTTATAAAGAAATTCGGTCTCGATGATCAAGCCGAGGTCATTCAGACGAGAACCGAGCAGAGCTCGGTCTCGCCCTGCGAGCTTGACCCCGAGGCCACACTCGCCGTCGGCTATGCCGACGGGCGGCTGACCGTCTGCGACGGTCACGCGGTCTACACCGCCGAGGGTGCCGACGAAATACGCCGCTTCCTCGAGACCCACAATAACGTCGTTTGCCACGATTGCAAAAAGCTCTACAAGGATCTGGAGAGCGCGGGTATTCACTACCGGGACGCCGCCTTCGATATAATGCTCGGCGCGTACGTGGTCGATTCGGGCGAGGGAAGCTACGAGCTGCCACGCCTTGCAATGAAATTCTGTTCGACCGCCATGGCCGAGGGCACACCCGAGGAGCAGTACGTTTATACGATCTACCCTGAGGTGGTGACGGCACTCGGAAAGATCGGGGATATGCTTATGAGCACCATTGAGATGCCCACCGCCGCTGTTCTTGCCGATATGGAGCTTGTGGGCTTCAAGATCGACCGCGAGGGCATCGCGGGCTTCGGTCAGCGGCTTGCCGAGAGGGAAAACGAGCTTGCGCAACGGATCTACTTTTCCGCGGGCGAGGAGTTCAATATCAATTCACCCAAGCAGCTCGGCATCGTGCTTTTCGAAAAGCTGGGTCTGCCCACGGGTAAAAAGACCAAGACCGGCTACTCCACCAACGCAGAGACCCTTGAGCGGCTCATTCCGTACCACCCCATAATCGAGGACATCCTCGATTACCGCGAGGCGGCAAAGCTCCGCGCC
The DNA here is from genome assembly GCA_017451545.1 of Clostridia bacterium. Classification (GTDB taxonomy): domain Bacteria; phylum Bacillota; class Clostridia; order Oscillospirales; family CAG-272; genus RGIG3994. Next base: position 3,351 of record JAFTOB010000087.1, on the reverse strand, counting down.
ACCTATGCCGACGGTCTCCTTCGCGTGGCCGACGGAGACGGACGGGTCCACACGAACTTCAAGCAAACGGGCACGGCCACGGGTCGACTTTCCTCCACCGAGCCAAATCTGCAGAACATTCCCATCAAGACCGAGCTGGGACGCGAGTTCCGCAAATATTTTATAGCCTCGGACAGCGACCACATCCTAATCGACGCCGACTATTCGCAGATAGAGCTTCGCATACTTGCTCATGTTTCGGGCGATGAGAATATGATAGAGGCCTTTAACAGCGGGCGTGATATTCATACCTCCACCGCCTCCACCGTTTTCGGCGTTGCCCCCGAGGACGTAACGCCCCTGATGCGTAAGCGCGCCAAGGCCGTCAACTTCGGAATACTTTACGGGATGGGCGACTTCCGACTTTCCAACGACCTCGGAATTTCGATGAAAGAGGCTAAGCAGTATATCGAAAATTATCTCGCAAGCTATCCGAGGATCGCGGAGTATCTTGAAAACGTCAAATCTCACGCGCGGGAGAAGGGCTACGTCGATACCATAATGGGTCGCCGCCGCTATATTCCCGAGCTGGCGGGCAAGAACAAAAATCTGCAGCATTTCGGCGAGCGCGTGGCGATGAACAGCCCTATTCAGGGTAGCGCCGCCGATATAATCAAGCGCGCAATGGTAAACGTCGACCGCAAACTGAAGGAAGAAAAGCTCGATGCGAGACTGCTTTTGCAGGTGCACGACGAGCTGCTCATCGAATCCTCCCGCGACTGCGCCGCGCGAGCCGAGGAAATACTGAAATACGAAATGGAAAACGCCGTGTGGCTTTCGGTCACCCTTGACGTGGACGTGACGCGCGGCGAGAATTGGTACGAATAATGGAAAAATATCTTAAAAGAAGCGCGGGCGTGCTGATGCCCATCTTTTCTCTGCCGGGCGACCACTCCTGCGGCAGCTTCGGCAAGGAGGCCGAAAAATTTATTGATCTGCTGGTAAACGGTGGATTTTCCTATTGGCAGGTCTTGCCCTTTTGCATGACCGACGAGTACAACTCGCCCTATAAATCCTACTCCGCCTTCGGTGGAACCCCCGTTTTATCGACCTTGAAGTTCTCAACGAAAAGGGCCTGATCACGGGCGCGGAGCTGGCGGCATCCCGACAGAAAACGCCTTATAGCTGCGAGCACGAAAGGCTTGAGGCCGAAAGATTGCCTCTCCTCTTCCGTGCCGCCGTAAGGGTCAAGGATCGCGCACCCGTCGAGGCTTTCATCGCCGAGCATCCCTATCTTGAGCAGGTCTGCCGCTTTATGGCCATCCGCGAGAAGAACGGCGACCGCCCTTGGTTTGAGTGGACGACGGAGGAGTACGACAGCGACGTTCTCTTTGCGTGGCAGTTCATTCAGTACGAGTTTTTCGCCCAGTGGGCGAGGGTCAAGAGCTACGCCGCAAAGCGGGGAGTGAAGATCATCGGTGACATTCCGATCTACGTGGCCTACGATAGCTGTGACGTTTGGGCAAACCGCGATATGTTCCGGACCGACGAAGAAGGAAAGCCCTCATCGGTCGCGGGCGTGCCGCCCGATTATTTCGCCGCCGAGGGTCAGCTTTGGGGCAATCCTCTCTACGATTGGGACAAAATGCGCGATGACGGCTACACCTGGTGGCGCGCGAGAATGGCGCATATGCTCTCGCTCTTCGATGGTGTGAGGATCGACCATTTCCGCGGCCTTGAGGCTTATTGGAGCATCCCCGCCGATGCCGAAACGGCAAAGGCAGGCCATTGGGTCAAGGGACCCGGTGAGGACTTCGTTGCAGCTATGAAGGGTCTGTCCGAGGACGGTCTCATCATCGCCGAGGATCTCGGCGATATCACCCCCGAGGTGGCGGCACTTCGCGACAGCGCGGGCTATCCCGGTATGCGCGTGCTCCAGTTCGGCTTCCTCGGTGATACCGACAGCCCGCACCTGCCGCACAATTATATCAATAATTGCATAGCATATACGGGAACCCACGATAATAACACCCTCCTCGGCTGGATGTGGGATCTTGACGCCGAGACCAAGGAGCTGGCGCTTGATTACTTCAATTATTCGGGCGACTGGGATAAGAGCTATAAGACCATAATCAAGGCAATGCTGGCAAGCGCGGCGGGAATCGTCATTCTGCCCATTCAGGATCTGCTGATCTACGGCTCGGATACCCGTCTCAACCGCCCGGGCGTGGCCAACGGCAACCGGATGTACAGAGTTACCCGCGAGCAGCTCTCTGCCATCGATTGGGAGCACTACGCGCACCTGAACCGACTTTACGCAAGAGCTTGAGCGCGAACCCTGCAAAATTGTTGAAAATAATAAAAATAATGACAAAAATCACAAAAGTGCTTGACATTTTGATCAAAATCGGTTAAGATATTAACGAACTCACAGAGTTACGAAAAAAGAAAGAAAGGAAGAAAAACATGAAAAAAGTATTGGCTTTTCTGATCGCAAGTGTGCTTCTCATTGCTGCATTTGCAATCCCCACAGCCGCTGTTGACATCTCCCCCGTAACAAAGTACGAGGATGCAAAGAGCGGTGATCTCCTTTACACCGTAAACTTCAACGGTGACGACGTATTCAAGCCCACCACCAGACAGGAGCTCAAGTCCGCAGAGGACAAGGATCTCAACCCCACCATTATGACCTACACACCCAGCGAGGACGGTAAGTCCCTCCACATCAAGGGTAACGGTGGCTCCACAAACCAGGAGAACTTCTGGGGCGGAGTTATTGAGGGTCTTGACGCAAATGCGAATACCGTATATGCAATGGTATATCAGGTCAAGAACGATACTCCCTCGGGTGACTCTTCTCTCGGAATCGGCGGTTGGATAATAGATCCCAACACCAACAAGTTCTACAACAACTACAGTAACGCAAACGCATGCGGCGCACAGGGTAAGGCTGACAACATTCAGAAGTCCGCTCTTTCCTACGGCGGTCAGAAGGTAAAGAGCTACATGTACTTCGGCGCATCCGAGACGCCCTATGCTCTTACCGAGGACGGCTTCATGACCTTTATGGTCATTTATGACGGCCGCGATTGGACCATGAAGGCCTACGTTCTCACCGAGAACATGGGTGATGGCGGTATGGCTGAGGACTGGACTCTTATCCAGGAAGGCGACATGGATAACGCAGGTATTGAGACCACCGAGACCTTCGGCTTCTTCAACTATGCTTTCTATGCAGCTATAGATGCAGTTGTAAGAGACGTTAAGATCTACAAGGGTGCTCCTTACTCCGTTCCCGAGATCGACAATGCTACCACCGCAGCTCCCGAGACCTCTGCAGTTCCCGAGACCTCCGCTACTCCCGAGACCTCT
>JAFTOB010000008.1 GCA_017451545.1 Clostridia bacterium | reverse complement strand
CCTTGGTCAGAGTGACCTCGGGAGGTTGGGGAGTAGAGGCTTTGATGATGGCTTCCTTATAAGCCTTGAGCTTCTGTACCATGCGCTCGGACCAATCGCCGGGATTGATGCCAAGCTTTTCAAGGTTCTGGTTGATGAACTCGATCTCAGCCTTGGAAACCTCGGCGGAGGTGAGGTTGTCAAGATAGCCAAGCTTCTTGAACTCAAGCAGAGCCTTCTTGAGGCCCTCGGCATTGTTACCAAGCTCCTTGCCGTAATCTGCGATGAGCTTGTCAATACCTGCTTCCTCTTCCTTGGTAAGCTCTATTACGGGAATGAGGGTCTTCTTGTATTCCTTTAGCTTCTGCTGGAGGCGCTCAGCCCATGCCTCGGGGCTGTTGGGGATATTGTTGCGGCAGAAATTGCTGATGAACTCGATCTCGGCCTTGGAGAGCTCCTCGGAGGTGACGTTGTTAAGGTAACCTGCCTTCTTGAACTCAAGGAGAGCGTCCTTCATCTTCTGGCCGATGTCGCCAAGCTCCTTGCCGTACTCGGCGACGAGCTTGTCGATGCCTGCGATCTCTTCCTGGGTCAGCTCGACCGTGGGAGTTGTGCCGCCGCCGGCCTTGAAGACCACGTTGGCCTCGGTGTTAGCGAGTGCTGCCGAGAAGCGAAGTGCATCCTTTTCGGTCAATGCATCGAAGTATATCGTGGTTGCGGAGGTAAGACCGCTGAGAGCGTGCTCGGAGAGGCTGCAAGCCATTGCCGAGAATCGGATCTCGGTGAACTTGGTGCCGCTCAGGGCGTTATCGCCGATGTTGACTTCCTTGCCCGTATGGTTAAGAGCTCCCGTCAGGGAAGAACAGTTAAGGAAGGACTCGGGTGCGAATTCAACGATAAAGCTGAGGAATTCGGCGGTTGCGAGAGAAGTGCAGTTTGCAAATGCTCTCGTGTTGACACCGATCATCGTGGGCATGGTCGTGTACTGAACGGAAGCGAGCTTGGTGCAGTTCTCGAATGCGGAGACGTTGATGTTGGAGGCCGCACCGTTAAATTTGACGGATACAAGATTCGTGCAGTCCATAAATGCCTTTTCATTAATGAGAGTGAGGGAGGCGGGGAGATCTGCACTTCCGAGCTTGCTGCAGCCTGCGAAAAATTCTTTTCCGAGCTGGCTTGACTTGATTCCGTTATGGAAGGTTACGGTCTCAAGCTTTGCGCAGTTCTTGAATACGCCGATAGCAGAAAGATCGGTAACAGACTCGGGGACGACGGCGTTGACGATGCCCGATCCTGCGTACATACCCTCGGTGAACTTGCTGATGCCCTTGAAGTCAACGACCTGAGCAAGGGAGGTGCAGTTTTCGAACAGCTGAGCGCCGACGGTGCTGAAGTTGGTGGTTCTGTCAGCGACCGTGAAGTTGGCAAGTGCGGTGCAGCCAGCAAAGGCGCGGTTGCCAATGGTGAGAACACCTGCGGGGATGGTCACGTCATTGAGCTTGACGCAGCCCTCGAAGGCGCTGTCGCCGATGGAAACGATGGTGCCGGGAATGATAACGGTTTCAAGATTTAAGGAATTCTTGAATGCGCCCGCGGGAATTGCTGTGATGTTTGCGGTGGCGGGGATCTCAAAGGTTTTGAGCTTGGAGCCTGCAAACGCGCCGCCGAGGATCTCGTGGACGGAGGAGGGAAGCGTGTAGCTTTCCGCCATATTGGCCGACGAGTAGTAGATAAGAGTGAACATATTCTTATCGAAGAGTGCGCCGTTCTGGTAGACGAAGCTCTTATTTGCGGGATCTACCGAGAAGGAGGTGATTCCCGTGCAGTTGGAGAAGGGGTTGCCCGCCATATTGGTCAGGGTTGCGGGAAGTGTGACCGCCTTGACCTTTACACAGTTCTCAAATGCGAGCTCTCCGATATCGGTAAGTCCGATAGAGAGAGACAGGGTCTCAATGTTTTCGCAGTTTGCAAAGGCGTGTGCGCCGATGGTGCGGATAGTATTGGAGAATACGACGCTTGTAAGACCCGAGCAGCCGTTGAAGGCATCGTCGCCGACGGTTGCCGTGCTTGCAAGGTTAACGGAAGTAATTGCGGTGTTGCGGAACGCGGCGTTTCCGATAGAGGTAACGGTAGAGGGGAGATTGATCTCCGTGAGCGCGACGTCGCCGTCAAAGGCGTTTGCGGGAATGCCGGTCAGTGCGCAGCCGTCCTCGAAGATGACCTCGGTAAGAGAGGTGCATCCCGCAAAAGCGGAGGCGCCGATGGTCTTGACCTTAGCGGAAACGGTGATGCTCTTGAGGCTCTCGCAGTTCAGGAACGCGTTAGCTCCGATGGAGGTGACCGATGCGGGAATGTTGATGCTCTCGAGCTTGGTGTTGTTGGCAAACAGGCTGGCGGGGATGCTGGTCATAGAGTCGGGGAGACGAACCGTGGTGAGGTTTGTGCATCCGTTGAACATCTTATCGCCGAGTTTGCTCAGCTTGTTACCGAAGATAACGGTCTGAAGGTTGGTGCACTTATCGAAGACATTCATACCGGGTGTGGTGAACTTACTGTTCTGGCTGAAGTAAACGTTCTGGAGACCGGAACAGCCGGTGAAGGCGTAATCACCGATAGTTGTTACGGAATCGGGGATGTTTACGGTCTTCAGAGCGTAGCAGTTACGGAACGTACGTGCGGGAATGGCAGTAACGCCTTCTTTAATGGTAATGTTTTCCAGAGAAGAGCAGCTGACGAATACCTGGTCGGCCATCGAGCGAACAGAACCGGGAACGGTGGCGCTTATCAGCTTGTTACAGCCGTAGAATGCCTGGTATCCGATGGTCTGTGTGCCCTCGGGAATGATGAGGCTCGTAATAGCGGCACGGTAGAATGCCTGGTAGCCGATCTCCTTGAGGTTGTTGCCCTCGAATGCGATGGTGGAAAGCTTGGAGGTACTGTTGGAGTAGAATGCGTAATCTCCGATGTACTCGAGAGATGCGGGGAAGATCAGCATTTCAATAGCACTGTCGCGGAAGGCGTTCTTCTTGATGCTCTTCAGCGATGCGGGAAGCTTGATGTGGCTGCCCTGGAACTTGTTGAATGCGCCGACCTCGATGGTCTCAACGGTGTTGGGAAGCTGGAGGATGCCCTCATACTGAATATTAGCGGGGCAGTAGTACAGAGTCTTACCGTCGAGGCTGTAGATGATACCGTACTCGTCCTTCTGCATCTTTGCATCGCCGTCGGGAAGTGTGACCGACTGAATGGAATTGCAGTTTGCGAAGATGGAGGTATCGTCTGCAAAGAGGGTAGTCATACCGAGAGAGAGCTCAACGGACGTCAGCTTGGTGCAGTTTTCAAAGAGAGCAGAGCCTGTTGTGGTTACGCTGTCTGCGATCTTGAAGCTTGTAAGAGCGGTGTAAGAGAAGACCTTGGAGCCGAGGTAGTTTACCTGGCTGTTACCCCAGTTAAAGGAGGTCATTTCAGAGCAGTTGCTGAATGCGTTGCTGTCAATGGACGAAACGTTGCCCGGTACGGTAAAGCTTGTCAGCTTGTTGCCCGAGAAGCCGTTGGACGCGATCATGGTCATGGGCGAATCGAGAGGCAGCGACAGGCTTGTCATGTTGTTGTTGCTACCGAATGCGTAAGAGCCCATTTCCTTGACGCGAGGAAGTATCAGGGATTTGATCGCGGTGTTGTTGCAGATCGCGCTGTACTTGAAGCTTACGGGCTGGGCATCGGTATTGAACTCGATAACCAGCTCGGCCTCAGGCTCGGGAGAGCCGTCCTTGGGCTTGCCGGCCTTGTTCAAGTTGTAAATAGCGTAGCTGTTGACCGTGTCGATATGAGAGGGGAACTTGATGTAGGTCATAGATGTAACCGTGCCGATGCTTGCTCCGAAGACGGCGTAGTTTGCTCCGTCGGAGGTGATGGAGTCAAAGGAACCGATGGTAAGAATGGGCTGACCGTAGTTTTGATCGTTCTTATCAAATTCCTCAAAAACAATAGTGGAGACCTTGGTACCAAAGAATGCCTTGGGGTAAACGCGGACTATGCTTGTGGGAACGGTTACGTTACCGGTCTTTGCGGTGGGGCAGAGAACGATGCCGTAGGTGTCGCCCACGATGGAGCGTATGCAGAGGATACCGTCAAAGGAGTAGTAGATGGTATTTGCCGCATCAACGTTGATGGCGGAGAGAACTGTATTACCGCTGAACACCTCGTCTGCGGTGTAGTAGTCGTAGGTCTCGTTGTAGCCGCCGAGCTCCTTGAGGTGGGAGGGAAGGGTAATTGACGTGAACTTGGTGTTGGCGAATGCGCCGGTACCTACCGTCAGCTCGATTCCCTCAGCACCGTTAGCGAAGCTGACGGAGGCGAGAGTGCTGATCTTGAAGGCATTCGCACCGATGGCAGTCAGAGTGGAGGGGAAGCTTGCGCTTGCGAGCCGGGTACCCTCAAAGGCGGATGCGCCTACGGTGGCGAGTCCCTCGTTGAAGGTGAAGGCTGCTACCTTGGAGCTCTTGAAGGCGCTGTCGCCAATGCTCTTCAGAGAAGCGTTGGCGGGAACGGTAACGGTCAGAGCGGAGGAGCTGATGTTCGCGAATGCGAATGCTCCGATATCCGTGACCTGAGCGGGAAGTGTGACCGAAGCGAGCTTGGTCTTCTCAAATGCACCGTTTCCGCTCTTTGCGCCGGCAGTACCGATGGTAAGAGGATCGGTGCGGTCGGCAAAGGTTACCGAGGTCAGGGTGGCGATGTTGTAGAATGCGCCGTCGCCGATGGATTTAACAGCGGCGGGAATGGTGATCGAGGCAAGTCTGGTGTTCGCAAAGGTGCTGTCGCCGATGACGGTAACACCTGCGGGGATGGTAAAGGAGGTGATCGTCGTGGTTGCGAAGGCCTCGTTACCGATGTAGGTGACAGTACCGGGCAGGCTTGCGGAGCTCAGCTGGTAGCAGCTCTTGAAGGCGCCGTTGCCGACCTTCTGGAGCTTGTTGGTCTTTGCAGGATCAAAGCTTACCGAGGTAAGGTTGATGCAGTTTGCAAAGGCTTCGTCGCCGATCTCGACAACGTTCTCGCCGATGACCAGAGTCTTAACACTCTGATTGTTCTTGAATACGCTGCCCGTGATCTTGACGATCCTGTCCCAAGGAAGCTTGGTCAGGTCACCGTCGAGAGCCATGGGGTAGTAGGCCAGCTCAAGGTTGTTCGTGCCGCTGACCTTGTTGTAGAGAACGCCGTTCTCAGCATAGAGGCTTGCGTTGCCCTTTGCGACCTCAACGGTCTGGATGGAAAGGCATCCCTCGAAGATCGAGCCGTCGAAGCTCTCCATGGTGGAGGGAAGCTTGATGGTCTTGAGGACCGAGCAGCCGCTGAATACGGAGTTGCCGAAGCTTGCGGTCTTCTTGCTTTCGCCAAAGGCGAAGGAAACGAGCTTGGTGCAGCTCTTGAAGGCCGAGTCACCGATGGTCTCGGTGGTGGCGTGTGCGGTAAATTCCTCAAGGGATACGCACTTTTCGAAGGTGTTGGCGCCGATGGCCTTGAGAGTTGCTGTCTCGTGGACGTTGACGGCGCTGAGCAGAGCCGCGTTCTTGAAGGCGCTGTCGCCGAAGGACGCGACGTTAACGCCGGCGCCTACGGTTACGGTGGTCAGGGACTGGCAGTTCTCGAATGCCGAGGTGCCGACGGTGATCTCACCCGCCGCCTTGGCAAGAGAGCCTGCGAACTCAACCGTCTTAACGGCCGAGCCCTTGAAGGCGGAGTTGCCGATGGTGAGTGCGCCGTTTCTCGGGCCCTCGACCACGACGGAGGTCAGATTGTAGCAGCCGTTGAAGGCACCCTCGCCAATGGTATCAACGTATGCGGGGATAATTACGGAGGTTACCGAGCCCGAGCTCTTGAAGAGGTTGGGGCCGATTCCCTTTACACCTGCGGGAGCCTTGAACTCGCCCGAGAAGGTGCGGGGGATATAGAGGATCGAAACACCTGCGGGGTTGGCGTCGCAAAGGAAGTTGCCGACCGAGGTGTAGGTGGTGCTGCCCTCCTCGACCACGATGTTGGCAAGAGCGGTCAGGGAGTTGAGGCAGGTCATATTGCTGTCGAAGGGAGTGATGAGTGCGGGCAGCTTGAGGGTGCTTACCTTGGACAAGTCGTGGAATGCGGCGTTGTCAATGGTAACTGCGACCTCTCTGTCGTATGCAAACTCAATGGTCTCGAGCTTCGAGCAGCCGTAGAAGGAATTCTCCGCAAGATAGGTGACGTTCTTCGAGATCACTATCTTTGAGATGCTTGCGCCGTTGAAGGCGAAGGGACGGATAGTGGTGACCTGATCGGGGATAGTATACTCGCCGGTCTTGGCCATGGGGAATATTTCGAGGTAGTGGTTGTCGGACGCCTTGTCATCGTAGAGCAGAGCGCCGTCGGCGGAGGAGTAGAACTTCTCGTAGGTGCCGGTTCCGCCTGCGTAAACGTCAAACGCCTCAAGGCGAGTGCATCCGTCAAATGCGCCGACGCCGATGTGAGTGATGGTGTCGGGGAAGGAGATGGTCTTCAGCGTGGTGCAATCCTTGAAGCCGTTCTCAAGGATCTGGCTGACAGCGACGCCCATGTAGGTCGCGGGGATCTTGACCTTGGTAGTGCCGCTGATCTTGGCACCCGCCTTGACACCGTAGGTGCCGTCCGCCTGCATAACGTAGGAGAGCAGATCGGTCTCGGAGTCGAAGAAGGGATATACCTTGATGTCTTCCGCGAAGTGGTAGGGCTTTATGCATTGTCCGTCGGGGCCTGCGATCATCTCGCCTGCGCCTGCGGGTGCGGTGTACCAGCCCTTGAAGAAGCCGACGGCGTCGGTCTTGGGCTCGGCCTCGGGAAGAGTGAATTCGGAGTTGAAGGTAACGGTCTGGGAGCTGCCGTTCTCAATGTTGCCGACCATATCGGGGTCGACCTCGAAGCTGATCTTGTACTCGTTGGGGATCCAGTAAGCAAAGAGGGTCAGGCTTCCTGTTCCGCTGAAGACGGTGTCGGTAAACTCCTTACCGTTGGCCGCCGCGGCACCGGGAACGTTGTACCAGCCGCCGAAGGTGTAGCCTGCGTATTTCAGATCTGCAGGCAGGTGGAGCGCGTCGCCGACGGCAACGTACTCAACCATATCACCGGCAAGGGAGCGGGTCATATAAGTGACCTCGTATGCGGTGACGTCGAGAGAGATCCACTCGGGATTGTCAAGATCGGTGCAACGGACCTCAATGGTGTTGATACCGGCCTTGGTGAGGACGATGGGAGCGGAGTTCTTGCCCTTGACAGCGAAGGCCTCGCCGCCGTTGATTCTGACCTCAAAGTTCTCGCAGCCGAGAACGGGAGCCCAGGAAACGGTGTTGGCCTTGTAGGTCAGGGCCTTGTCCATAAGGAAGTAGCCAAAGCGAACGGGAGCGCTGTAAGCGGAGGCCTCGCCGTTTGCGATGGCGCGGACAGTTGCCTCGTAAACGGTGCCGACGGTGAAGTTGATGTTGGCACCCTGCATATCGAAGCTGTTGGTGTCGACGGTGAAGGTCTGGTCGCCGATCCTGATCTCATACTGTGCGGCGTCGGTGGCCGTCCAGCTGAGCTTCATTCCGCTGACGGTAAGACCCGTGGGAGCGGCGGGAGCGGTCTTTTTGCAGCTCGCCTCTGCCGCGGCAGGGGAGATGTAGCCGTCGGTAACGGGAGTGACCTTGACCGAGAGCTCGCCGGAATAGTTGGCCAGCGAGAAGGAATTGGTAAGTACGGTGAAGGTGTAGCTGCCGTTCTTGTCGGTCAGCTCGACCTTGTACTGCGCGGCATCCTTGACAAAGTCCCAAACAAAGGCGTCAACGCCCTCCTTGTAGACCACGCCCGAGATGGCAGAAAGCTTCTTCTCGTAGGAGAAGACCTCGGAGACCGAGTCGGCGTAGCCGTTGGCCGAAGCCACAACGGTGAACTTGATGCCGCCGTCCTTCATGGTGCAGTTTGCGAAGTTGTAGGTGGTGGAGTTGCCGTTGTCAAAGAGTGTGTGGTTGTGGTTTGCGTTTCCGCACTCGATGGTGATGAAATACTTCTCGGCATTCTCAACGGCGTTGAAGATAAAGATGCCGTTGACGACCTGGAAGTCGGAAACTCTGTCCAGAGCCTTGTTCTTGTAGTATCGAACCGCGGGCTCGGAGCTCTTTGCGCTGTCGGATGCGATGGCGGTGACCTGAACGGTGTAGTCACCGGCAGGCATGGTGCCGAAGTCGATCTGATACATGACCTCGCCGACGTTCTTTGAAACCAGCTCGGTTCCGTCGGGGGATGTCACGGTGATCTTGTAGGAAACGGCACCTGCAACGGCATTCCATCTTGCGGTGGTGCCGGTAACGGTGACCAGAGGAGCGTTCAGCTTGTCGCCGCCCTCTGCGTCCCATACGGCAAAGAGGGTGGTGTTGGCGGTGAATACGGTGTCGTCGGTGTATGCGGCGGTGAGCTTGTCGCCGTCCTCGTACATACTGACGAACCAGCCCGCGAAGATGTATCCCTCGCGCTCGGGTGCGGGAACACCGTAGAGCTTGCCGCCGATGGTGGACATCGCCTCAAGGGCGGGTGCGCCCTCGTAGCCCTGATCGAAGGAGACGGTATACTCGGTAGTGCCGACGGACTTCTCTGCCCAACGGGCGTAGACGGTGGTGTCGGCCTTGACGGGAGTGGCGTCAAAATCGAAGGGAGCTTTGAACGCGCTGTCTGCATACCAGCCGATGAATACGAAGCCGTCCTTGACGGGATCGTCGGGCTTGACTGCGGGCTTGCCGTTGATAACTACGGCATCGGCGATGGCACTGCCGCCGTCGGTGTCGTACTTAACGGTGTAGTTGACCTTTTTGAGGAAGGTCAGAGTGGAGCCGTTAAGAGTAACCTTAAGTGTGTCATTCTCAATGGTTGCACTTGCGGTTCCGTCCTCGTCCTTTGAGAAATCAAAGGTGATGGTGTCACCGCTTACGGTGTACTCGCCCGATTTGTTGAGATTCGGGCCTGCGAATGTGAACTTGTTTCCGCTGTTGAGCGAAAGCACGATCTCATCCTGCTCGACGTCATAGTAATAGACGCCGGTCTCCGGGCCTTCCTTCGGTGCTTCGGGAAGGGGCTCGGGCTGTGAGTTCAGACCAATAACGATTGCCGTTACCGCTGCGGCGATACAGAGGATAAGGGCGATCGCAAAGGCGTAGAACCACTTGTTAACGTTCTTTAAAAACTTTAACATGAAAAAACCTCCTGGTTAATATATTTTTTAAAGAATTTCGGATCAAGCGGGGAAATCCCCCGAAAAATAAAAGCAGCGGCCATTAAGAGGGCGGTTTTCCTTGCGATTATACGGGTCGAAAGGGATCCTGTTTCCGAAAAGACTGTGAGTCCTGATATGGTCGCTTTACAAAGATGATTGGATGGAAGTAATAGGATAAAAACAAAAATCGGACGATCTGTTCCTTGCCAAAAACAGCTCGCCTTCAACACAGAATATATACAGAATATATAATATATAATAGTAGATAATTACCGCATACGCATTATGCCATATAATGCTTCGCTTGTAAATAGTTTTTGTAAAACTTTTTGCCGCTTTTTGAACGAAAAATGCAATTTTTTGCAAAAATTTGCCGAGCGTTGACCTTTCACTTCCAAAATAATGAGCGATTCAGATCCCCGTCTTGCAAAAACCGCCCCGACAACCGTCGGGGCAGGGAAGGATCACTTATATAATTTGTATTTAAGCCTCAAATTATCAGCTATCATCGCACTAAACTCGATATTTGTGGGCTTTCCTCTGTTATTCTGGATGGTATATCCGAAATAAGAATTCAGCGTATCCACGTCGCCTCTGTCCCACGCGACCTCGATTGCGTGGCGGATGGCACGCTCCACTCGGCTTGTGGTGGTCTGATATTTCTTTGCCACGGAAGGGTAGAGGACTTTTGTGACGCTATTGATGATGTCGCTGTCGTTGACCGTGAGCAAAATCGCGGTGCGGAGATACTGATAGCCCTTGATGTGTGCGGGAACGCCGATCTGGTGGATGATCTTTGTGACCTGGGTTTCGATGTCGGGCGTGCGGTTATCCGTAGCTGCGGCGGGCTTTGCCGTCGGCGCTTTGGCACGCTCCTTGGTGATGCCCTCGATATGCTCGCAGAGGCTGCCGATGTCATAGGGCTTGAGCAGGCAGAGCTCGGCGCCCGCGCCCATTGCCTCCATAAATATATTTTGGTTGGACACCATTGATACCACGATGAACGACGGCGATTTATCTCCTCCGAAGTCCATGGTGCGACAGTTGCGTAGCACGCCGATGCCGTCAAGCTTTGAGAGCCACACGTCGATTATGGCCACGTCGGGGTGTATACGACCGATCTTTGAAAGTGCTTCCTCGCCGTTTGCTGCCTCCTCGACGTACTTATAGCCCGCACGGGTCAGACCGTCTCTCAGCGCCTGTCGCTGACCCGAATTTTCGTCAGCAATGAGTATTTTAATTGTGTTTTCCATTGTTCTTCCTCCTGAATTGGTAAAATTTGACAGTAATATTTTACCATATTTTGGAAAATATTGCAAGAGGCTTCAAATAAAAATAGTTTACAAATTTTTCCAACCGAGTCTGTGGAAATTTACCATAAAATACCAAAAAATAATGGATAAGTGGCGAGGGGTGTCGAATTTTGAGAATGCGCTTGAGGATTTCAAGGACAAATTCGGCAGGAATTACCGCCTTGCCAGCGACAAGCTCAGGATCTGACGGTCAAGCGGATCACTAAGGGGAATCCCACAATGACTGCAAAATTTGCCGAGCTTGAAAATAAATAAAAACAGTCGGGCTGATCCATTCGGATCAGCCCGACTTGCTTTAATTTTTCTTGTTGCTTTGAGCGCGGAGCTCGGTGCGGCGGATCTTTCCGCTGACCGTCTTCGGCATCTCGTCGAGGAATTCCACGATTCGGGGGTATTTGTAGGGCGCGGTGTGGGACTTGACGTAGTCCTGGATCTCGCGCTTGAGCTCATCGGTTCCGACAGTCCCCTTGACGAGCACGATGCTGGCCTTGACCACCTGACCGCGGATGGGATCGGGGGCGGCGGTAACGGCGCACTCAAGGACGTAGGGCAGCTCCATAATGACGCTCTCGATCTCAAACGGTCCGATTCGGTAGCCCGAGGACTTGATGAGGTCGTCGGTGCGTCCCACGTAATGGAAATATCCGTCCTCATCGCGCCAGGCGGTGTCGCCCGTGTGGTAATATCCGCCGTACCAGGCCTCGTCGGTGTGCTCCTTGTCGTTGTAATAGCCGATAAAGAGACCGGGAGTCTTGCCAAGCTCGGTCTTGACGCAGATCTCGCCCGTGTCGCCGTCCTCGACCTCGTTGCCCTCGGAGTCAAGCAGATGGACGTCGTAAAGGGGCGACGGTCTGCCCATAGATCCGGGCTTGGGGGTCATACCCACGAAGTTGCCCACGATAACGGTGGACTCGGTCTGGCCGAAGGCCTCCATAAGAGGCAGGCCGGTGTGCTTTTTCCACTGCTCGTAGACCTCGGGGTTCAGAGCCTCGCCCGCGATGGTCGAATATTTGATGGAGGAGAGATCGTACTTAGACAGATCCTCCTTGATGAAGAATCGGTACATGGTCGGCGGCGCGCAGAAGGTGGTGATGCCGTACTTTGCGAACATGGGCAGGATATCGTCGGCGTGGAAGCGGTCGAAATCGTAAACGAAGAGTCCGCCCTCGCAGAACCACTGACCGTAGAGCTTACCCCACATAGCCTTGGCCCAGCCCGTGTCCGAAATGGTCAGGTGCAGGCCGTTCGGGTCCACGTTGTGCCAGAAATGGGCGGTAGGATAGTGACCGAGGGGATATTTGTGGGAATGAACGGCGATCTTGGGGTAGCCCGTGGTTCCCGACGTGAAGTACATAAGCAGAGGATCGTCGCCGCCCACGTCCACGCGCTCGAGTTTGGAGCGGAACATGGGGAGCTCGGCATCAAAATCGTGCCAGCCCTCGCGGGAGCCGTTTACTATGATCTTGGTCTTGACGGTGGGGGAGTTTTTCAGCGCAAGCTCGATCTGATTTGCCACGTCACCGTCGGCGGTGGCCACGACGGCCGACACGCCCGCGGCGTTGAAGCGGTACTCAAAATCGTGCTCCACCAGCTGGTTCGTGGCGGGAATGGCGATGGCACCCAGCTTGTTGAGAGCCATCATGGAGAACCAGAATTGGTAGTGGCGCTTGAGAACGAGCAGCACGCGGTCGCCCTTCTTAATGCCGAGGGAGCGGAAATAGTTTGCCGTTCTGTTGGACTCGCGGCTGATATCGTCAAAGCTGAAGCGTCGCTCCTTTTTGTCGGAGGAAATATGGAGCAGAGCCAGCTTTTCGGGCTTCTGACGGGCGATCTCGTCGACCACGTCGTAGGCGAAGTTGAAGCGCTCCACGTTCTTGAAGCTGATGCCGCTGAAGATTCCGTTTTCGTCGGTGCGAGTCTCAATGAATTTCTCGGCAACGGGGGGAATGGGCGCAACGGGAATGGGCTTTATGGAGTGATCGAAGACCGATCGCTCGTCGCCCTTGACCACGATGGCGTAGAACTCGCAGTCCTCGCCGCCGACGGCGATAAGCCCGTGGGGCTCCGAGCTGTTATAGAGGGCGGTGTCGCCGGGATTCAGGATCTCGGTAATGCCGCCGACCACCAGCTTGAGCTGTCCCTTGACCACGATGTCGATCTCCTGACCCGCGTGGGTGCTGAGCTTGACGGGTCGGTTCTGCTCGGCCTCGTCGTACTTGGCGCGGACGAGGAAGGGCTCGGCTATCTTGTCGCGGAAAAGAGGCGCGAGGTTGGTGTAATCGAACTCGGAGCGGCGGTCAACGCGGGTACCGTTGCCCGAGCGAACCACGGAAAGGGTGCGCAGATTCGGGCTCTTACCCTCGATAATATCGCTGACGTCAACGCCGAAGCGCAGGGCGCATTTGTGTATAAACGAAATGCTCAGGTCGACCTCGCCCGACTCGCAGGCAAGGTACTGTTCGACGGTCAGGCCCGTCTCGACCGCCATCTGCTCGGGGGTGATATCGAGTATTTCACGGAGATCCCGAATTCTGTCGGGTATCTGACGAATTTTGCTGCTGTTAAGATCCATAAAAACCTCCAAATAAAACAAAAAGCCTCAAGGTAAAAAATAACCTTGAGACGGAAAATATATCCGCGGTACCACTCAAATTGCGCGTGATGCGCCACTCATGCTCCAACAAGCATTAGCCTTAACGCGGCGTACGGGCAGACCTACTGAATTCAACCTGCCGACTCGGAAGCGACAGCCGATGGACTACTTTACCGCGTGCTTTCACCGACCGCACGCTCTCTGAAGGATTTCACCCATGACCTTCTTCGTCAATGTCATTGTAAGGAGTATATCACATTTTCCCGCGCTTGTCAAGAGCTTTTTTGCAAATTTGCTTTACAGAAATTGCAAGCAGACCGCCAAAAGGCGAAAAAACGGCAAATTAGCAGCGAAAAATCGGAGTTTGAAGGTCTAAGCTGAGCCCCTCTTTGAAAGTTTTGATAAAACTTTTTCAAAAGTTTTTTGCGATCCAACGGCAACCCGTTGGTCGCGCTCCGCAGAGCGCGAAATACCTTTCGTTCCGAAGGAACGACGGCGGCCCTTGCTTCAGTGAAAAAGAAGCGAAATTTTGGGTATGAAATACCTAAAATTTGGCTTCTTTTTCAGGCCGCGTAAGCAAACAGGTTGGGCAAAGCGATATTTCTGTT
>JAFTOB010000086.1 GCA_017451545.1 Clostridia bacterium | reverse complement strand
GCGTTGCGGTCGACCCCTCGCGCCCCCCGAGGGGTCGGGATGCGATACCTGTGGTTGATTGTTTAGCGGATGCCGTGAAGTCTTTTTGAATCCCTTCAAATTCCGATTTATCGCTTGCTTCACCGTCGGGTGATGGCGTACGTTATACGGTCACGTCACCCGATTTTCCGCTGTCGGGCGGCCCCGACCCGATTTATCGATTTGTTCATTTTCTCGAAAAAGCACCGAGCCTCGGCTCGGTGCTTTGATCTTACTTATTGTCGGGATCGCTGTAATCGCCGTTTCCGCTCTCTGCGGCTTCACGCTCGGCGCGCTCGCGTTCCTCTTTTTCTTTTTTGCGACGCTCGCGCTCTTCCTCGCGGCGGGCGCGCTCCTCGCTTTCGGCGAGTCTCTTGCGGCGCTTTTCTTCGGCGATCTCGGCGATCTCCTCAATGGTCGCGTCACTTGTCATAGCCTTATAGAACTGGTCGCCGTCCATAAGCTCGTGCTTGACGAGGAACTCGGCAACGAAATGGAGCTTGCCGATGTTCTCCTTGAGCACGCGGATGGCCAGCTGATAGGCCTCGTCGATGATTCTGTGGATCTCCTGGTCGATCTTGGCTGCGACCTCCTCGGAATAGTTGGGGGTGCTTGAGAAATCACGGCCGAGGAAGACCTCACCGCCCTGATCGGTTCCGTAGGCAATGGGACCGAGCAGGTCGCTCATACCGAGCTTTGTAACCATCTTACGTGCGATGGCCGTGGCGCGCTCAATATCGTTGGAGGCACCGCCCGAAATATCGTCGAAGATGATCTTTTCCGCGGCGCGACCGCCGAGCAGCTCGGCAATGCGCTCGCAAAGCTCCTTCTTGTACTCGCTGTACTTATCCTCCGTGGGCGGGTTGAGGGTATAGCCCAAAGCGCGTCCGCTGGGGATAATGGAGATCTGCTGAACGGGGGAGCAGGTGGGCAGGGCGTATGCGATGATGGCGTGACCTGCCTCGTGGTATGCGGTCTTGAGCTTCTCGGACTCGCTGCGAACCATGGACTTCTTCTTGGGGCCTGCGATGATCTTAATGAAGGCCTCCTCGATATCGTCCATATTGATCACGTGCTTGCCTGCGCGCGCCGCAAGAAGGGCGGCCTCGTTGAGCAGGTTTGCGAGATCTGCACCCGTGAAGCCGACGGTGCTCTTTGCCACGGCGGCAAAGTCAACGTCCTCACCCATGGGCTTGTTCTTTGCGTGAACCGCGAGGATCTCCTCACGACCCTTGATGGAGGGATAGCTGACGGTGATCTGGCGGTCGAAACGGCCGGGACGCAGAAGCGCGGGGTCGAGAATGTCGGGACGGTTGGTGGCGGCAATGACGATGATACCGTCGTGGGAGCCGAAGCCGTCCATCTCAACGAGAAGCTGGTTGAGGGTCTGCTCGCGCTCGTCGTGTCCGCCGCCGAGACCTGCGCCGCGGTGACGGCCGACAGCATCGATCTCATCTATAAACACGATGCTTGCGGGGGCCTTGCGCGCCGTCTCAAAGAGGTCGCGGACGCGGGAGGCACCGACGCCAACGTACATTTCAACGAAATCCGAACCGGAAATGGAGAAGAAGGGAACACCCGCCTCGCCCGCTACGGCCTTGGCCAGCAGGGTCTTACCGGTTCCGGGAGGGCCGACGAGAAGAACGCCGTGGGGTATCTTCGCGCCAAGCTTCTGGAAGCGACCGGGATTCTTGAGGAACTCAACGACCTCCTCAAGCTCGGCCTTTTCTTCATCGGCACCCGCCACGTCGGCGAAGCGCACCTTGTTGCTGTCGGTTGAGGGAGTTTTGACTCTCGCCTTGCCGAAGCTGTTGATGCCGCGGCCGCCCTTACCGCCGCCGGTTGCCTGTCTCATCATAAAGAACCAAAGGACGGCTCCGATGAGCAGAATAATTATATAAGGAAGGAAGTCGAGCCACCAGGGTCTCTCCTCCTCAACCTGGAAGTTGAAGGAATAATCGAGCTTGAAAACGTCATCCTCGGGAAGCTGCTTATTGTAGTTATCCGCTTCCTTCATCATCAGGAAAACGTCGTCGAGAACCTCGGCTCTGGCCACCACGCGGTACTCCAGATGAGTTCTCTTGGGCGATCCGTCGCTGTTTTCCACCCAGCCTGTGCCGTCTTCCTTCTTTGTCAGGATCTCGAGCTTCAGGACGTTTTGGTTGGTAAGATATGCATCGGTAACACGGTGCTCGTCAAAGTAGCCCTTGATCTCGCTGTATTCGTACTCCTTCGCGTCGCTGTTGCCCCCGAAGAGGACCGAGACGGCGAAGAAGATCACGGCAAAAAGAGCTACGTAGAGCAGTAGAACTTTGAATTTGCTTTTCATTTAAACTCCAATCTATACCGCCCTGCGGCGGCAAAATATTTCCTTAGTTGCTGTAAACCTCGGGCTTGAGGATGCCGACGAAGGGAAGATTTCTGTACTTTTCGTCGTAATCAAGGCCGAAGCCGACCACGAACTCATCGGGGATCTCGCAGCCGGTGTAATCGGGGACGAGGTCGACCTCACGGCGGGAGGGCTTATCGAGCAGAGTGCAGGTGCGCACGCTGTTTGCTCCCTTGAGCTCGAGGTATTTTCTGAGGTATGCGAGGGTCTTTCCGCTGTCAATGATATCCTCAATGATGATGATATCGGTGTCCTGAAGGTTGTCGCGGTGCAGGTCAAGTATGATATTGAGTCTGCCGCTGGTAGTGCCCGAGCCGTAGGAGGAGACCTTCATAAAGTCTATCTCGACGGGAACGGTCACGTGCTTCATGATCTCGCCCATAAAAACGACGGATCCTTTAAGGATGCAGAGCAGGAGCAGCTTTTTGTCGCGGCCGCGGTAGTCGCGGTCGATCTGTTCTGCGATATCCTTTACGATCTTGTCGATCTGCTCTTCCGTAACCAGAATTTCTTTGATGTCGCTGTGCATATTTAAAAATCCTTCCTAAATTTTATCAAGAATTTTGAATGTCTGCGGATATTTCTATATATTCTGAGCTCGGGGATCCGACCGCACCGTCGCGCAGGCCGATGCGAGGAACGTAAAGAATACCCTCTCCGTCGCAGATGACGGGCCAGCTGTCGCGCAGCTCGGGGTCGATCTTTTTTTCGTTCATCAGTTTGCGCAACTCACGGTGCATACCGCGCATAAGTATCTTGTCCCCTGCGCGGCGGTTTCTTGCATAAAGATCACCGACTATTTTATCAGAAGCAATGGTCGCTCGTGTGGCGAAATTGTAAATATTTTTTTCATTTTTCTCGGAAACATATAAAATTATATGCTCACCGAGGATATTTTTACCCGTTTTGAGGGTGATTTCGTAATTTTCGCAGGTTTGCGGCTCACGTTCGTCCTTCGAGAAGCGGAGATAGTCGCCTTCGATGCGTCCCCGCATAGAGCAGGGGAGAGAGACCGAGGAAAAGCCGCGCCCGTTTTCGCAAAGCTCTGCGAGGGCCTCGACGTGGACGGCCTCAAGGTGGCTGCCGCAGGCTTGCTCGAAGGCGAGTGCTATGGCACATCGTGCCACGGCAGGATCTGTCGACCGAAGCTCGCTGACCGAAATTCCCCTCTCCGAGATCAGTTCCTCGGCGCAGGACGAAATGAAGCGGTAATCAAGGCTTACGGCCTCTGAAAATCTGCTCACCGTGTGGGCCACGTCGGGGTTGAGCCGCCGAAGCTCGGGGATCACGTGCAGGCGTATGCGGTTTCTCGAATAAGAATCGTCTCCGTTCGTGCTGTCCGTTACGTATTCAAGGCCTCTCTCTCGGCAGTAATCAAGGATCTCATCCTTGGTCATATCGAGGATGGGTCGTACGATCATTCCTTCCTCGACCCGTCGGACTCTCGGAATGCCGCAAAGTCCGCGCAGGCCCGTGCCGCGGGTAAGATTGAAGATCAGAGTCTCTATATTATCGTCGGCGTTATGGGCAGTGCAGAGCAGGGGTATCGAGTGCTCGCGCATAAGAGACGCAAAGTATTCGTAGCGCACCCGCCGCGCGGCAAGCTCGGTTGATTCGCCGCTTTCGGCGGCGATGGCGGGAATATCGGCCTCAAGCACAAAGATCGGTACGCCGCAGCTCTCGCAGAGGCGGCGGCAGAAGTCCCGATCGCGCCCGTGCTCGTCCTCGCGGATCAGATGATCCACGTGGGCGGCGTAAAGCGGCGCGCCGCTTTTTTTGCAATGGTCGACGAGCATTGAGAGCAGAGCCGACGAGTCGGCACCTCCCGAGAGGGCCAGCAGGACGGGCTCACGTCCGTCAAGCCCCGCCAAGGCGTGGGGATCGCGAAAGTTTATCATGACGGTGCCCCGGGCATATTATCGTCGGCAACGGTGCGGAATTTGGTGAACTGAGGTATCCAGCCCATTTTGATGGAGCCCGTGGAACCGTGACGGTTCTTTGCGATAATGACCTCGCAGATCTCGGCACTCTTGTCGGGGCTGGCTTCGTCGTTTTTATAGTAATCGTCGCGGTAGAGGAAAAGCACCACGTCGGCGTCCTGCTCGATGGATCCCGAGTCACGGAGGTCGGAAAGCATAGGCTTTTTACTTTGTCTGCCCTCGGTTCCGCGGTTGAGCTGTGCGCAGCAGAGGATGGGGACGTTGAAGTCCTTGGCCATAAGCTTCAGAGAACGGGAGATATCTCCCACCTCAAGGGCGCGGTTGTCGGTGTGACGCTCGCCCTGCATAAGTCCGAGATAGTCGATGACCACAAGGCCGAGCTCCTTCTTCTTGGAGATCTCCTTGCGGAGCTTTGCGCGCATATCGGTGACAGTGATACCTGCGGTATCGTCTATAACTATATTGGTATTGACGAGTCTGTTTGTGGCCTCGGCAAGTCTGTCCCAATCGTCGGGGGTAAGCTGACCCGAGCGCATGGCGTAGCTGCCGATCATAGCCTCGCTTGAAAGCACGCGGGAGACGAGCTGCTCTGCCGACATCTCGAGAGAGAAGATGCAGACCTCCTTTTCGGGGTTCTGCAGAGCCACGTTGGTGGCCACGTTCAGACAGAAGCTGGTCTTACCCATACCGGGTCGCGCGCCCACCAGCACGAAATCCGAGTTACCCATACCGACGAGTACGGTATCGAGCCCCGAGAAGCCGGTTTTGGTGCCCTGAAGGGCGTTTTTGTCCTTTGCCAGCATATTGAGGGTGCCGTAAACGTCGCGGATGACGTCGCGGATGTGCTTGAAGCTCTTGCTGTCCCGCCCCTGGGCGATGTTGAAGATCTTGTTCTGGGCGGAATTTATGATGTTTCCGACCTCCTCCTGCTCACTCTGGGCGTCGTCAATGACCTCGCCGCAGGTGGTGATGAGCTGTCGGAGCAGGCTCTTTTCCTTTATGATACGCGCGTAGTCGAGAATATTCAGCGCGTTGGGAACGATCTCGGCCAAGGACAGTATATAGTCCTGACTGCGATCCTTATCGTACACGCCGTTTTTGACCAGCGTGTCGATGAGAGTGACGGTATCGATCTCGTGGCTCTCGTTGAATAGCTGCTTCATCGCAAGGTAGATCTGAGTGTGATCCTTCAGATAAAAATCGTCCTCGCTGATGATACCGGCGATCTCGCTTATCTTCTGCGGGTCGATAAGCACGCATCCGAGCAGGGATTGCTCGGCAATGAGGGAGGCCGGCATGCTTCGGGTCAATCCTTCTTCCATGGCGATAACCTTTCCGAAAATTTATTTTATCAGTTCTCTGTGACCTTAATGTGAACCTTGCCCGAAATCTCTGCATAGAGCTTGACCTCGGCGGTGTAGGTGCCGTGGGACTTGATGGGCTCGTCGAGGGTGATCTTGCGCTTGTCGATGACGATGCCGAGCTCCTTTTCAAGGCGTTCTGCGATGTCCTTTGTGGTGACCGAGCCGTAAAGGCGGCCGTCGGCGCCTGCGGGAGCCACGATCTTGAGGGAGGATTTTTCGAGCTTCTCGGCAGTTGCCTTGGCCTCGGCGCGCTCGACCTCGATCTTGTGCTGACGGGAGGCCTCCTTGGCCTTTATTTCGTTAACGGCCTGATTGTTGGCCTCTTTTGCGAGCTTTTTGGGGAAGAGGAAGTTTCTTGCGTAGCCGTCGGATACTTCCTTGATCTCGTCCTTTTTGCCAACGCTCTTAACGTCGGCGAGCAGTACAACTTTCATTTTTCTTTCTCCTTTTGGGGGTTATTGATTATCGAGATAATTATCTATGGCTTCTTTGAGCATAATGGCCGCCTGCTCCATGGAGCTGTCGGCAAGCTGTGCGCCCGCCACGTCGAAGTGGCCGCCGCCGTGAAGCTGCTCAAGAATAAGCTGAACGTTTATCTTTCCGTTCGAGCGTGCGGAAATGCTGATGGCGTTGCCGATGCGCACCATAGCGAAGGATGCGTCAACGCCGCGGATGGTCAGGAGCTTGTCTGCCGACTTCGCCGCCGCAACGCGGTCTGCGGGGGAGTCGGTGCCGTCGCTCTTGGTGATAGCTATGCGCTTTCTGTAGATCTTCACGTCCGAGCCGAACTTGGCCTCGGCCACGTAATCGCCGAACTCCTCGTTGAAGAAGGTACGGGCGATCTCGGAGTTTGCGCCCTCGCCGCGCAGATAAAGTGCGGCACTGAAGGTTCTGGTGCTGGTGGTTCGCGTGAAGTTCTTGGTGTCGACCATAATGCCCGAGAGCATTACGTTGGCCTCCTCGGCGTGGATGGTTCCCACGGGAAGGGCCTGCTCGAGGATCTCGGAGATCAGCTCGCAGGCGGAGGAAGCGGCGGGGTCGATGTAGGGGGGACTTACCACCGTATCGGGCAGGGTAGCCGTCTGGCGGTGGTGGTCTATAACGTAGATCGTTTTGGCGTTTGCCGCGATCTCGGGAGCCTCGATGATCGAGAAGTTATTGGCGTCAACGATGACGAGCAGAGTGGAGGGTGTGATCAGGTCGATGGCCGAAGCACCGTCCACGAAAACGTTTTCGTATTCATCAAGTCCGAGCAGCTTTTCGGTGCAACGCTTGAAGTTCTGATTGCTACGGTCGGTGATTATCTTGCACTCGACGCCGTAATACATACAAAGTCTGGCGATACCCACGCAAGCTCCCACCGAGTCGAAGTCGGGGTTTTTGTGACCCATAATAAGCACGCGAGTGGATTTCGTAATGAGAGCGCCGAGCTTGCCCGCGATAACGCGAGCGCGCACACGGGTGCGCTTGGGCATACTCTTTGTGCGTCCGCCGTAGAATTCAAGACCGCTATCGGTCTTGACCGCGACCTGGTCGCCTCCGCGCTGAAGCGCCATATCGAGAGCATCGGCTGCCTCCTTGGCGGTGGTGCCGAGATCAAGGGCAACGTCGCCTTCAAAACTCGGGCGAGCCACCGAGATACCCATGGAAACGGTGACGGGCATACTGTCGTCGCCCTCGCCTATCTTGATCTCGCGGACGCGATCGAGAATGGCGAACTTATTTTCCACACACTTGTCAAGCATCTCTCTGGCGAAAAGAATGATATACTTGTCGCGGTCATACTCGCGGATGGTTCCGCGAACCGACTGCGTCCATTCCTTCAGCACCTGCTCAACGCGGTTGGCCTCCTCGCGATAGCTTGCGCGGGTGTACTGAGCAAGCTCCTCAAGATTGTCGGCCACAACGTAGGCAACGGCGGGAGCCGAGCGCTCGAGCAGATCGTGGGCATTGTGCAGGTCGGTGATATCGTTGAAGAGTGTCATATAGAAATCGCGGATGTCGTCGCGATTTTTGATCTGAGTGCGAACACGGTAGCAGTTTGCGCGGTAGCGGCGACCCTTGATGGTCATAAGCGCAGCCGAAGCGTCAACCACCTCGTTGCCCGTGCTGCCCGAGTTGTAGGCCACCGTAGCCTCGATAAGCTGGGACTCGGTGACGGGGCAGAAGGAATGCATATCGGTGCCGATGGCCGAAAGTCCGATCTCGAAATCCACGGCCAGCTCATCGTTGTACCATATGATCTTTCCGTGACCGTCGGTCAGCATGATCGGCATATTGGCCTGCTGAAGCAGATCGCGGATGGCGTTGGCGTTACTGCTGAGCTGCTCCTCGCACGCGCCGTTGGTCTTTCTGTAGCGCAGGACGATGAAGCTGACGGCTCCCACCACCGCGAGATACGCGGAAATGAAGATAAGTCCCGACACGGCAGGGGAGAGACCCGTGCTCTCACAGACGAGTATATGCGCGGCAAAGCACACGGCTCCGGCGGCAATGCACCAGATAAGTGCCGTAAGATCGCTTTGAAATCTGAAGCTTTTTTTATTAGACATATTTGACATAATATCTCCAATCTTCCGCTTTGGCGGCTAAAAATACGAGTTTTTTGCAAAAAGCTGCAATGATCCACTGTATAATCATACTATTATAACATATATTTCCCGTTTTGTAAACACAAAAATCAGAATTTATTACCATATTTATATTAAAGAGTAGAATTTTTTTAACTTATTGACAAGAGGAAAAATTTGCTATATAATCAAATCAGCACCAAACCCAAAAGAGAGGAGTATAAAAATGAAAAAATTCATTGGTTTTATTTCTTTAGCTTTGGCTTTAGTAACTCTTTGCCTTTTTGTCGTCTCATGTGGCTCGGCTTCGATAAACGGAACTTATAAGAACGTAAAGTCCACAAAGTCCTACATTTTTGATCAGAAAAGCGGCAATGCCGGTACTTTTAAGGTGTATAAGGACGGTGTCATACAGGGCGCAAGCTCCACGAATGAATGGAGGCTGGAGGGCGATCTTCTGACCATGACCAACAACGGCAATCTGTATGCTTATTACAAGGTCTACGGCAACGTTCTGGTGAAGACCGAGGCCAAGAATAAGGATCCGGAGCTTCACAGCTACACGATCCCGAAGGGTAGAACCTTTGACTGGAAGTGCGGTCAGTACACCTTTAAGTCTGACGGTTCGATCTACAAGAGCACGACCGGCGGATATTTCGATCAGAGCGGATCCTATTATGTGGAGGATAATATTGTATACGCCAAGCTGAGATATTCATCACCCACCTCGGTAGCTCCCACGTACAAGCCACTGTTTTATATCTATGACGGAAACCACGTGGCCGAGCCCGATGACGTTTTTGTGAAAAATATAAACAAAGGATTTAAATAACAAAAAACAAAACGGATACCGCAAAATTTTTCATACGGTATCCGTTTTTGATAAATTACTCCTCGTCTATCACGCCGTCGACCTCACCGACGGAGCAGATATTGTACATATACTTCTTGTTTTTCTTGCTGCTGTCGCAAAGATAGTAGCTCTTCGCCGAATTTTTCATCATAGCGCGGCGGACGCCTGCCTCCTCCACCGAGGAATCGGTGATCATCCCGCCCGCCTCGTAGCCGCGGCTGGAGAAGAAGAACACGTCGGCGTTGATGCCCGACACGAAACGCTCGGTATCACTGCCCACGTAGGCCACCGAGTGGATGAGCATAAGCCCGCCCGTGCAGTAATTCTTGATGCCGAGCTCGCCGAGAGCCATGGAGGTCTTGGGGCTGTTGGTCACCACTATGATGTCGGAAAATTTTTCAAGCCTCGGAACAAGATAGGAGACAGTGGATGAGGCGTCGAGAAAAATGACCTGCCCGTTTTGCACGTATCCCTCGGCCTTGGCGGCGATGCGCTCCTTTGAGAGATTGTTTTGCCGCTCGCGGAGCATCAGCGGGATCTCAAGGTCGGCGGCGTTTCGCAGAATGACACCTCCGTGGGTGCGCATAACGGCGCCCTGACTTTCAAGCGCGTCAAGGTCACGGCGTATGGTGGGTCGGCTGACGAAGAGGAGCTCGGAGAGGCGGTTGACCGTCATGCTCTTGCTCTTCATAAGCAGGCGGAGTATCTCTTTTTGTCTTTCAATGTCAAACATAGCGCACTTTCACTTTCTTTCACGTTGTTTCTTTTGGTTTCTTTTATGCCGCAAAAAGCATAAAATTTATCAATATTTGAGAAAAATATTGACTTTTGCTTTCGTTTGCCTTATTATAACACATATAGGATGAAAATAAAAGAGCATTATGCAAAAAAGGAGACCGTTATGAAAAAAATTTCCCCATCCGTAATGTGCGTCGATTTTTTCAAGCTTGAGGAGGCGGTCCGCGCCTTCGAGGAGAATGGAATAGAGTACATACACGTTGATATTATGGACGGCCGATTTGTGCCGAATTACACCCTCGGCACCGATTTCGTCAAAAAGCTCAAGGAGCGCACTAAAATTCCCCTTGACATTCACCTGATGATCGAGGAGCCCGAGAGCAAGCTCGACTGGTTCGAGTTCGGCGAGGGCGACTACGTTTCGGTGCATTACGAGTCCACCCGTCATCTGCATAAGGCCGTCTCGGCCATCAAGGCGAGGGGGGCAAAGGCAATGGTGGCCATAAATCCCGCCACGCCCGTGAGCGCGCTTGAGTGCGTGCTCGGAGAGATAGACGGCGTGCTGATCATGACCGTCAACCCCGGCTTTGCGGGTCAGAAGCTCGTAAGATCGACCCTCCCGAAGATCACACAGCTCCGCGAGCAGCTTGACGGGCTGGGCTACATCGACGTAGAGATCGAGGTGGACGGCAACGTGAGCTTTGAGAACGCGAAGCTCATGACCGAGGCGGGCGCGGACATTTTTGTGGCCGGCACGTCCAGCGTGTTTAAGAAGGAGTTTTCCTTGAGCGAGGGAATCGCGCGCCTGCGTGAGGTCATAGGCTGACCCTGTGTTCCCCCGTGCCCCTGTATTCTTGTATAAAAAGTTCATTATCGTTAATGTGGTCGGATTTACTTGACAAGTCCTTTGAGCGGTGATATAATTGTTATATGTTAAGGAAAATTGCGATATCAAACTGTGCATTATGCACAAAACTCAAAGGAGGATTTTATGAAAAAGCACTTTAAATTTTTGGCGGCCGTGCTTTGCGTGCTGATGCTGCTTCCCGTGGCTCTCGCGTCCTGCGGCGACGGCGGCACGGGCGACGTCACCACCGTCCCCGACGGTACGACCGAGACTCCCGGAACAACCGAGACTCCCGGAACCACCGAGACTCCCGGAACCACCGAGACTCCCGGCACGACAGAAACTCCCGGCACGTCGGCTCCCGACGTGGACGATCCCGAAAAACCCGAAAGCACTAAAGAGGTGATCAAAGTGAAATGGAATATGGGTCTTATCTGCTCCGACGTTATGAGCACCCCCGGCAAGATCTCAAGCACCTCCTTCGGCTTCTCGTACACTGATATAATCAATATCGAAAAGGCGGGTACCGAGGTCGCCTTCTCCCTCAAGAACGTAAAGAAGGTCGATCTGCCCACCGAGCTGATCTTCGTCCTCTCCTCGTGGAAGGAAGAGAACGGCAGCTTCGTTTACGATGCAGAGGGCGCAAAGTTCCGCGGAACCAAGTACGCCCCCACCATTTACGCCGATATCGTCCCCAAGGGCGGTGATCTTTACGATATCTACTACGCCTACACAAGCTCAAAGGATAACGAAAACGTAAGATTCTGCATCCCCTCGAAGCAGTACGACGAGAACAGCGGTCCCGACATCGACGTGACCGTTACCACCAACAAGGGTCAGGGAACCCAGGCCAAGATCGACGAGCTTATGGGCAACGATACCTACTACGATAACCTCAAGGGCGGTCTCCATATGGCCGTTTTCGGTGACAGCTACCTTTCGGGTAACAGCGTTTACCATTGGAAGGACACCTACGTCGGCTACATTGCCGACAAGTACGGCATGACAGTCACCAACCACTCTCAGGGCGGCGCCACCTTTGCACGCAACCCCGCCTCCGACATCGTTGCCCTCGTTGACAGGATCGAGAGAGATATCGGCGATCCCGACATCATCATCATTCAGGGCGGACGTAACGACTGCACCAAGTATTCGCCCATCGGCGACGGAAAGACCGAGGATATCAATACTGTCAAGGGTGCAATGCTTTATATGCACCGCGTTCTTACCGAAAAGTACCCCGATGCGAAGATCATTTTCATAACCGCATGGAACTCCTGCGACCACACCAACAAATACGGTCTCAACGCAGGTGACTATGCAAACCTCGTCACCGAGTTCTGTCGGGAGAAGGGCTGGATGTGCATCAACGCCGCCGACGAGGATAAGTACGGCGTCAAGATCAACGATGCGGCTTACCGTCTGGCCTTCAGCAACCACGCTAACGATTACAGCCACATCAACCCCTACGGCAACCTGAAGGTGGCTCACGCCTTTGAGACCCGAATCTCCGAGATGATCGCGGGCGGCGCGTGCGACGAGCCCTTCAAGAAGGTCTCCTACAAGGATCCCGGTGCAGAGGAGGACGTGGTCATCCCCGAGAGCGGAAGTGAGCTTACTGTTAAGTGGAACTACGGCTTCGTAGGC
The DNA here is from genome assembly GCA_017451545.1 of Clostridia bacterium. Lineage (GTDB taxonomy): Bacteria > Bacillota > Clostridia > Oscillospirales > CAG-272 > RGIG3994. Next base: position 2,092 of record JAFTOB010000086.1, on the reverse strand, counting down.
TCTGACAAGATGACGGGCGGTCAGGATTGGACACTTGTTCCCAACGTAAAAGCATACAGATACACCGACGTTATTACTGTTCCCAAGGCCGGCACCACCGTTTACTTCAAGGACGTGTACGGAACTGAGGCGCTGACCCCCAATACGGTTTTCCTTTTCTCGAGCTGGGTAAAAGACGGCAATAACTGGAAGATCGATAAGAACGGCACCAATATCAGAAGCGACCAGGCCACGAAGCGCGAGACCGGCGGAAATTACGTCGTATGGTCGTATACTACAACTAAGGATAACGAGACCATCCGCCTCTGCCTCCGCGGACAGGACGACCCCGACACCATCAAGGTGTCCTATATTCTCCCCGCTAACAGCGGCACCACTAATCCTCCCGCTGACGTAAATAATATCAAGATCGTATGGAACCGCGGCTTCGTGGGCTCCGACGTGGTCTCTACCGGTCAGTTCTACGAGGTCGTTTCCTCCGATAAATATTCTTACACCGACGTTTTCACCGTTCCCAAGGCAGGAACTAAGGTAAGCTTTACCGTAGCGTCCGACGTTGCCGCTCCCTCGGCCGTCTTTGCCATCTCCTCGTGGAATAACGTTATGGGCAGATGGGTCATCGACAAGGAGGGCACGAACCTCAGAGGAACGGGCGCTACCGCGTCGCTCATCTCCACCGTCAATAACGGCAAGGTGACCTACACCTATATTACCTCCAAGGACAACGAAAATCTGCGCCTTTGCTACCGCTCGGGTCAGACCGCTGCCTCCACTCCGACCTTCCCCGAGGTGACCTTCACCGAAAACGCGGGGGAGGGAACGGCCGCCGCTTACGATAAGTGGCTCTCCGCCTCCAAGGCCGAGAGCTACGATAAGGCACTCGAGGGCATCAGCATCGGATTTTTCGGCGACAGCTATCTGGCAGGTCATTCCATCGCCTACAAGGACACCTGGCTCGGTATCCTCGGCGATAAGTACGGTATGACCCTCGATTGCGAGGCCATCGGCGGCTCGACCATCTCAAACTACGTTGCCGAAAACACCCCTCTGGTCGACCGCTGGAGCAACGATCTCGGTGACCCCGATATCATTATCGTTCAGGGCGGACGTAACGATTGCACCAAGGTCATCCCTCTCGGTGACGGCGAGACCGCCGACACCAAGACCTACCTCGGCGCCATCCGCTTTATGTACGAGCATCTCCACAAGAAGTACCCCAATGCCAAGATCGTCTTTGTGACCGCTTGGAATTCTCTTGACCACACAAACGCTCTCGGCCTGACCACCGGCGACTACGCCGCCAAGATGGTGGAGTTCTGCGAGAAGATGGGTTATTACTGCATCGATGCATCCGACGAGGAGGCATCGGGCGTTAAGATCAACGACGCCGCCTTCCGCGCACAGTATGCACAGAGCGCAGGCGACTACAGCCACCTGAACTACCTCGGATACCGCCACGTTCTGCCTTACTTTGAGGCCGAGCTCATAAGGATCATGAAGGATACCACTCCTCAGCCCGAGGCTCCCGACCTGCCCGACGTTCCCGTCGCTCCCGAGGGAATAGACGTTAATTGGAACTCCGGTTATATTAACTGCGGCGCAATCGGCACTCCCGGAACCTTTGGAAGCGCCGGTATTTATACCTACTCCGACGTTATCGCCATTGAGAAGGCGGGAACTACAATTTCCTTCGCAGACCTGAACCGCATTGCCGACAACGGAAATTATTATATCTTCTCTGTCTGGAAGAAGGATGCGAGCGGCAACTGGGTCTTTGACGCCAATGCCACCAACGTTATAAGCAACGATAAGAGCTACCTCGACGGCAACGTCTGGTCTTACACCACGGATAAGGATAATATCGGAATCCGCATCTGCTACTGCAGAGAGTATGACGAGGAAGGCGTTTACGCCACCGTTGAGGTTAAATATCCCGAAGAATAATAAACCCAAAGGGGCTGTCTCATTTAGATGCAGAAGGCGTGATCGGGTTCTCGTCGGCGTACAGGCGTACGCCAGAGAGCCCGAGCGCGTCTAAAAAACGCACATAAAAATTGAAATCCGTAAGGATTTCTACCGAAAAACCGCTCTT
>JAFTOB010000085.1 GCA_017451545.1 Clostridia bacterium | reverse complement strand
CGTGCGCCACAAGGTTATGTCACACGATCCTTGCACGCCGGGTCGATGTCTATCCCATGATCGACGGCCCGATTTATCGGTTACCGTTATTGACAAAACAAAACGCTGTCTCCGTGTGCGGGACAGCGTTTTTTCGGTTTGCGAAAATCAGTCGTTGTTCTTGTTCTCGCACTGCTGGTTGGCAACGCCGCAAGAGGTCTTGCAAGCGGACTGGCAAGAGGTCTGGCACTCGCCGCAGCCGCCGTTCTTAACGGTCTTTGCGATATCCTTAGTCTCGATGGTCTTGATTCTGGTCATGGTTAGATCCTCCTAATTGGATAATTTCCTTGTTTGAATATGATTTTACCACAAAAATATCCGTCTGTCAATGATTTTTACGATATTTTTAATTTTAGACGTGCAAAATGCGAAAAAGGTTGACTTTTTTGCCGTTATATGATAAACTTAATTAAATATTATATACGTTGGAGTGTACTTTTATGCTGAATCAAGAACAAATTATGAAGGTCAAGGGACAGGGATTTCTCAGAAATCGCGGGACGGAGCTTTTTTCGGGTCGAATTGCCGCGCCCGGAACGGTCTTTACCGCCGAGAATTTTGCCGATATGGCGACTCTCGCAAAGAAATACGGCAACGGCAAGCTGATCTGCACCAGCCGCCAGGGCGTTGAGATCCCCGGTATTCCCTTTGATAAGATCGGCGAGGCTCAGGCCTTTGCGGCCGAGCACGGTCTCCGCTTCGGCGGCACGGGTGCCAAGGTGCGTCCCATTACGGCCTGCAAGGGAACCACCTGCGTGTTCGGAAACTGCGACACTCAGGCCATCGCTACCGAAATTTACGAGAAGTTTTATCTTGGCTGGAACAGCGTGAAGCTGCCCCACAAGTTCAAGATATCCGTGGGCGGCTGTCCCAACAGCTGTGTCAAGCCCAGCCTGAACGATCTTGGCATTGAGGGTCACCGCGTGCCGAAATTCGTGGCCGATAACTGCCGCGGGTGCGCGTCCTGCGCTATTGAGAGCAAGTGCCCGTCGAAGGCGGCGCACGTTGAGGGCGGCAAGCTGAAGATCGACGGGTCCGAGTGCAAGACCTGCGGCGTTTGCGTCGGCAAGTGCCCCTTCGGTGCTGTCGAGCCCGAGTCCGAGACCGTTTACCGTATTTACGTTGGCGGCACCTGGGGCAAGACCTCCCGTATGGGAACTCCGCTTTCGCGCTACGTGACCGAGGAGGAGCTTATGCCCATTGTGGAGAAGGTCATTCTCTGGTACCGCGAGAACGCGCTTCCTAAGGAGCGTCTCGGCAAGACTGTTGACCGTCTCGGCATTGAGGCGGCTGAATCTGCCATTCTCTCGGATGATATTCTCGCCCGACGTGACGAGATCCTTGCAAAAGAGATCTGAATGAAGCGAATTTTTGCTTTACTGCTTGTGTCGGTCTGCTTTTTCGGCCTTTTTTCCTGCGGGGAAGGGGAGAGTGAGCAGGCCGACGGCGTGGCTTTGACCGACGTTTTCGGAAACACCGTCAGGCTGACGGCCGATGCCCGCGTGGTTGGCTGTTACGGCTCCTTTGCCGAGTGCTGGCTGCTTGCGGGCGGCGAGCTTGCAGGCGTGACCTCGGATGCGTTGGACGAGGGGCGCGTGGATGCTGCCGACGGTCCCGAGATCGTGGGGAGCGTTAAGGAGATCGATCTTGAGCGGCTTATCAGGCTTGATCCCGACTACGTTATTTTGTCTGCCGATCTTGCGGCACACCGAGCTCTTGAGGGAAATCTGAAGCAGCTCGGTATTCCTTACGGGTATTTCCGCGTGGACACCTTTGAGGATTATGCGGGGCTTATGGCGCAGTTTTGCGCGGTGACGGGTCGGGACGATCTTTATGCCGAGCACGTGACGCGGGTGGGCGAAAGCATTGAAAATATCCTCTCCCGTGTGCCGCAAGGCGGAGGCAAGAGCGTGCTTCTTATGCGCGCCTATTCGAGCGGAGTCAAGGCCAAGACCGACGACAATCTTGCGGGGATCATTCTCGGCGAGCTGGGGCTTGTCAACATTGCCGACGAGGTGCCCTCCCTGCTTGAGGAGCTGAGCCTTGAGCATATTATCCGCCGCGATCCCGACTACATAATCGTGCTGACTATGGGCAGTGAGTCGGGTGCGCTGGCCTTTTTGCGCGAGAATTTTGAGAGCAATCCCGCCTGGAGCGGGCTGTCTGCCGTGAAGAACGGCAATTTTGAGGTTCTGCCCAAGGACCTTTTCCACTACAAACCCAATGAAAGATGGGATGAGAGCTATGAGTATCTGGCGAAGATCGTCTATCCCGAGGTCTTCGGGGAAAAATAACGCGCCGCGTTCTGCGGCGCGGCTTTTTGCCGTGCTTTTTTGCGCTCTTGCCGTGGGATTGTTTGCGGCTTTGATGCTCGGATCTACCGAGACCGACGTTTTTGCCGCCATAGGGGCGTGGCTTCGGGGAGATATGAACGACCCCGATCTGCGCATTCTGATTTACGTGCGTATGCCGCGCGTTCTGGCCGCGCTCCTTGCGGGGTCGGCGCTTGCGGTGGCGGGTGTGATCATTCAGGCGGTGCTGAACAATCCCATGGCCGCGCCCAACATTATCGGCGTCAACTCGGGTGCCGGGCTTTGCGCGGTGATCTTTATGGCGATCCTGCCGCAGGCATTGCCTTTTTTGCCCCTTGCGGCATTTCTCGGTGCGCTCGGTACTTCGCTTTGCATCTGGGCTATTGCGGCGCGGAGCGGGGCGGGGCGAGTGACCGTGACCCTTGTGGGTGTGGCGGTCAGCAGTATTCTCGGCGCGGCCATCAACACCGTGAAAACTCTTTTTCCCGACAGCGTTTACGACGTGACGGGGTTTATGATCGGCGGCTTTGCGGGGGTTGGCTACGACAAGCTGATCGGCGCGGGCGCGGTCATTCTTTCGGGACTTTTATTGGCTACGGTCTTTTCGCGCGGGCTTGATCTTCTGAGCCTCGGCGAGGAGACGGCGCGCGGTCTTGGCGTGAACGTTATGCACTCGCGGTTTCTCTTTCTGATGCTTGCAAGTGCTCTGGCGGGCGCGGCGGTGAGCTTTGCGGGGCTTCTCGGCTTCGTGGGTCTGCTGGTGCCGCACATAATGCGGCGGTTTGTGGGTAGCAGTCACCGATATCTCGTGCCTGCGTCGGCTATGGGCGGAGCGATACTCGTGCTTTTCTGCGATCTTTTGTCGCGGGTGCTTTTCGCGCCCTACGAGCTGCCCGTGGGCATACTTCTTTCGCTTATCGGCGGCCCCTTCTTCGTAGCCTTGGTGCTGACGAAGAGGAGGGGTTGAGGTCTAAAGATTAAGCTAAACTCATTTTTGAAAGTTTTGATAAAACTTTTTCAAAAGTTTTTCGAGATCCAACGTCGAAACGTTGGTCGCCCGCGCACGGGCGAAATACCCCCCTACGCGGCCCCTGACTTGTTGAAAAAGAAGCGAAATTTTGGGTGTGGAGTGCCGAAACGGCGCGGAACACCTAAAATTTGGCTTGTTTTTCAGGCCGCGCAAAGACAAGCAGGTTGGGCAAGGCGATATTTCTGTTCACGTATCCTTGCCGCTCATCCACCCGCTAACCCCCACCCACTCCCCGCAGTTATCCGAAGGATTACTGCATACCCCATCGCGCCCCCCGAGGGGTAGGGGTGATATGCCTGTGGTTGGTTGTTTGGCGGTTAGGGCGAAATCTGTTTGAACCCTTCAAATTCCGATTTATTGGTGAGACGTATTAAATAAAATCGAAAACCGGAGGTTTTTTCTTTACTTTGCCGCCGTGAGGCGGCAGAATGGAGATTGCTATGTTAGAGCTCAGAGATATTTCCTTCGCATACGGCGGGTGCCGTGTGCTTGAAGGTGTGAATATAAATTTTTCGCCTGGGGAGCTTTGTGCTCTTGTGGGGCGCAACGGCTGCGGCAAGACGACCCTTGCCCGTTTAATGGCGCGTCAGGCCTCGCCGCTTACGGGGAGTATCTTACTTGACGGGGTCGATATTTCCTCCCTTTCGGGGCGCGAGCTTGCGCGGCGTGTGTCGCTTTTCCCTCAATCGCGGCTGACGCCCGACATGGCGGTGGGCGATTACGTGGCCTACGGGCGTTACCCTTACGCGGGGCTTTCCATGCGGCTCGGCCATAGTGATATTGAGGCTGTGCGCGAGGCTATGGAGCTGACCGGTGTCACGGGCTTTGAGGGTCGCCGTCTTGCCGAGCTTTCGGGTGGCGAGCGGCAGCTCGTTTATCTTGCCATGCAGATCGCGCAGGGCAGCGATTTTATGATACTTGACGAGCCTGCGTCCTCCCTTGACGCGGCCAACTGCTTTGCTGTTTTTGACGTGCTGTCTGCCATGGCGTTGCGCGGGCGGTGCGTTGTCGTCATCATTCACGATATTTCCTTCGCTCTAAGCCGCTTTCCCCGTGTGGCGGTTATGGACGGCGGACGGATAATTTACGACGGGTCGCCCTGCAGTGCCGTTTCGTCGGGGGCTATTGAGTCGGCCTTCGGGGTCATCTGCGAGGCTGTGGGAGAAAAGGACTACATTATAAGAAAAAAGGATCGGTTATGTTAAAGAAGTTTTTCGGGGATCGGGCCTTTTACCGTCGGGTCTTGGCGGTGGCGCTTCCCATTATGATACAGAACGGTATCACCAATTTCGTTTCGCTGCTTGACAACATAATGGTGGGCCAGGTGGGTACGGTGCAGATGAACGGAGTTGCCGTATCGAACCAGCTTATGTTCGTTTTCAACCTTTGCGTGTTCGGGGCGGTGTCGGGAGCCGGAATTTTTACGGCGCAGTACCACGGCTCGGGCGATCACGAGGGTGTGCGCTACACCTTCCGCTACAAGGTCATTGCCGCCTTTGCGCTTTCGGCGGTGGGGGCTGTTATCTTTACGGTATTCGGGCGCGAGCTTATCGACCTGTTTTTGCAGGGCGAGGGCGATCCCGCCCACGCGGCGGCCTCTCTTGAGTTCGGCTATGAGTATCTTCTGATAATGCTTATCGGCATTCTGCCCTTTGCTTTGTCGAACGCATACAGCAGCACGCTCCGCGAGACGGGGCAGACTGTTGTGCCAATGGTTGGCGGCGTCAGCGCCGTTATTGTAAACCTTGCTTTGAATTACGTGCTGATCTTCGGTCATTTCGGTGCGCCCCGGATGGGTGTTGCCGGCGCGGCTGTGGCGACGGTTATCTCGCGCTACGTGGAGCTTGCCATAGTGGCCGTCTGGACTCACACTCACGGTGAAAAGCAGCCGTTTATTCGCGGCGCGTTCCGCTCCCTCCGTATTCCCGCACAGCTTTTCAGGCGTTTGATAGTGAAGGGAAGTCCGCTTATGGTCAACGAATTTCTTTGGTCGGCGGGTGTGGCCATTATGAATCAGAGCTACTCCACCTGCGGACTTGACGTGGTGGCGGCGCAGAACATATCGAGCACTCTTTACAATCTGTCGAGCGTGGTCTATATGGCGCTTGGCGGCGCTGTGGGAATTATCATCGGGCAGATGCTTGGGCGCGGAGAGAGCGAGCGCGACGTTCGCGATGCCGACCGCAAGCTGATCACGGCCTCGGTGCTTTCCTGCGTTATCTTCGGAGGCATTATGGCCTCGGTTTCGGGCGTTTTCCCCATGATCTACAACACCACGGACGGTGTGCGTACGCTGGCCATGCAGCTCATCTGCATAGGTGCGTTTATGATGCCCTTTAACGCCTTTACCCACGCATCCTATTTCACCATCCGCTCGGGCGGGCAGACCGTGATCACCTTCCTTTTCGACAGCTGTTATATGTGGGCGGTCTGCGTGCCCTTGGCCTTCTGCTTCAGCCGCTTTACCGATCTGCCGATTATTCCGCTTTACTGCATTTGTCAGGGTGCGGAGCTTGTTAAATGCGGTGTGGGCGCGTGGTTGCTCAGCCGTGGCAAGTGGATCAGAAATCTGACGTCGGAAAAATAAATCAAAGGAGACAGATATGTTAAAGATAGGAATTGACAGCTTCGGCTGGTACGATATGAATGACCCGCAGGGGTCGCTTGAATATATACGCGACTGCGGCTTTGAGTCGGTGGATCTCGGTATGTATGAGCTGCTTGATACGGGCCGCCTTGCGGCCGAGGGGCATTATCCCAATGTTTTCGATCTGCCTCTCGAGGGGTTTCTCGAGAAATTTATGCCGCTGCGCCGCGCCGTCGCCGAGACGGGTGTGGTCATCGGGCAGATGCACGCGCCCTTTCCTATTTGGTTTGACGGGCGCGAGGACGTGAACGCCTACAACGTGCAGGCGGTGGAGAAGTGCATGGCGCTTTGCGAGCTTCTCGGCTGTCCCGCGATTGTGGTGCATCCCTCCCGCCGACCCGGACGCCGCGCCGAGTTTGAGCTGAATCTTGAGAATTACCGCGGGCTGATCCCCATGGCCATTCGTCATCCCGACGTTATTATCTGCGCCGAGAACATTTTCACCCACAGCGGACAGAGGATACTTGAGGGGCGGCTGTCCAATCCCGACGACGCCTGCGAGCTTATTGACACTCTGAACGCCGAGGCCGGCGGGCGGCATTTCGGTTTTTGCCTCGATATCGGTCACGCCTGCCTGACGGGCAACAAGATCGGAGAGTTTATCCGTCAGCTCGGGGACCGTCTGACGGCTCTGCACATTCACGATAACGACGGGCTTGAGGATCTTCACATGGTGCCTTATTCCTATCTTTACCGCGACAAGAGGCACGTTATCGATTGGGAGGATATTGTGCGCGCGCTTGGCGATATCGGCTTTCGCGGGGCTTTGTCCTTTGAGATCTGCACGGCCGGCCGCGTTTATCCCGCCGAGGTGCGTCGCGAGGTCTACTGTCTGACTTCGGCCATCGGGCGTTATTGGCGCGGACTTTTGACCGAATAACGGTTGACACGGTCGGTCGTCGGTGCTATAATTACTTTAGATCAATAACAGCAACGGAGTCTTATCATGCCCAACTACAACAGGACGCGACGCGCGTGCTTTTTTACCTATATTGCGTCGGGCGCGGCCTTTACTCTTCCCGCTTTACTTTTCGTTACCTTCCGTGAGACCTTCGGGATCTCCGACACTCTGCTCGGCACGCTGGTGCTGATCAATTTCTGCACTCAGCTCGGGATAGATCTTATTTTTTCATTTTTTGCCAAGTATTTCAGCGTTAAGCTGTCGGTCCGTGTGATGCCCATCCTGACATCGGTCGGACTTTGCATTTACGCTCTTGTTCCTGCGTTCTTTCCGCAGTACGCGTATGCGGGACTTGTCTGCGGTACCGTTATTTTCTCGTTGGCGGCGGGACTGAGCGAGGTGCTGATCAGCCCTCTTGTGGCGGCCCTGCCCTCGGAAAATCCCGGGCGGGATATGAGCCTTCTCCACTCGATCTATGCGTGGGGCGTGCTTTTCGTGGTGGCTGTTACCACGGTGTTCTTCTACTTTTTCGGCACCGAGAACTGGATGTATCTGACCTTGGGCTTTGCCTGCTTGCCCCTTGTGCTTTTCGTGATGTTCTGCACCTCGCCCATTCCCGATATGGAGATCGGTCACAAGCCCTCCGAGGGCGGCGCGGGCCGTGTGGGCTTTGCTATGGTGCTTTTCGTGGTCTGCATCTTCCTCGGCGGTGCCGCCGAGTGCGCCATGACCAACTGGATCTCGGCTTATGCCGAGCGCGTGCTCGGGATGCCCAAGGCTGTCGGTGATATTTTCGGTCTTGCGCTTTTTGCCTTGTTGCTCGGTCTCGGGCGCACCATTTATGCGCGCTACGGCAAAAGGATCGACAACGTGCTGCTTTGCGGTATGATCGGCGCGACGGTCTGCTATCTTGTGGCGGGGCTTTCGCCGTTCCCCATAGTTTCCATGATAGCCTGCGTGCTGACCGGCTTTTGCACCTCCATGCTCTGGCCCGGAACACTTATTATGATGGAGGAAAAGTTCCCGAATCCCGGTATGGCGGCCTACGCGCTTATGGCGGCGGGCGGTGATCTCGGCGGCTCTGTGGCTCCCCAGCTTCTCGGCGTTGTTTCCGACGCCGCGGGAATGGAGACGGCTATGACTGTGGGAACCGTTTTTCCCGCTGTCGGAGTTTTTGTGATCATATTTATCAAGCGATATTTCAATAAGACAGAAAACTGAAGGAGGCGAGTCTTTTGAAAAGGTTTTTAAAACATATGACAGCCGCAGTCGCGGTGGTCGTCTTTGTGCTGATTTTGACCTTTGCGGTGTCGGCCACAAACGAGACCTCCATACCCGACGAGCTGCTTTACGGGCGTACCGTGATCGCCGAAATGGATGAGACGGGGGCGCTTCTCTACGCCTACGACGCCATTGCCAACGGAATTGACCACGCGCAGGCCGATATTACGATCTATGACGGGGTGCATCCCATTACCGTAGAGCAGATGCAGTTTGTTTACGATGCCTACCGTCGCGACCACGCCGAGCATTTCTGGCTTGATATCGGCTACAGCTATTACTCAAATTCGGAAACCGTTACAAGAGTTCTTCCGAAGTATCTGATGGTCGGTGACGAGCTTGCGGCGGCGAAGGCTGTGTATGAGGCCGAGGTTCAGAAGATCCTTGCCGGAATCGACGGGTCGATGAGCGAGTTCGAAAAGGAGCTTTATATTCACGATCTTCTGGCGGAGAGGATAGTATACGCCGAGAGCGACAACGCGCACAGCTCCTACGGCGCGCTGGTTGAGGGTGTTGCCGTTTGCGAGGGCTATGCCGAGGCGCTTCAGTATCTGCTTCAGCGCGCGGGGATCGAGTCCTTCCTGATGGTCGGGTACGGTGTAGATCCGGGGACCGGCGTATCTGAGAGGCACGAGTGGAACGCCGTCAAGCTGGGCGGCAAGTTCTATCAGGTGGATCTGACCTGGAACGATCAGGGAGTCCACACCTTCCACACTTATTTCAATATACCCGATTCGGTGATGTACGTCGATCACGCCGCCACCGAAACCGAGTATCCCTTGCCCGTGTGTGATTCGGATGCCGAGTTTTACTTCAACAAGCGCGGCCATAAGATCGAAGAATATTCGGTCGAGGTACTGGCCGATATAATCAAGGAAAATGCGGGTATCGTTAACGTATATTTGCCGGGAGGGATCGCAAATTATTGGAACTGGATAGTTGCCAATTTCAACGATATTGCAACGAGTGCCGGAATGTACGGGCAGTTTTCTCTGTCGTACACGGGGATCGGAAATGAGTATATAATTATTTTTGATAACTGCGATCATTCGTCTTTGACCTACGTGGCGGGCGGCGAGGCCACCTGCACCGAGGCCGGGGGCGCGGCCCATTACAGGTGCCAGTGCGGAAAGCTTTTCCGCGACAGCGCGGCCGAGAGTATGATATATGATAAAGATAGTGTGATAATTGCGCCGCTGGGTCACGATCTGACATCTCACGAGGGCAAGGCCGCG
>JAFTOB010000084.1 GCA_017451545.1 Clostridia bacterium | reverse complement strand
TTTGTCATACTCTTTTTTGCCTCGTTTCGGGGCTTTTTCTTTTGTTTTTCTCGATCTTGCAAATTTACATAGCAAAAGGCTGAGTCAATCGCCTTCTAAAAAGCTTTTGACTCAGCTCCCGTGTTTATTTTCTTTTGACTGTATTATCCGTGCTTTTTACGATGCAATCGGCGGGGATGACGCCGCGCAGGGAGGTCAGCGGATAGACCGACGTGTTTTTACCCACCACGGTGCCGGGGTTGAGCACGCAACCGCATCCGATATCGGCGTGATCGCCGAGGATGGCACCCATTTTTCGCAGGCCGGTCGCATAGTCCCTGTCTCCGTGGACCACCACGGCCTTGCCGTCGCTTTTGAGGTTTGAGCAGACGGCGCCCGCTCCCATATGGGAAAAATTCCCGAGCACCGAGTCGCCCACGTAATTATAGTGCGGCACCTGAGCGCCCCGCATCAGCAGGCAATTTTTGAGCTCGCAGGAGTTTCCGACCACGCAACCCTCGCCTATTATGACGTTTCCGCGCAGAAATGCGCCGACCCTTATCTCGGTTCCGTGGCCGATGACGACGGGCGGGATGACGGTGGCGGTGGGGGATATTTTTACGTCGTGACCGACCCACACGCCGCTCTGTATTTCGGTGAAGCCGTCGAGCCCTTCGGCTATGAGCTTTTCTATATGGCTCTTTATTTTCGGCAGGATCTCCCACGGGTATTCCGAACCGTCGAGCAGCTCGGCGATATAGGGAATATCGCACTCAAAAAGCTCTGCCGTTTTTACTTTTTTAATCAATACAATGACCCCTCTCGGTTATAATATCCGCCATTTGCCGAACGTATCCGTCGCAAAGCTCCCGTGATTCGGCTTCCACCATTATGCGAACCACGGGCTCGGTTCCGCTGCACCTGAGAAGGGCGCGTCCCCTCTCGCCGATCTCGTTCTGGATCGATTTCAGCTTTTCCGAAACCTCCCGATCCGACACCGTCGCAGACTTATCCTTTACCCTGAGGCTTCTGACCTGTTGCGGGTAGAGCTTCAGTCCTTCGCAGAGCTTTGACAGCGACGTTTTCGTATCGCAGATCTCCTCGGTCAGCATAATGGCCGTCAGCAGGCCGTCGCCCGTCGTGGCGTATTTTTTCATCACGATATGCCCCGATTGCTCTCCTCCGAGGCTTAGATCCTTCTTTTGCATACAATCGTATACGAATCTGTCTCCCACGGGAGTTTGCTCGCAATTTATGCCCATCCTCTTCAAAGATTCAAAAAATCCGCTGTTCGACATTACGGTGGCAACCACCGTATTTCCGTTTAGCATTCCTCTGCTCTTGAGGCGCTTTGCGAGAATATACATGATCCCGTCTCCGTCGATCACGTTTCCGTTTTCATCCACGGCAATGCATCTGTCCGCATCTCCGTCAAAGGCAAAGCCTACGTCAAGATGCTGTTCTCTGACCAAACCGCAGAGCCTTTCGACGTGTGTCGAGCCGCAATTTTCGTTGACGTTAAGTCCGTCGGGCTCGGCACCGATTATCACGGTATTGGCACCGAGAGCGCTGAAAACGGCCTTGGCGATCATCCACGACGCGCCGTTGGCACAGTCTATTCCTATGCGAAGATTCTTGTAGGAATGGGAGGCCAAGGAAATCAGATACGCCATATATCTGTTTCGCCCCGCCACGTGATCCACTATGCAGCCTATGCGATCCCTGTGGGCAAGTGGCAGGTCGTCGCCGACCACGCCCAGCGCCGTCATATCGCCGTCGAGATAGCTTTCGATAAGTGACGTGGTGGCATCGTCCAGCTTTTCGCCGAACCTGTTGATTATTTTTATTCCGTTATCGTAAAAAGGATTGTGAGATGCCGTTATCATTATTCCGCAATCAAATTCATCCCGATGCGTAACGTAGGACACTCCGGGTGTGGTCGTGACGTGGAGCATATAAGCGTCCGCGCCCGAGGCCGTGATGCCCGCAACTATTGAATATTCCAGCATATAGCTTGAGCGTCTTGTGTCCTTACCTATGACGATGCGCGGGCGTCTCGCCGAATTTTTTGCCCCCGACAGGGCCGACGAATAGTACCATCCGAGAAATCTGCCGACCTTGTACGCCTGCATGGACGTGAGCCCCACGTTGGCCTCTCCTCTGAAGCCGTCGGTTCCGAAATATTTGTTTTTCGTTTTCCTGTCGCATACCGATATCTGCTCTCTGAGGAGCTCATCCGCCGACAGCTTGAAAATATCGCAAAGCATAATGACCTTGTCTATCTGCGGGAGTGCCTGATCGAGCTCCCATTTTGAAACCGACTGCCTTGATACGAGCAAGCTTTCGGCAAGCTCCTCCTGGGTCATGCCGAAGGCTGTGCGAAGACGTGTTATCTTTTCGCCAAGAGTCATATTGATCTCCTTGTTTCAATGAAATTTATGCGGTCGCTGAGGACCTGCCGATTATATGGTATCACATCCATAATTTTCCGTCAACCAATTTTTCATTGAAATTATTGCAACCCGAGGTTGCGCGACCGCGACGCTTGCCAACCAACGGGGATTTTTTCTGTTTAAATATGGCAACTTTTGTTTGCGATTCCGGTCACGCCGCGCCGATCTTGATGATCGAAACGGTAATATCGTCCTCGCTTCCCTCTGCGCGGGCGCGCTCGGCGATGCGGCGAGCCATCTCGCCCGTGTCCTCGCACCACTCGCCCGTCAGCATCGAGAGCAGCCACACGCAGTCCTCACGCCCCTGGGTCACCCCGTCGCTGACCATTATGACCAGGTCATCCTTTTCAGCCGAAAAGCGAAGCCTTTGGGCATCGGGTGTGTCGATTATGCCAAGCGGCAGGGTCTTTGCGCCCAGCTTGAAGCAGTTCCCTCCCCTTTTGATATAGGTGGGGGCGGCACCGCTTTTGATCAGGGCGAGCTAGCCGCTGAGCAGATCGAGCTCCATCAGATCCACGCTGGCCGTGCATTCGCTCCTTGCGCGACCGTCGTGCTCGCTCATAAAGCTGTTGAGCAGCTTCAGCGAGGTCTCGCATCGGTTGCCCGCCTTCAGCATTTTTTCAAGGAAGAGAGAGCAGATGCGCGAGGTCAGAGCCGCCTCGCGGCCCGAGCCCATACCGTCGCTGAGCAGGGCGTAGTATTTATCTGTCTGCGAGGAAAATTCGTTGACCGTATCGCCGCAAACGCGGGATCTGCCCTCCTCGCCCGAGGCGCTCAGTGAGCAGGTGTACTGCCCTGCCTTGAAGCGGCGTTCTGCGCCTGCGGTCAGGTCGCACCGCGTGCCCACGGGGACTATTTTCAGCTCCCCGAGTCTGACGCCCACGGCCTCGGACATTGCATCGCGGAGCTCGTCAACGCCGATCCTTGCTCTTGAGCTGTCGAGCCCTCGGACAGCCACGCTTCGCCTGCGGCCGCCGTAGACCAGCACGCCGTCAAAGCCGAACCTCAGCTTTTTGAGACATTCGGACAGAGCGGCACTCGCTTCATCGTCCACAGTGTAGTCCTCGCGCCCTGCCTCGATCGCCTCGGTGAGGATTCGCGATATGCCCTCGTAATCGGCGGCGAAGACTCCCGTTCGATCGCATAGCAAAGCCTGCTCGGTAAGACGGGCACAGCTTTCGTTGATCTTCTCGATCATCTGCGGCAGGGACGGGCAACGCATTCGCAGATACTCGGGCAGGCTTTCGATCTCGGCACGGTTTTTGCTGTGAAGGTCGGCGGACAGACGGTTGAGCACACCGAGGGTCTCCGAATATTCAACTCCCCAGCACAGCTCGCGCTTGGGGCAGCTCGGGCAAAATTCATCGCACACGCTGTCGCACATACGGCGCAGATCAAGGGCGGCGGGGCGGCGCAGGCGATCACTCAGGTTGTGAAATGCCTCGCCAAGCTCCGCGAACATCGAGGACAGTCTGCGCATATCCTGCTCGCTTGAGTCAAGGCGCATCTCGCAGATCAGAGCTTCGACGGCGGCGCGGCCGTCGGCCTTTGTGCGAATGAGCTCCGGCGTTGAGGTGATCAGCGACAGCCTATCCGCCGCGCCGAAGATCATGGTTCCGCAAAGCAATGCGGGTAAGAGCTCCGACAGAGCGGCGAGGCCGTTGACGTAGACACCCCAGATCATTCCCGCCACGCAGCCCGCCGTAGCGGCGGCGAGGGGAGAAATATTCCAGAGCACGCCCGCGGCCGCCGCGCCGAGGACGAAGAGCGGTGCGTAGATCGGGTCAAAGGCCAGCCCGAGGCAGGCCCCGAAGAGGCAACCCATGACCATCCCCTTCCTTCGTCCCGCGCAAAGGGTGGCAAAAAAGGCCACGAAGGCACCGCCGTAAACACCGAAAAGGGTGAAATTGCGCAGAGCGAAGGTCAGACTGACCAAAAGAGCCAGAATACCCGCGCCGTGGAGGGCGGTCTTTTTTAGCTCGCCGTCAAAATACCCTGCGTATATGAACGTGGCGAGGGGCGCTACAGCCATAGCAAAAAGTGCGCCGAAGAGATCGTAATAGCGGAAGCCGCCTGCGATGACGGAGTAGAGCGAGAGGCAGAAGGCGGCAACGGCCGAGGTAGACATACGAAGCCACACGCTTTCGCAAAACAGCTTTCCCCAGAAATCGGCAAGTCGCAGGGCCGCGCCCTCGCCGCTTTTCGGGTAGGTTTCCGGCGACTCCGAACGGACCGTATCGAGCAAGAGCCTCGTGCACACTCTGATTACGGCGGTGGCAAGACAGGCCGCCAACGCAACGGGTGCACCGCTCGGGAGCCCCAACGCCGAAGCCACCAGACCTGCGAGTATGAAGAGCACGTGCCTGTCTGCCGCGCAGAGCAATGCGATGCCCAGCGGATAGGTTGAAAACGCGAGCTCACAGCCGCCGAGGAAGAAGGCGGCAAGGCCGAAGGCCACTCCCTTGATGGCCGCCAACAGACGGTCGTTTGCCCTGCTGCTGTCCCCCCACAGCGTTCTGAAAAATTCCGCTACCGTGGCAAATATGGGCTTATCCGCGCCCCGTATATCTCTTTTTTCCTGCATTTTTCATCCTTGGCCTTGTTTCGGCCTTCCTTTCCATTCAATATCCTCCTATATTATATGCCGCTATGCGGTAAATTATTGTCGGAGTGCGGCTGTCGCTTTGCCTTTTTCAGTGTCGCTATCGGGCAGCTGTTGGCGAGGCGTGGCAACGTGTGTCGGAGGCTCGGTCGAGTCGGGTCGGCTTTTTGGAGCGCACCGTGGAAAAAGTCGAACGGTTTTTGGATTTTTTTTGCAAATCCTATTTTCAAACCGACGTTTTTATGGTAAAATGAAGCCATCGGGGCGGCGTTGCCGCAAATTCTTTTCGGGAGGGGTCATGGAACGTAAAATTTGCTTTTTCACCGGGCACAGAATGATCCCGGAGCGTGAAATGGGAGCATTGCCCGAGAAGCTGGAGAATGCCATTTCCGACCTTTACGGTCGGGGCGTGCGAGAATTTCGCGCAGGCGGGGCCGTCGGATTCGACACCCTTGCGGCTTTGAAGGTGATCGCGTTCAGAAACCGTTATCCCGACGTGCGGCTGGCACTTATTCTGCCCTGCCGCGACCAGGACGCGCGTTGGTCTGATTTCGACCGTGCGGCCTACCGCTTTGTGATCAAGCAGGCCGACAGCGTTTTTTATCTGCACGATCAGTATACGCCCGACTGTATGCACGAGCGCAACCGCGCTCTCGCCTCGGGCTCGGATTTTTGCGTGGCCTATATGAACCGGCAAAGCGGCGGCACGGCCTATACCGTGAAGCTGGCGGAAAAGGCAGGGATCCCCGTTTTGAATCTTGCGCCGTCGACATCGAACGATGAAAATCAAATAAGTATGGATATCTGACCTCCGCCTCCCGGGTGGAGGTTTTTTCGTAAGGCGAGACCGATAAATCGGAATTTGAAGGTCTAAGCTAAACCTATTTTTGAAAGTTTTGATAAAACTTTTTCAAAAGTTTTTTGCGATCCAACGGCAACCCGTTGGTCGCCCGCGCACGGGCGAAATATTCTCCACGCGGCCCTTGCTCGTTGAAAAAGAAGCGAAATTTTGGGTATGAAATACCTAAAATTTGGCTTGTTTTTCAGGCCGCGCAAACGAACGGTTTAACCGAATATTGCCGCTGTAGGACATTAAAAGCCACAGCGGCTTTGCCTTGCTTATTTTCTTCGATTTTTTGCTGAAAAAAGAAGCGAAAAGGGGTATTTCGCGCTCTGCGGAGCGCGACCGGCGTTTCGGCGCCGGCTCCCGAAAAACTTTTGAAAAAGTTTTATCAAAACTTTCAAAAATGAGTTTAGCTTAAACTTCAAGATCCGATTTATCTTGACACGGGGGTGGGGATTTGGTATAATTAAGTCAGCGTAATTCCGATCTGTCGGCATTTTCGTGTGACTTTTTCGCTTAGGTTGCGAATACTATATACTATCTGACCTTTTTTGGAGATCTTATGTTTATTTTTGAACTGATCAAAACTCTTATCATCGGCGTTATTCAGGGCATTACCGAGTGGCTTCCCATAAGCTCCACCGGCCATATGATCCTTTTCAACGCCGCCTGGCCGCTTGACGTTCCCACCGATTTTTGGGAGATGTTCTCGGTGGTCATTCAGCTCGGCTCGATCATGGCCGTGGCAGTGCTTTATTTTTCCAAGCTAAATCCCTTCTCGCCCTCCAAAACGGCGGCGCAGAAAAAGAGCACCTGGACCCTTTGGGGCAAGGTGCTTGTGGGCAGCATACCTGCCGCCGTGGCCGGATTGCTCATCAACGATTGGCTTGAGGCTCTGCTCTACGGCGACGATGCGGGGCTTGCCGTCAAGACCTCCGGCGGTCTCGTTATTGCCTGCGCGCTCATCGTTTACGGCGTGGCCTTTATCCTCATTGAAAAATTCAAGAAGAGCGATGATCGCTTTCTCACCACCGACGACATAAGCTGGGGCACCGCTCTCGGCATCGGAGCCTTCCAGATGCTGGCGCTTATTCCCGGCACGTCGCGCTCGGGCTCGACCATTCTCGGCTCGCGCCTGCTCGGTGTTTCCCGCGTGGCGGCGGCTGAGTTCTCCTTCTTCCTTGCCATTCCCGTTATGGCGGGTGCCAGCCTGCTCAAGGTGGCCAAGTTCCTGCTCGACGGCATCTCTATGAACGCCGAGCTTTGGGCTATCCTTGCGCTCGGATGCCTTGTTTCCTTCCTCGTTTCGCTGGCCGCTATCAGATTTTTGACCGATTTTCTCAAAAAGCACACCTTTATTCCCTTCGGTGTTTACCGCATCGTTCTGGGCGCGGGTGTTGTCATATGGATGATGTGCAGATGAACAAGCTGAAAATTCCCTACCCCATTATCGTCGAGGGCAAATATGACCGTCGGCGGCTGCTTTGCGTGGCCGAGGCGCGTATCATCACCACCGACGGCTTTGGAATATTCAAGAAAAAAGAAAAGCTAGCGCTTTTGCGAAAGCTCGCCGAAAGCACCAAGATCATAATCCTTGCCGACAGCGACGGTGCGGGCAAGCTCATCCGCTCTCACATCGGATCGGCTGTGCCGCCCGAGCGGTTGATCCAGCTCTACATTCCCCAGATTCGGGGCTGTGAAAAGCGCAAGGATCACCCCTCCGCCGAGGGGACGCTGGGAGTAGAAGGTATGGAGGCCGAGCTGCTTTACCGCTTGCTCGCTCCTTACGAGGATGCGGAGGCGGTGCGCGCCGCCGAGGAAAATCCCCTTTCAAAGACCGACTTTTACGAGGACGGGCTTTCGGGCGGCTCTGACAGCGCGGCACGCCGCGACGCGCTTGCCAAAAAGTTCGGTCTGCCCGCGGGCATGACCGCCAACGCCCTTCTGGCCGCTTTGCGGATCACCGCAACTTATGATCAATACCTTGCCGCCGTTGGGCGCAAAACCGACGAAAAGGAATAAGCTTATGAACGTTGAAAGAATAAAAAACACAAAGGGCAAGCTTCTCGGCGTGGATTTTGGCGACGTGCGCACCGGCATCGCCGTCAGCGATCCCTCGCGTATGCTTGCGCTCTGCCTTGAGACCGTGAAGGTCGAGGGCATTGAAAGCATTGCCGACCGTGTGGCGGAATATGCACGCGCCGAGGGCGTTAGCGCCGTTATCGTGGGGCTTCCCGTGAATATGGACGGCTCACACGGCCACCGCGCCCAGCGGGCGCAAAAGTTTGCCGAGCTGCTTGAGGAGCGCACGGGGCTTCCCGTTGAGACCATTGACGAGCGCATGAGCACCATGCAGGCCTCCCGCTACCTCAACGCCACCGACACCCGCGGGCAGAAGCGCAAGCAGGCCATTGACACCCTCTCGGCGCAGATCATTCTGCAGTCGGCTCTCGACCGTTTGAAAAATTCATAAAATTGGATTTTTTCTCTCCGTATCGGACGGCTTTTTCGGGAAAAACTAATTTCGGGCGACCTGAAATCGGTCAAAAAACGCGACACGTGTGCGATATTTTGGCTCTCACCGCCCGAAAAAGCAATCTGCCGCTCATCTCGAGCGGCGCGGAGGATCAAAAATGATTATGGATAGAATCGCGCTGCTTTTGACCATTGTCGGCGCACTCAACTGGGGCAGCATCGGGCTTTTTCAGTTCGATATCGTGGCTCGGATCTTCGGCGGGCAGGACGCTCTTGTCAGCCGAGTGATCTATACCCTTGTTGCCCTTGGAGGTATCTGGTGCATTTCCCTGCTTTTCAGAGCACGGGAACGCTTCAGCTCTCAAGACGAATAAAAACGAACAGGGCAGACCCCTTGGGGTCTGCCCTGACTGTTTTTATTTAATCTATGAAGACTCGATCACCGTTGGCGACGGTCTTTGCCGCCTCGATGAGTCCGTTCTTCGTGAGCCTGTTGATATAGAAGATTCCGTTGCCGTTCAGCGAGACGAAGCTGCGCAGACCGGTATAATCGTGGATCTGATACACGAAATCGGTGCCGACGCTGATGCCGACCTCAATGCGAAGGTCGCAATCGTCGCCCTTGGCGATATATTCGTCGATCTGATCCTTGGTCAGCGCGGTACCGCCGCCGGTCTTGATCTCATCCGCTCTTCCGTAGAACGAAGCGATGACAATCTTTTCGTAGAGGTCCTTGTAAGCCTCAACGGGTATATCGGTGACAGGGCCGCCGTTTACCGAAACCGTTGCGCGGTACTCGTCGGTGGTGGCTCTCGTTACGGTATTGAAGACCTGATCTGCCGCGGCGTTCTCGTCTGCAGTGAAGTCTACAGTCTCGCCGCCGTTATCCACGTACTTTTTGAAGTAAAGGGCAAAATCGTGAGAATCGTAAAGCGTGCGCTCTGTCTTCATTCCCACGGGGCGGATCTTCATGGTCAGTCTTCCGTCGTCATAGGTGAAGGTAAGCTGATATTCGGACGCCTTGAGGTATCCGTAATTATCTCCAGCCACGGTTATTTTGTGAAGGACCGTGACCTTACCGCCGTCCACGGAGCAATTCGTTACGCTCTGAGAATATCTTTCCACCGCCGCAGGGTCGGCGCCCTCGGTCATCGGAAGTCCCAACGCCTGACGGCAATAGTTCTCGACCGTGCTCAGCTTGAGCGAAACGAGAGTATCCGTGTTCAGCTTTTCGGTGCCCGTGGTTCCATCCTGATACATCACCTTGTAGGGGATCTCCATTGACACTCTTGTGTGCAGCTCGCCGTCCTTGTCGGTAATGAACTGAGCGGTGTAGGAGCTCTGACTCTCATCGGAGAAATACTGCTTGGTGGTGATGCTGTGGGTCTGGTAAAGCGTGAAGAGGGCGTCAAAATCGCCTGCGGTCACGCGGATATAGTCGTTGAAATTAATGAAGGAGTGCAGAAGCATACGGTCTGCCCAATCGAAGGAATCCCACTCAAGGAAGAAGAGATACTGGGAGCCAATCTCGACCACCTGGCTGAAGGTAGGAGACCAGACGTAATAGGTATCGTTCTCGGTCTTCTCGCTTATAAAGAGCGCCTGATGCACGGGATCGTCGAAGCCCGAGACAGGTGAGTTGAAGGACACGATATACTTCGCGGACAGGAGTCCGTACTCGTTGAGCTTTATTACCGATTCGGCCACGTCGGGATCGTCAAGATCCAGATTCGAAAGGTCCACCTTGGGCGAGATCAGTGCAACCGCGTGGACGTAGTTTGCCGAAGGAACAACGCCACCGAGGCTCTCGGATGCGTTGGCGGCCGCCGAAATATCGGTCAGCGCCTGGAGTGCGTCAAAAACGCGGTCGGTATCGGGCTCGTATCCCGAAAGTCCCAGCGCCTCGCTGTTTTCAAAGTGATATACCAGATCCTGGCGGAAGGTGTTGAGTCGTTTTTCGAGATCGTCATAGGTCAGGCAGACGATGTCATCGTAAAGATTATTGCCGTCGCCGTCCTTACCCATATTTACACTGACGGTAAATTGGCGAACGTCGAAGTGGTCGGTTGCCGACATATGGTAAATAACTGTGGGCTGGATTATATCGGTAGCCGCGGCAAGAACGGTATCGTCGATGGACGTGATGTATCCCGTTGCCGACGCATACTCACGCTGAACGGTGTACACCGCTTCGCGGGCAGGCACGGGCTCACCCGAGCGGTTTACGCCGCCCATATAGCGGATGTAATATCCGTTTCCGTCGGGAACCATCTGACCTACGATGACCTTATGGCTGTTGCCCGATTTGTCGGTTATCACGTAATACGGCGTTGTCTTGGTCTCGGTGTTGCCGGTCTCCTTGTCTGTGACCTCATAGGTCTCTTCGAGTCCGTAGACCGAATAATTAATGCTTCCGTCCTCATTGAAGATCGGGATATATCCCTCGTCGCCTGCGTGGGCGGCATCCTCGGCCTTCATCTGCGCGAGGCTGAGTCTCGTGGCAAGGGGTCTGCCGCAGCGCGCGACGATTCCCGCAAAGACGATATTATCGACGGAAATATTTCTGTATCCTTCGATATAGAATTCGCGTCCCTGCTTACCGTCCTCGGACACGAGGTGATATCCGCCCTTATCGTTGACGACCTCAATGGTAGTGATCTCGTTACGGTCAAGCATTGCGAAAAGCAAAGTACGCACGCCGCTTTTTGTGCCGGTGTCGTTGCTGTTTTCGCTGTCGACCATAATATCGCCCTCGACCTGAGCGTAAACCTTTATCATTCCGTCTGAGGTCAGGGTGAGCCAGGTTCCGAGCTCGGTCTCGTAGCAGACGCTTTCACCGTAGGTGAAGCTCTCTATCTTCGAACCGTCCTCGCGGACCAGCATATATCCGCCGTCGGGATTTACGCGGCTGTAGTAATTATAGGTCACGGAGCCGTCGGCGCCGTCCGACCCTATTTCATAGTAGGTGTCTATATCGGTGCGAAGTATATACATAACTACCGCGCAGACACCGGCCAGCACCAGCACCGCCGCCAGAAGTATTGCAACGGCGCGGATCTGGGATTTAAGCAGGGACTTTTTTGCCTTTTTTACGGCATTTCCCGTGGGTTGGTTATTA
Organism: Clostridia bacterium; assembly: GCA_017451545.1. Lineage (GTDB taxonomy): Bacteria > Bacillota > Clostridia > Oscillospirales > CAG-272 > RGIG3994. The sequence goes on along the minus strand of JAFTOB010000084.1, from coordinate 9,208 downwards.
TTCATGAATGTTTTCTCCTTAAGAGCACAACAGTTCCTGCCGCGAATGCGATAACGGGAGGAATGATAACGAGCCAGAGAGTCCAAGCATCGGCCTCGCCTACCTCAAGATCCGAAATATTGTAGGTTCTGAAGAGCTTGTATCCGATATTTACCGAAACCACCTCAAGGTTCATCATCTCGGCGATGGCGAGGATGACCTCCTCGTTGCCGAAGACGCTGTTGTTAAGATACTCGGCCGATGCAAACTCGATGGAGCTGCAGGCCAGAACGTAGGAATTGTTTGCGGTAAAGCCGTACTCGTCGCTCTGCTCGTGGTGACGAACCGACATAGTCATAAGCTTATAAGGATTCTTCTCGGTGGAGCTTCCCACGGTCGAGTTCGCAACCTCTATGCTCTTTTCACCGTTGACGTCGGTGATCTTGAGCTGAGAGCCCGCTCTCGTAACAAAATATCCGCTACTGTTTTTATCGAGGACGTTACCGTCGCTGTCGCAAACGGACTGACCGTCATCCGAAAGAATATATATGGTCTTATCCACGTCGCGGATGCTCTTGCAAATGACGGTGCTGGTGCCGCCCTTGCCGTCAGCCGACACGATCAGGCCCTTTTCCTCGTCGATCCTGAGCAGATTACCCACGTGGGTAATATAATAGCCGTGCTGGTTCTGACCAAGCTCGTTGCCCTTATTGTCGACTATAATATACTTTGTACCGTCCTTCTCGAGGAAGTAGTTGACTCCGTCGAGGTCGGTGTACATGATCACGGTTTCCTCGGCCTTTGCGCCGCCGGTGCTTCCGCCCGAGGAGACAACCTCACCGCGAGCGATCGCCACGGCAGAGGAATTTGCGGTGAAAATATCGTAAATGTTCGTATGCTCGCCGTCGATATACGCAGATCCGTATCTGTAATCGTTGGAGGCATCGTTATCCGAATCGGCGTTGCCCATAGTCTCCATGAACATACCGGAGTACATAATGGACATTGCGTTGTCGAACACGACGCTGGGAGCGTAGCCGTTGTTCAGCACCTTGGAGTAAACGTCCTCGCCGAGGCCGCCCGAAGTGACATAGTTACCCTTGATGGTCAGGCCGTCGGAGGACAGAGAATGGGTGCTGTCCTTGATGGTGTAGTTGTGAAGCTTACCGTCGCTGTCCATATGGCGCTGATAGACGATACCCCATGTCTCGAGATAATCCTCAAAGGTGGGAAGCGAGGGGGAATTTGATCCCATAAATACCATCAGGGAGTTGTTGTCGTTTACGAATTTGTCAAGCTTCTCAAGCTCGTCCGCGGTGAAATCCTTCTGAGGATTATATACGACGCAGAGTGCGCCGTTCTCGGAGAACTCGAACTCGGGGTCGGAGATATCCGCGACCTCGATCTTGTAGCCCACGTCGGCAAGCAGCTCGGCCAGGGACTCGTCAAAGAAGGTCTCGCTGTGATTCTGCGTAAAGTATACGATGGGGGAGGTGACGTTTGCGACGGTGAGTATGGCCGATGCGAAGGCGCGCTCGCCCTTATAGCCCACGTATGCGGAGCTGTCCTCATTGGGAACGTAGAAGCGGGAGAGGTTCATGACGGTCCAGCTTGAGCCTTCGGTATAGTAGTTATCGGCATCGACGATGACCGAATAGGAGTTAATATAGTTGCCCGATCTCTCATACTTTCTGACGGTGGAGGGGTTATACTCCCAATCGAGATAGTCGACGTTGATGTATTCGCACTTCTCGGCCAGAGCGAGAGCGGTTTCATAGACGTATCTCTGAGAGGAATCCGCCATCAGGTTGTCGGGGTCGTCGCAGAAATAGATAGTTACGTTGACGGGATCCTCGCCGTTCTCCTTGCGAATATCGTTAAGACCCTTCACGTATTCTCCCGACTCATTGGTGTAGCCGTACACGGCGTTATCCAGCTCGGTAACGCATTTTTCGGAAAGCGTGTAGATATCGTTGCTCGTCATATCGATGAACCAGAGGTGCTTTGAGGCAAGAGACGAGATGACCACGTTGAGAAGCACGACGATAGCAATCATAAGTGCCGTCAGCGCTATGGAAAGACCGCCGTAGCGCAGTTTTTTATAATTTTTAACCATTTTTTGACCGTTCCTTTCTCGTCATCAGCCCCAACGGCGCTTATCGTACACTCTGACCGTGAGGAAGATAAACACGCCGGCAAGGGACAGGTAGTAAAGCAGAGCCGCGAAATCGAATATTCCGTAGCCGAAATTATAGAAGCGGCTCATTACCGAGATCCAGTCGATAACGAAGCGAAGTGCGTAGTTGGAAATTATCTGGTTGCCCTCGGCGTCGGTCATAGAGTTCACAAAGCCCATAATGACCATAAAAAGAATGATACCGATGGTACCGATGGCGGCGGCCAGATGGTCCTCCGTCAAAGAGGAGATGAACATACCGATGGCGATGAAGGCCGCGCCGATGAGAATGATACCGATAAGGCTGCCCACGATCTCGGAGGTGACGGGGCCGATATTAAGCTCGCTGTAAGCCTCGCCCGCGCGCTCTCTGTCGGCTATGACGTAAAGCGGAATAAAGTTGACGCAGGAAACGAGAAGGGCTCCCATAAATACCGTGAATGCGGCAAGGTACTTCCCGAGCACCACCGAGGTGATGGAAACCGGTGCCGTCATCAGCAGCTGCTCGGTGCGCAGCTTACGCTCCTCGGCGAAAAGGCGCATGGTGAGAAGCGGGATGAGTATGACGAACGCCATAATGAGGAAGCTGAAATAGGACGAGGTGTTATAGGTGTTGGCCTTGAGGGTGGTATAGCAGCAAAGCAGGGCGGCCACCGCCAGAAAAACGCCAACGAACACATAGCCTATGGGGTTTATGAAATAAGAACGAAGTTCTTTTTTGTAAATAGCAAACATTTTCGTTGCCGACGCATATCGCGCCGCGGCTCCTTTCCGGATTTTTATTTATTGTCTTCTTTTTCTTCGTTTTTCCTAACGATGGCATCGGCCACCTCAAGCTCCAGCGAGTTGCGTGTCACGCCCTTGGAGCGGGTGCGGCGCTTATCGTACTTGGTCTTGATCTCGGAGACCTGATCGACGATGGAAATGAAGATGTCCTCAATGCTCATTCCGAGCGCCTCAAGTCCGATCATAGCCCAACCCTTTTCTGCCAGTGCGAAGAACAGGCTCTTTCTGATATCAACGCCGGGTGCGCTCTCGATGGCGTAGGTATAGGCCTCGCCGTCACGCTCGGCAAGTGTCTCGGCGTAAACGATGCCCGGCTTCGACTTGAGCATTGCCAGCACGTCGCGCTGGGGGCCGCAGATCTTGACGTTGAAGCGGCGGTTGCTCTGAACCGCGCGGTTTATGTTCTCGGTCTTTTCGTCGGCGACGATCTTGCCCTTGTTGATGATTATGATTCGGTCACAGACGGCCTGAACCTCCTGCAGAATGTGAGTGGAGAGGATGACTGTGTGGTCGCGCCCCAGATTTCTGATCAGGTTTCTGATCTCGATGACCTGCTTGGGGTCGAGACCGACGGTGGGCTCGTCAAAGATAATGATGGAGGGGTTGCCCACGAGTGCCTGAGCGATGCCCACGCGCTGGCGGTAGCCCTTCGACAGGTTCTTGATCAGCCTCTTGCGCACGTCTCCGATCTTGACGATATCGTAGATCTCCTCAAGGTGCTGCTTCTTGTCGAGCTTGCAGCCCTTCAGATCGTAGCTGAAGGAAAGGTATTCCTCAACGGTCATATCGAGGTAAACGGGAGGCTGCTCGGGAAGGTATCCTATGAGCTTTTTGGCGCGCTTGGGGTCGTCGAGCACGTCGTAGCCGTCAACGGTGACGCTTCCGTAGGTTGAGGAGAGATATCCCGTAATAATGTTCATGGTTGTGGATTTACCCGCGCCGTTCTGTCCGAGGAATCCGACGATCTCGCCGGTCTCGATCTCAAAGCTGATGTCATCAACAGCGCAGTTTTTTCCGTAGTTTTTAACCAAATGATCGATCTTTATCATTTTGCGGTTATCCTTTCTATTGGAATGCGGGGCATACTGCCCCATTTTTACAACATACATAGGTATTCTACCATATAATTATAAACACGTTGTGAACGGAACGTGTTTTTTGGCAAAAAAACTTGTCCCCGCACCTCAAAATATGTGCATTTTTGAGATATCCGATTGACAAATCGGCCGCGCGCGTGATATAATTCAGGAAACGGTTAGGAATTGATCTTTAAAAGCAATCAATTTCAATGTTGCGATATCTCTGTCGTGCGCGTCAGGAGGCGGTAACGCCGGACTAAGCGCGGCGGGAGCGCGATGAAGTCAACCGACAGAATATCTCAAGCCGAACGTCCGAGTGAGGTTTGAAAGACCAAATTACCCAATTAAGTTAACCAATGCTTAAAAGTTTCTTTGGATGAGTTCACAAGAACGCAAGCGTTCTTGGAACCTTTCTTGCAAGAAAGGTTCTCAAGAAAACAAAAAATTCGAAAGGAGTCGCTATGTCCACGTGTGTGCTTTGTCCGCGGGAGTGCGGGGTTGACCGAGAGGCGGGTGAGCTCGGGTTCTGCGGTGCGCCCGACGCGCTGAAGATAGCCCGTTGCGCGCCACATATGTGGGAGGAGCCGGTGATCTCGGGCACGAAGGGCTCGGGGGCCGTGTTTTTCTCGGGCTGTTCCCTGCGCTGTGTTTTTTGCCAGAACCGCGACATAAGCCACGGCTCGACGGGACGCGAGGTGGGCGAGGACGAGCTTTGCGAGATGCTGCTCCGATTGGCCGAAAGCGGCGTCCACAACCTGAATTTCGTGACACCGACCCACTATTCCGACAAAATTTCCGCAATTTTGCAAAAAATAAAACCGCAGCTCAAGATCCCCGTGGTCTGGAACTGCGGCGGTTATGAAAAGCCCGAGACCCTCGCCATGCTCGACGGGCTCGTGGATATCTATCTGCCCGATTTTAAGTACGCAGACCCTGCCCTCGCCGAAAAATATTCGGCGGCGCCCGACTATCCGCAGGTGGCAAGTGCCGCCGTCTCGCAGATGTTCGGTCAGGTGGGTCCCGTCGTAATAGGTGAGGACGGGCTGATGAAAAAGGGCGTGATCGTGCGCCATCTTGTGCTCCCCGGCTGCCGCAAGGACTCGATATCCGTGCTCGATCGGCTTGCCGTGCTCCTGCCGCCGAAGGATATTTTTCTGAGTCTTATGAGCCAATACACGCCCGAGTTTGCCTCGGATTGCGAATTTGCAAACCTGCACCGCCGCGTGACCAACTTTGAATACGAAAGCGTGCTGCGCCACGCCGATGAGCTGGGCTTCGTCGGCTTCTGCCAGGACCGAAACTCGGCCACCGAGAAATACACACCGGATTTCGGAAATTTCGTGGCACCGTGAGGCTTTCTATGCAGCCTGCGGCGGATGAAATACACGCCGTCGCGTGATGAGATACAGCCCAAAGGGCTGATGATATGCAAGGGCGGCTTGCCGCCCTTGATGATATACCGCCTTGCGGCGGATGAGATGCCAAGCCGAAGGCTTGGATAAACAAAAAAGGAACTTTTGGTAGACAAAAGTTTCTTTTTTGTTGTGAAAGAGCAACCAAAAGGTGCGTAAAGTAGGGTAAGAACGACTAAAAGTATACCAAGTGGATTACTTGATTATTCTTCGTAAGCTTTATTCGATTCCCATTTGCTTTTTGATTTGTTTCAGTTCTTTCTTGAATTTCGGATTTCTCAAATCTTGCTCCGCTTGATACGAATTTATCATTTCCCAATAAGGAGAGTTCGATTTTTTTCTTATACATTCAAGCAATATAGGAAGTTTGACACTTAAGTCCCACCCTATGCCTTTGTTGCTAAAATCGAATGCCGACTCTCCTTCAATCGTTAGAAAGGTTTTACCACTCTGATAACATACGCAATTGGGTTTGCGCATATCAATGCCGTAATGTATTGTGTAGTTATCTTCGTCAGGATCAATGGGCATATTGCCTATAATTTCACACTCTCCGTAATAGAAAATATTATCCATAATCATTTGTGACGGCAGCATTTGCAGATGAACAAGATGTTCGGGAGCAATATTTGAGTCCTCGGTAGCAATATGGTACACCGCAACGCAAAGGGGCTTGCCCATAAACACATCCCAAAACGGAATTCCTTCTTTTCTCATTTTAGTATAATCAACAAGGATTCGTCCATATCCGAACAAACTGCGATTTATACGGAATTTGAAAAAATCGCCTTCCTTGAACTTTTGATGAATTTTCGTGCGGTTGGCAAATTCGTTAATCTCAATAAGCTCTTTTTCGCCTGTTTTATCGCACCATTTATCTACCCAAGCTGAGAATTGATGTAGGTTTTCCGGTTTAACGGAATTATATGAGGAACGGTAATAACATTGTTCGGCGTTGTTGTTGACTACAGAAATATATCCGCGAGAATATGTAAGTGCCATTCCAACAGGAGTTTTTTTGACAAGATTGGGAGCTGTGAAATTCTGTGGTTTACCTTTATCTGTTTTGGGTAGTATTTTTGTACCGTCCAAAGAAAGCAATTGGTCAACACCGTACTCATGATATAGCTCTTGTTCGGGATTTTCTGAGATCAGAATGACTTTGACAATTCTTTCTCCTTCAAGAAAAGCGTATGTGGTATACTGATCATAAGGTCCTGCTTTTACCTCTATTTTCTTCCATGTATCGAGCACAGGTGGTAAAGCAAAACATTTTCTTTGCTCATTTGTTAATTCAAACATCACATCACCACTCGCATTATAATTTTTGTTAACAGTATTATACCACATTTCCGAAAACAAATCAAGGCATAGCATTGTATATCATCCGCAAACTTATTGCGGTATATCATCAAGCCGCAGAAGGATGCACGCTAAAGCGTGATGAGATACAAGGGCGGCTTGCCGCCCTTGATGATATACCGCCTTGCGGCGGATGAGATGCCAAGCCGAAGGCTTGGATAAATAAACACCATCGCGATTGCGATGGTGTTTTTTGGCCTGCCCGAGCGGATTCGAACCGCTGGCCTTCAGAGTCGGAGTCTGACGCGCTATCCAGCTGTGCCACGGGCAGATATCACGGTTATCTATTATATCATATCATATGCCAAAAGTAAAGAGTTTTTTCCGGATTTTAAAAAAATTAAGAATATTTTCATCTTTTTTTTGCAAATACCTATTGACAAATAAGTTTTTTTCTGCTATAATACGCGTTGTGAAATAAATATTGGGGCATCGCCAAGCGGTAAGTCAACGGACTCTGACTCCGTCATTACCGGGGTTCGAATCCCTGTGCCCCAGCCAAAAAACACCATCGCCATCGCGATGGTGTTTTTTTATCCAAGCCGCAGGCGACAAGCCTTCGGCTTGGCATTTCATCCGCCGCAAGGCGGTATATCATCAAGGGCGGCAAGCCGCCCTTGTATCTCATCACGCGCAAGCGTGCATCCTCCCGCGGCTTTATGATATACAATGCTTCGCATTGATGATATACCGCAACAAGTTGCGGATGATATACAAGGCTACGCCTTGATTTGTTTGCGAAAGTGTGATATAATTAATATATTCAAAGAGAAAGTAGTATAAAAGGAGAGTTCATTATGGATGACAAAGTTAAAGAGTTATACTATATGTGCAGAGATAATGATTTTGCCATCGCTCGTGCGAACGAGTTACTCGATGAAATAAATGTTAATGAACCCATACTTAATGATCCTAACTGGGAGCAGCATATAACGACATTCTTATCTGAAGCATGTATGTATACAAACTTAAAGATGGCAAGGTTGCTTTTAGAACGTGGTGCTGATCCAAATTATATTCTATATGCCGATAGACGTGGATGGCAAGAGAATCCTTTTTGGGATCTTCAGTATCCTGTTTATGAGGATGAGTTTTATAACGCGAGTGACGAAAACAAGGAAATAGCCGATGCGGCAGATGATGATAATCTTGAGATTGCAAGGCTGTGTCTGGAGCATGGAGCTAATCCTTGTTTAGAACTCGATGGTGAGGATCTGTTTTCGTGGGTCTTTGACGCTGTGGTTGAAGATGAAGATTGCTTTAGGCTATTGGAATACCGAAGTAGGTTTTTGATACTTCTAATTGCATATGGCGGAAAAAGCAAGTATTATGAGTATGAAATTATTAAATCTTTCGATAAAAACAATATGAAGCAGTACGAGTTCGTGCGTTTTGGATCAAATTCCTATTTGGTAGATGAAATTGTCGACGAACATTATGAGGTTGTTGCCAGAATACGGCATAGAAAAGAGACCGAAAATATAGATGAATAAAAAAGGTTTTAGAATCTATCGAAGCAAGTATAATGCTCAAATGCTTGAAGAGCTTCAACGGTATATATAAATTTCAATTAACAATTAGCGCTAATGGTGTACTTTTTGTCGTTCTTACCCCGCTTTATGCACCTTTTAGTCGTTCTTAGCCAAAAAACACCATCGCAATCGCGATGGTGTTTTTTTATCCAAGCCGCAGGCGACAAGCCTTCGGCTTGGCATCTCATCCGCCGCAAGGCGGTATATCATCAAGGGCGGCAAGCCGCCCTTGCATCTCATCACGCGCAAGCGTGCATCTTTCCTGCGGCTTGATGATATACCGCAACAAGTTGCGGATGATATACAAGGCTACGCCTTGATTTATCAGCGAAATTGTGGTATAATATTCGTCGATAAACAAGAACTTGTGAACTTATAAATTATAAACGCAACCCAAAGTTTACATAAAGAAACACCTGATTGGTGGTATGTTTTCTCCCCGTGTGCTACAATAACGGCAACGCGGCGTTAGAAAACATAAAGGAGCAAAACAATTATGACACTTGGCGAAAAGCTATCAAAACTCAGAAAAGAATACAATTATACACAAGAACAGCTTGCCGATATTCTCGGCGTTTCCCGTCAATCTATCAGCAAATGGGAGTCGGATATCGCATATCCCGAAACCGACAAGTTGATCAAAATAGGAAAGCTCTTTGAGTGCTCGATGGATTATCTGCTCAAAGATGATATTACCGAAAAGCAAGGTATCGAACCTAAAGAAATAGAAACATTTTGGGATATATTCAAAAAACAATTTCAAGAACGCAAAAGCGAGAAAATGATTTTCGGTATGCCGCTTTACCACATCGGCAAAAATGCACACGGATTTTTCGCGGTAGGACTTAAGGCTCGTGGAGTGTTTTCTATAGGTCTTATGTC
>JAFTOB010000083.1 GCA_017451545.1 Clostridia bacterium | reverse complement strand
TTTAGCAAGGCAAAACATCTGTCATGGCGCGTCAGGAGGAGTTTTCACCGGACTACGCGCCTGCGAGAGCGCGAACGATTTAGCCGATATAATCACTCAAAATTCGCGACCGAGCGAATTTTGAAAGATATACTCCCCATTTAATTTAACCAATGCATTAAAGTTTCTTGGAGAGCTCGAGAACCTTCTTGCAAGAAGGTTCTCGAAAAAACTCTTTCAAATAAACTCAGATTTATCGTCCTCATCACATATTTTCAAAAACAAAACAAGGAGATTTTTATGGATAGAACAAAAGAAACAAAAAAAGAGCGGGCGCGGGGGAAGGTCAAGCGGCAATCGGCGGCCTTCGGCGTGCTGCAGAGGGTCGGTCGGTCCTTTATGCTGCCCATCGCGCTCTTGCCCATCGCGGGTCTGCTCCTCGGTGTGGGTGCGTCGCTGACCAACCCCACCACCATCGAGACCTACGGCCTTGCTGGCATACTCGGCGAGGGGACGGCACTCAACGCCGTGCTCACCGTTATGTCCGAGGTCGGGTCGATCATTTTCAGCAACCTGCCCATCCTTTTTGCCCTCGGCGTGGCTCTCGGAATGGCTGAGGCCGAGAAGGGAACGGCCACCCTTTCGGCGGGCATTGCCTTCTTCGTTATGCACCAGACGATCCACACCCTGCTCGCCCTGAACGGTCGGCTTGAGGAGGGCGTGATGCTTGAGGGAACGGTGGCCAACGTGGTCGGCATCACCTCACTTGAAATGGGTGTTTTCGGCGGCATCGTGGTCGGTCTCGGCGTGGCATTTCTGCACAACAGATTTTACAAGATCCGCCTGCCCAACGTCATATCCTTCTTTGGCGGCACGCGCTTTGTGCCCATCATTTCCACCGTGACCTTCGTTTTCGTCGGCGGCATTATGTACTTCGTCTGGCCCTACGTGCAATCGGGCATCTACGCCATCGGAGACGTGGTGGTGCGCTCGGGCTACACGGGCACGCTGATCTACGGCTTCACCGAGCGCATCCTCATCCCCTTCGGGCTGCACCACGTGTTCTATCTGCCCTTCTGGCAGACGGGTCTCGGCGGCTCGATGATGATCGACGGCACCATGGTCTACGGTGCGCAGAACATCTTTTTTGCCCAGCTTGCGTCGCCCTCGACCACCGTTTTCTCGGTTGAGGCCACAAGATTTATGAGCGGAAAGTTCCCCCTGATGATCTTCGGCCTGCCCGGTGCGGCGCTGGCCATTTACACCTGCGCACGACCCGAAAAGCGCAAGGTTGCGGGCGGTCTGCTCCTTTCGGCGGCGCTGACGGCAATGCTTACGGGCATTACCGAGCCGCTGGAGTTCACCTTCCTCTTTGTCGCGCCCCTGCTTTACGTCGTTCACAGCATCTTCGCGGGCGTGGCCTATATGCTGATGCACATTCTCGGCGTCGGCGTGGGTATGACCTTCTCGGGCGGCATCATCGACCTGACCCTTTTTGGCATCCTGCAGGGCAACACCAAGACCAATTGGATCTGGATCCCCGTGGTGGGCGTGGCCTATTTTATCGTTTATTTTCTGCTTTTCCGCGTGATGATCAAGAAATTCAACTACGTCACCCCGGGTCGCGAGGCCGACGACGAGGAGACACGGCTCTTCCGCAGGGCTGACGTGGAGGCCAAGAAGGTGGCGTTGGCCGAGGGCGGCACCATTCCCACCGAGCCCGATCTCGCGCCCACGAACGTGTACGTTGAGGAGAGCGAGCCCACGGTCAGCGAGCTGATCCTTCGCGGCCTTGGCGGGCGGTCGAATATCGAAAACCTCGACTGCTGTGCCACCCGTCTGCGCGTGCCCGGAACGGAGCCCGAGCTTGTTGAGGCTGATATGCTGAGGCTGAGAGTCGCGGCGGGCGTGATCAAGCGCGGCGGCGGGATTCAGCTAGTTTACGGCCCGCAGGTGGCGGTGATTAAGAGCGAGCTTGAGGAGTATATGGCTCGTATTTCGGACGGCTGAGATGTTGCCGCCACGCGGCAACATCCGGGAAACCCGATAAATTGGAGTTTGAAGGTTTCAAACAGATTTCACCAAGACGGATCGCGGACGGTTAAAATTAAACCCTGTAGGGACCGGCGTCCTCGACGGTCCATTATAAGAAAAATCAATGAAATCAAAGGTTTTTAGCCGGTTAGCCTTTACCATCTTCGCGGACCGTCGAGGACGCCGGTCCCTACATTTCGTTGGGTCGAGGTCTCTCGATTTACGCCTTGAATTTTCAAACAAACTCAGATTTATCGGCGACTTTCAAACTGCATTTATAAAAAACGCCCGCCTGCGGTTTACCGTGGGCGGGCGTTGCTTTTCTTTTATCAGTTTTCCTCTGCCTTTTTGCCGCAGCTTTTGCAGGGGGAGGAGAAGAAGGCCTTGAGGTCGGACCTCCAGCGGCCGGTTTCGTCGCGGTCGAAGGACATGGCCTTGGCGCGGACGGCCTCCACGGGGGCATCGAGGTATGCATAGAGTGCGCCGCAGAGCTCGATGAAGTTCATCGTGCCCGCGCAGAGCATATAAAAGAGGTCGAATTTATCGTCGATAAGGTCGATGGTGCGTATAACGCCGCCCTCGGGCGCCATTTTGAACTGGCATACGCCGAGGGTCCTGCCCTCCTCGGAGAGCTCGTAGGCTAAAAGGTCGGGGTCATAGGCTGCGCCGCAGATCTCGCAGGCTACGCGCTGATCCTCCTTCGACTGAATGGGTGTGACTTTGAGCATCATTTGTTGAATTTCCTCATTTCGTTTTTCAGATATTCCACCTGGGCGTGGGAGAGGTATCTCCACTTGCCGGGGGTCAGATTGCCGAGGGTGATATTTCCGATAGCCACGCGGCAGAGTCGAAGGATCTCCACGTCGCGTGCCTCGCACATACGGCGGATCTGTCGGTTTCGTCCCTCGTAAAGCACCATCTCGAGGGTGGAGTTATCGCGGTCGGTGGACACGAGGGTGACGCGGACGGGCTTTGTGGTCATACCGTCGATCTCGATGGGGCGTCCGATCTCGCGGATCTGCTCGGGGGTCAGCTTGCCCTTGACCTTAACGTGGTAGATCTTCGGGATCTCGTGTTTCGGGTGGGTTAGGAAGTTTGTCAGCTCGCCGTCGTTGGTCAAAAGAAGCAGACCGTCCGAATCCATATCCAGACGCCCGACGGGGTAGATGCGCTCCTCGATATCCGCGATTAGCTCGGTGATGCACTTGCGGCCGCGGTCGTCGGAAAGAGTGGTGACGTAGCCGCGGGGCTTATTTAGCATCACGTAGATGCCGCGCTCGGTCTTGGGCTCCACCACCTTGCCCTTATAGGTCACGGTGTCGGTGGCGGGGTCGATCTTGGTGCCGATCTGCGCGACCTCGCCGTTGACGCGGACACGCCCTGCGGCGATCTCGGCCTCGGCGGTGCGGCGCGAAAGGACACCGCAATCGGTGAAATATTTTTGAAGTCTGATTTCCATAATTTATCCTTTTAGTTTAATATAAAAGCGGTCAGCTCGGCCTCGGCCACGGGCTTTCCGTCGAGATAAAAGACCACACGGCCGACCCGTGTGCCGTTTTTCGGCATTTTCCAGGCGAAGCGGTGGCATTCCACCACCCGTGTAAGCCGCTGATTTTCGGTTACGGGATACGACAGAGCCGTGTTCGTGACGCAGAGCAGCCGTCCGCTCTCGCCCGAGACCACGGGCATTTCGTAAAAGCTCTGATAGGGGCGGCAAAGGGACAGTGCGCGGTAATGCTCGAAGCCGTAATCGAGCAGGCGCGTGTGATCGTTCCAATCGTCGGGGGCGTTCAGTGTGACGCAGATGAGGGTCAGCCCGTCGCGCTCGGCGGCGCTGACGAGGCAACGTCCGCACCTCTTTGTATAGCCCGTTTTGACGCCCACACAGCCCTCGTAGCTCCGCAGGAGCTTATTGTGATTGAAAAGCGCGTGCTGCGACAGGTCGCTATCCACGGTTTTTGTATTGGTGGCCACGATCTCGGCAAGCTCGGCATTTTCAAGCGCGTGAGCGGTGATGATCGCCAGCTCCTGCGCTGTGGTGTAATGCCCTTCGCTGTCGAGCCCGTGGGGATTTTCAAAGTGAGTGTCGGAGAGGCCGAGCTCGGCGGCCTTTTTGTTCATCAGCTCGGCAAAGCCCTCGATGCTGCCCGAAATATGGTAGGCGATGGCCGCCGCGGCATCGTTTGCCGATGCAAGCATAAGGCAAAAAACCAGCTCGCGCAGGGTCATCCTCTCGCCGACCTTCAAATATACCGACGAGCCCTCCACGCCCACGGCGCGCGGGTCGACGGTGACGGTCGCGTCGGGGTCGCCTGTCTCAAGTGCCACTAACGCCGTCATGATCTTGGTGGTGCTGGCCATTGGCATTCGGATGCGGGCGTTCTTTTCGTAAATTATCCTGCCGCTGCCCGCTTCCATCAGTATGGCGCTTTGCGCCGACACCGACGGGATGAGCTCCAAAGCAGAGCAGGGGAGAAAAAGGGCGCAAAACACGAGCACCGCGCAAAATGCGGCGCTGAGCCTTCTGATACAAGAGGGCATATATCCACCTCCGAGGAAATATTTCTACATAAATATATATCCCGGGTGTGCGATATATGCCCCTTGATCGGCGCAATTACTCGGCCTTGTCCTCAGCCTTATCCTCGGCAGTCTCCTCGGCGGCCTCCTCGGGCTTCTTTGCGAAAGCGGCCTTGATCTTGGTGATGATCTCGGGGGAGCGGTCGATGATGTCGGTGATCTGACCGATGGGGTCGGTGGGGACCTTCATGCCCACGTTGATGAAATCAACAGTTCCGGTCTTGCTGATGACGATGAAGCCGATGGGAGCGACCGAAAGGCCGGTTCCGCCGCCACCGCCGAAGTTCTTGGGCTTGGCGCTACTTACGGGCTCATTCTTTACTGCGTAGTCAAGTCCGCCGGAGGCGTAGCCCACCGAGATCTTGGAAACGGGAATGATGGTCACTCCCTGCTCGGTCATAATGGGGTCACCCACAACGGTGTTGGCATCCACGAGAGTGCGGATGCTCTCAAGGGACGTGCGTACAAGATCCTGAAGCTTGGTATCGTTTTGCATAGTCTTGTCCTTCCTTTATAAATGTATAATTTATTTATTATTTTTATTGTTTTTCTGCTTTACGAGCTTTGCGACAGCCCCGAAGGCCACGCGGAAGAGGATATCGAAAAGGTGCCACACGCGGAGGCTGAAGGCGAGAGAAACGTCGACCTGAGTTTTGTCGGTCAGGTAGTCGACGCCCACGTAGACCTCTGCGTCTTTTTTATACTTGACGTTTGTGACCTTATCAAGCAGAGCGAGAATGTACTCGACGCCCTGAACGGCCACGCCGTAGGCAATGGCTGTGGTGGCGGCATCGCCCGTGGCGATGATGATGTTGAGCCGCGCAACCTTGATGCGGAAATGCTTTGCAAATCGGCGGAAGAAGATGCCCACGATGTGGGTGACAAGGGAAATGTTCTCGACAAGGGAGCGCTTTTCCTTCTTCGGCTTGCCTGCCTTGCGGTCGAGCTTTTCCTGCTCCTTGGCCTTTTTCTTCGCTTCCTTTTTAGCAAGCTTTTTGGCCTGCTTTTTCTCGTCCTTTTTCTTTTTCTTCAGGGCGAGCTTTTCTTCCTTCTTTTTCTTTTTGGCCAGCATCTTTTTGAACTTTTTCGGCGAGTAGTCGTCGATATTCACGGGTGCGGGCTCTTTTTTGGGAAGAATTTTTATTTTCAAACCGGCAACGGAAACGGTCAGCCGCACCTCGTCGCGGTAATCGATGTAAACCGTGGCGCGTATGGCCATTATTCCGGCGATTATAAGCGCAATTATGCCGATAACTATGAGCGGTACGGGCATGGCGTCTCCTTTCTTTCGGATTTTTTGCGCGATTATTCGGCGGTCTGCTCCTCGGCTGTGGCCTCGGCGAGCTCCTTGCCGTCGATCATAAGCTGCTGACCCGACTCCTCGGGGTTGACCAGCGGCTCGGTCTTTGGCAGATCGTCCAGCGAATTAAAGCCGAACACGCGGAGGAATTTATCCGATGTGGCGTAGAGCATAGGGCGACCCGGCGCGTCGAGACGGCCGCAGGACTCGATGAGTCCCTTGTCTATGAGCGAGGATACGGCATAGCTGCTGTCAACGCCGCGCACCTGATCGATGAAGGAACGGGTGACGGGCTGATTGTAGGCCACAACGGCCAGCACCTCAAGGGAGGATGCCGAAAGGTTGCCGCCGCGCTTGATGCCGAGAGCCTCGCGGATGTAGGGCAAAAATCTTTCCTTGGTGCAGAGCTGGCAGGTGTCGGGGAAAAGGGCGAGCATAATGCCGTGGGGCGAGGCGTCGCCGTTATATCTTTCTGCCATCTGCTCGCAGAGCAGCTTGACGTCGCGCACCGAAAGTCCGAGGACCTCGGCGAGCTTTTCGTAGGCCATAGGGTAACCCGCCGCAAAGAGGATGGCCTCGATGGCGCGGCAGATGTCCTCCACCGTGGCGAGGGCCTGCTCGGGGGTAGCTTCTTGATTTTGAATATCTTTTATTGCATCAGTCATTGAAATTCTCCGCGCTTTCTTCCTTAATAATATCGTCCTCGTTCTCATTGAGGGTAAAGGTGGTGGTCACGCCGTGGATGCCGCGCTCGTCCTCATCGCTTTCAGAGATGAGCAGGCGGCGAACCTTGACAAGCTCGAGCACGCCGATGAAGATGGCTATCATATCGGGCAGCGACACCGAGTCGGACAGGAGCTCGTCGAGAGTTGCCGAGCCGCGGTTTTTGTCGATGTGCTTGAGAATGCCCACGATCTTTACCTCAACGGGTACGATGGGCTTTTTGATCATGGGGTGGAAGACCTGAACCGAGTTGCGTGCCTCGGCGTTGGTATTGGCGATGATGCGCCGCACCGCTGTGCAGAGGGACATAGGATCCTGATCGGCCACGAAGCTGCGGTCGACCGACACCTCGTCGGTATCCTTGGCCAGACGCCCCGAATAGTAGGCGTAAAGGGGCGCGAACTGAAGGGCCGCCGCCTTTGCCTGCTGATAGCGGATAAGGGCATCGGTAAGGACGGCGCGGGGGTCCTCCTCGTCCTCGTCGTTACGGGGCAGGAGCATTTTGCTCTTGATGAGCATAAGCTCGGAGGCCATAAGAATGAACTCGCTGGCCAGCTCCATATCGAGGCGCTGCGCCTCGTTGATGTACTCCATATATTGGTCGCAGATGAGCGAGATTGGGATGTCCTCGATGTTTACCTTGTTTTTTGCAATGAGCGAAAGCAGAAGGTCAAGAGGGCCTTCAAACTGTTCTATTTTATAAGTCAGGGCCATGGCCTTCTCCTTTCACAGTTTTATGCTCCGACGAGCGAGAGAAGCAGATTGACAATAGGATCCACAACGTAGGACAGGGGGTTGATGCCGATCCTGTTGAGAACCAAGAAGATCACCAGAATGGCGATTCCCACGTACTGCTCGTATCTCATAACCTTGAAATAGAGCTTCATGGGGAGAACTACGTAGAGTATTCGCGAGCCGTCAAAGGGCGGGAAGGGGATCATATTGAAGACGGCAAGGGAGATGTTGAGCACGGCCGCGTAGTAGAAGAATTCGCAGAGATAAAGATGCCACGCGGGTGCGTCGGACCAATAATAAAAGGTGTTGTTGATATACGAAACGTCAACGCTCTTGCAGGCGATGCTCATGGCGAGAACGAAGATAAAGCCGAGAAGCAGGTTGGATACGGGGCCTGCCAGAGCCGAGATCGCCATTCCCCACTTGGGATTCTTCATATTTCTCGAATTGATGGGAACGGGCTTCGCCCAGCCGATTCCGAAGACCAGCATTGAAAGCGTGCCGTAGGGGTCAAGGTGCTTTGCGGGATTGAGGGTAATACGGCCGAAATTTTTCGCCGTGCTGTCTCCGAGCCAGCTTGCGACCAACGCGTGTGCCGATTCGTGAACGGAGAAGGCCAGCAGAATTATGGGAACCCACATCAGAAATACAATGAGGGTCTCTTTTATATTGCCGCTGAATAACAGATCTAAGAGCATAGTGATCCTCCTTAGTTAAGGTATCCGAAAATGACCTTCAGAAGCTCCTCCTTGCCCTCACCCGAGAGGGAGGAGAAGGGGATTATTTTTGCGCCCTGCGTAAGCGGATGGGCGGCAAGCGCATCAAGATTCTTTTTGCGCTCGGTCTTGTTGAGCTTGTCGACCTTCGTTGCCACCACCACGAAGGGGATCTCTAACTGACGCAGATAATCGAGCATCATTTCGTCATCCTTTGTAGGTGGGATGCGGCTGTCCACAAGCTGAAGCACACAGCGCAGGCGGTCGATATTCGGGTTGTTTGTGAAATATCCGTCGGTCAGGCGCGACCATTTTTCCTTTTCCGCCAGCGGGCGCTTGGCGAAGCCGTAGCCCGGCAGGTCGACCAAAAGGAGCTTCTTGTCCACGTCGTAAAAATTGACGGTCACCGTCTTTCCGGGGGCGGACGACACTCTGGCCAGCGACTTGCGGCCGAGCAACGTGTTGATCAGCGAGCTTTTTCCCACGTTGGAGCGCCCGGAAAAGGCGATCTGAGGAACGGGGTCGCCGGGGAATTGGGAGGTGAAGCCCGCGCTGATGCGGAGCTCGACCTTTGAAAGATTAAGCACCGAGAGTGCCTCCTTTTTCTATGTTTTGTACGTTTTCGGGAAGTATTTCGGGCAGGGGCTCGACCGTGTTGGCTGCATTCTCTGCCTTTCCCTGTAGGAGCGCGTGCATAAGCACCTGACGGGCGTGAGCCACGGGAAGGAAGGTAAGTCCCGCCCTTGCCTCGGGGTCGATGTCCTCAAGATTGCAGATATTCTGCTCGGGGATTATGACCTTCTTAATACCGCGTGAGTAGGCCGCCATGGTCTTTTCGCGCAATCCGCCGATGGCCAGCACGTTGCCGCGCAGGGTGATCTCGCCCGTCATGGCCACGTCGCGGCGCACGGGGCGACCCGTCAGCGCGCTGACGAGGGAGGTCATAATGGTAATACCCGCCGAAGGGCCGTCCTTGGGGACTGCACCCTCGGGTACGTGGATATGTATGTCGCGATTTTTGTAAAAATCCTTGTCGATGCCGAGCTCGTCGCTGACCGAGCGGATGTAGCTGATGGCGGCGCGGGCGGATTCCTTCATCACGTCGCCGAGGGAGCCCGTCAGCTCCAGCTTGCCCGAGCCGTCGAGAACGGCGGTCTCAATGCGGAGCAGGTCGCCGCCCACGGAGGTGTAGGCCAGACCGTTGACCACGCCCACCTCGTCGCGATCGGGCAGTGTGTCGGGCGCGGCCTTGCGGGCGCCGAGGAGCTTTTCTATATCCTTTGCGTCAACAGTGACGCGTTTTCTGTCGGGCTCGGTGACCAGCTTCATTGCCGCCTTGCGGCAGAGTGCGGCGATCTCGCGCTCCAGATTACGCACGCCCGCCTCGCGGGTGTAGTTGTCGATGACCTCGTAAAGGGCGGCATCGGTGACGCGCATACTGCGTCCGGTCAGTCCGTGACGCTTTTGCTGCTTGGGAAGCAGGTGATTCTTTGCGATGCTCAGCTTCTCGCGGCGGGTGTAGCTCGTCAGCTCAATGACCTCCATACGGTCGATGAGGGGACGGGGAATACCGTCCAGCGAGTTTGCCGTGCAGATGAAAACGCAATCGGAAAGATCGAAGGGCAGCTCCACGAAATGGTCGCGGAAGAACTTGTTCTGCTCGGGGTCGAGCACCTCAAGAAGAGCCGATGCGGGGTCGCCCTGCACGTTGGCGGTCATCTTGTCGATCTCATCGAGCAGCATAAGGGGATTGCGAACGCCCGCCTGAGTCAGGGCGTTGATAATGCGGCCGGGCATTGCCGCCACGTAGGTCTTTCTGTGGCCGCGGATGTCGGACTCGTCGTGGATGCCTCCAAGAGACACGCGCACGTACTTTCTGTGCATGGCGCGGGCAATGGAGCGACCGATGGAGGTCTTTCCCGTTCCGGGAGGGCCGACGAGGCAGATGATCTGATTTTTCAGCTCGGGGTTGAGCTTTTTGACGGCCAGATACTCAAGGATGCGCTCCTTGATCTTTTCAAGTCCGTCGTGATCGGCCTCAAGCACCTTTTTGGCCGACTCTATGTCGGTGCGGTCGCGGGTCTCCTTCGTCCACGGGATCTCAAGGCATACGTCGAGATAGTTGCGGAGCACGCCCGCCTCGGCCGAGCCGAAGGGAGTGCGGGACATTCTCTCGTTTTCCTTGAGCAGCTTCTCGCGCACCTCCTCGGGCATGGGGGTGGACATTATCTTCTGGTAGAATTCGCTTACGTCGTCGCCTTCGCCCAGCTCTTCCTCGATGGCGTGGAGCTGCTCGCGCAGATATCTTTCCTTCTGCGCTTCGTTGAGGCGGGAACGAACCTTTTTGTGGACGGCCATCTCGTATTCGAGCAGCTCGATCTCGCGGACGAGAAGCTGTGTGGCTATCTCGATGCGGCGCAGGGGCTCGAAGCATTCAAGCACCGCCTGCTTGTCGTCGATCTTGACCATTACGTTGGAGGCGATAAGATCGGCAAGCTGACCGGGGTTCTTCATTGCCTTGGCCGAGACCAGCAGGTCGTCGGGCAGGGAGGGGAGGAAGGCGAGGACCTTCTCGAGAGTCGCAATAGCCTCGCGCATATAAGCCTCACCGCGGACGCCGCCCTCGTCGGTCAGCGAAACGGTTTTGCACATTGCGGTGGCACTGAGATAGGACGAGCCCTCGTTGACCGAGATCAGAGTGGCGCGGGAATAGCCCTCGGCCACCACGCGGAGGGAGCCCTCGGTTTTGACAGATTGCTTGATGCGCGCCGAAACGCCGATTCGGTTCAGCGCCTCGTCGCAGATGGGAGCATCGGGATCGTTCATGGTCACAAGGAGAATGAGCGAGCCTGTGCGGAGCGCGGCCTCGGCGGCGGCTATGTTCTTCTCGTCGGACAGCTCAAGGCTGAAGGTGACGGAAGGAAAGGCCACCACGCCCTTGAGGGCGATAATGGGCGCGTTTATCATTTCAACTTTTTCTATATATTCAGACATTTTGATTCCTTTCGGTGGTTGGGTATTGCTGCCGAGCGGTAAATATAACTGCTCAATTATATATTATAACACAAATCTATTGAAATTTCTACCCGTTCTGCGAATTTTTTTTGAACAATATATAAAAAAGTAGAAAATTTTCAAAGACCGAGAGACGGAGCGACCGACAAATCGGAGTTTAAAGTTTAAGCCTAACCCCTTTTTGAAAGTTTTGATAAAACTTTTTCAAAAGTTTTTTGCGATCCAACGGCAACCCGTTGGTCGCGCTCCGCAGAGCGCGAAATACTCCACGCGGCCCTTGCTTCAGTGAAAAAGAAGCGAAATTTTGGGTATGGAATACCTAAAATTTGGCTTGTTTTTCAGGCCGCGCAAACGAACGGTTTAGCCGAATATTGCCGCTGTATGATATTAAAGATTACAGTGGTTTTGCCTTGCTCATCTTTTTTTGCTTTTTTGCTGAAAAAAGAAACCAAAAATTAGGTATTGCGCTTTGCTCCATACCCAATTTTTCGCTTCTTTTTTCCGAGACGCAAAAAGGGGATTTCGAGCTCTGCGGAGCTCGACCGGCGTTTCGGCGCCGGCTCCCGAAAAACTTTTGAAAAAGTTTTATCAAAACTTTCAAAGAGGGGCTCAGCTTAAGCTTTCAAACTCCGATTTATCGGTCTCTTCTCCCTCCGCTTACGCTCTTGACATACGTGGATTGATATGTTATAATCGAAAGTGCATAAGATTCGCCTATTTTTGAGGTCTTACATTATGACAACTATTTTTGGAGGTATCGTTATGAAACCGATCTTTGGCGTAGACATAACCGAAAACAAGAAAAACGAGCGCGTTTGCGGCGCGATATTTGCGGCGCGAACCGTGTCCTCCGATGCGGGGAAAAGACTTGAAACGTCCGTGGATAAGCTGGAGGACGTGAACCAAAAGGCCAAGCTGCCCCTGCCCGTGCGCATCCTGCATTATGTTTTTGCGTTTGCGGCGGTCATTCTCACCGTGGGCATTCTCCGCGGCACCTTGAAGGTCGGCTTTGCCGAGGGCTACGCCAACGCCCCCGCGCTCTTCTGGCTCGACGGCGCCGCCATCGTCGGCGTGGTGATCTGCGAAATTCTTACACGGGTAAAGAAAAAAGAGGTTCGCGAGGCAACGGGCGCGGACGAGATAGAGGCGACTGTCATCGACGAGCAGGAGAACGTTCTGCAGGATCTGAACGTGCCGCCCTCCGCTCCCTGCGTCGACGTGCTCGTGTTCAAATTCAAGAACAAAAACGGAGAGATCAAGCCCTACGAGGGCTTCAGCCCATCCGCTTATACCGCCCTTGAGATGCGGATTTTTAAAGAGAACGGATGCCTTTGTCTGGCCGATCTTGAAAACGTGTACGCCTTCCCGATCTCCGAGCTTCGCGGTATCCGCGAGGTAGGGAAGAGAATATCTGTTATGGGCTGGAACAAGCCCGAGGATCCCCGAAGCAGTCAATACAAGAAATACAAGCTGACCGTAAACAACGTAGGTTGCGTTTTCTCCAAGCCTTATTACATTTTGGAGCTTGAAAGGGACGGCGAGCCTTACGGCATATATTTCCCCTGCTACGAGCTCGGAATGTTTGAAAAAGCCACCGGCCTTTCGGCTGAGGTGAAGAAGGATTGATCCACGCCGACCGACGGCGAGAGACCGACAAATCGGAATTTGAAGTTTAAGCTAAACTAATTTTTGAAAGTTTTGATAAAACTTTTTCAAAAGTTTTTCGGGAGCCGGCGCCGAAACGCCGGTCGCGCGTCGCAACGCGCGAAAAGCTCCACGCGGCCCTTGCATATGTGAAAAAGAAGCGAAAATTTGGGTATGGAGCGCCACAATGGCGTGGAATACCTAAATTTTGGCTTCTTTTTCAGGCCGCGCAAACGATGAGGTTGGGCAAAGCGATATTTCTGTTCGCGTATCCTCGACGCACATCCACCCGCTACCCCCCACCCACTCCCCAGACTGCTTCGTATAATTCGCAGTCGACCCCTCGCGCCCCCCGAGGGGTAAG
>JAFTOB010000082.1 GCA_017451545.1 Clostridia bacterium | reverse complement strand
GGCGGGCAGATCCCAGAGAGTCGGCGGCAGGTGCGAGCCGATATTTGTCTCCATCATCCTCTCACTTCCGAGCTTGGTGCCTCCAAAGGGCATCACGCGAACGCTGCGTCAGTGCGCCGAGGTTGATTGACCTCTATGAGTGGCGGAATCTTCCGCAATTTGAGTGGTACCGCGAGTGTTTTCACCCGTCTCAAAGTTTTCTTTGAGGCGGGTTTATTTTTTTGATTCCTACGAAAAGGAGATATATTATGATCACAAAGACCAACACGCCGAAGGCCCCCGCGGCCATCGGCCCTTATTCTCAGGCAATTTCGGCAGGCGAGCTCGTCTTCACCTCGGGGCAGATACCTCTCGACCCCGAAAGCGGCGCGGTCACGGGCGACGGCATCACCGAGCAGACCCACCGTGTCTGCAAAAATCTCGCCGCCGTGCTTGAAGCCTCGGGCGCAAGCCTCAATACCGTTATCAAGACCACCTGCTTCCTCAGCGACATGGCGGATTTTGCCGCCTTCAACGCCGTTTACACCGAATATTTCACGGGCTGCCCCGCAAGATCCTGCGTGGCCGTCAAGTCCCTGCCCCGCGGCGTGCTCGTTGAGGTCGAGGCTATAGCAATTAAGGAGATGGCGTGAAGGTTCATTTCCCGCAATGGGAGGTATATCTGTTCACGCAAGGCAAAAACGCTTTCGGATCACAGATCCGAGCCGCGAGGCGGCCGCGTTTTTCAATAATTATTTATGTCGCCGCAGAGCGGCGGAACGGAGATAAACATGATGGATGCAAGTAAATACGGTATAGGATATTTCCCCGTCCCACCCGAGTACAACGGTTGGGCGGCGCGGGATCACATCGAAAAGCCCCCCGTGTGGTGCTCGGTGGATATGCGCGACGGCAACCAGAGCCTCGTCATCCCCATGAGCCTTGAGGAAAAGCTCGAATACTTTAAGGTGCTGCTTGAGGTGGGCTTCAAGGAGATCGAGGTGGGCTTCCCCGCCGCCAGCGAGACCGAGTACGAATTTTTGCGCACCCTTATAGACAATAATATGATTCCCGAGGACGTGACGGTTCAGGTGCTTACCCAATGCCGCGAGCACATAATCCGCAAGACCTTCGACGCCTGCCACGGCGCGCCCAACGCCATCATCCACTTTTACAATTCGGTCAGCGTGGCACAGCGCGAGCAGGTGTTCAAAAAGTCCAAGGAGGAGATCAAGCAGATCGCCGTTGAGGGAGCGAAGCTCGTCAAGCGGCTGGCCGCCGAGTACGAGGGCAACTTCCGCTTTGAGTATTCCCCCGAGTCCTTTACGGGAACCGAGCCCGAGTACGCCCTTGAGGTCTGCAACGCGGTGCTCGACGTGCTCGAGCCCTCCGAGACCAACAACGTCATCATCAACCTCCCCGTAACCGTCGAGCTGAGCCTGCCCCACGTTTACGCCTCGCAGGTGGAATTTATGCACAAGAATCTGAAATACCGCGAGTTCGTGACCCTGTCGCTCCATCCCCACAACGACCGCGGAACCGGCGTTGCCGACACCGAGCTTGCGCTCTTGGCGGGGGCTGACCGCGTTGAAGGAACGCTTTTCGGCAACGGCGAGCGCACGGGCAACGTGGATATCATCACTTTGGCTATGAATATGTACTCCCACGGCGTTGATCCGGGGCTTGATTTTTCCAATATGCCCTACCTTGTGGAAAAGTACGAGAAATGCACGCGTATGCAGGTCTACGACCGCGCTCCTTATGCGGGTGCGCTTGTTTTTGCCGCCTTCTCGGGCTCGCATCAGGACGCCATCGCCAAAGGCATGAAGCACCGTCAGAAGAAAAAGCTCCATCGGTGGAACGTCCCCTATATTCCCATCGACCCCCACGATATCGGCCGCACCTATGACAGCGACGTTATCCGCGTCAACTCCCAGAGCGGCAAGGGCGGCATCGGATACCTGCTTGAGCAGACCTTCGGCTACAATCTGCCGCCTAAGATGCGCGAGCATTTCAGCTATCTCTGCAAGGGAATTTCGGATCACGAGCACCGCGAGCTCAAGGCCGACGAGGTGCTGTCCATCTTCGAATCGAGTTACCTTAATATCAAAGGCGATATCACCGTCACCGATTTTGACTTTATGCGCGAGAATGACGCCGTCAAGATAAACATAACCTTTATGAAGGACGGCGAGGAGACCGAGATGGAGGCAGAGGGCAACGGTTCGCTGAGTGCCGTCAACAATGCCCTGAAGGCCTACACGGGTGAGGAATACACCCTCCAGGTCTTCACCCAGCACAGTATGCAGGGTCAGGGCTCGCGAAGCGTGGCGGCGTCCTATATCGGACTTCAGCGCGGCGACGGCGAGCTCTTCTGGGGCGCGGGCACCGACACCGACGTTATCCGTGCCAGCACCAACGCCCTGCTTTCGGCGTTCCATAATATGATAAACGGAGGCAATTAAAATGGGAATGACTATGACACAAAAAATTCTGGCCGCGCACGCGGGACTTGACCGCGTTGAGGCGGGCCAGCTTATAAACGCAAAGCTCGACGTCGTGCTCGGCAACGATATCACCACACCCGTGGCCGTCAACGAGTTCAAAAAGGCGGGCTTCGACAAGGTTTTCGACAAGGACAGAGTGGCCATCGTGCTTGACCACTTCGTCCCCAACAAGGATATAAAGGCGGCCGAGCAGTCAAAGACCTGCCGCGAGTTCGCCTGCGCCCATTGCGTCAGCCACTTCTACGACGTGGGCAAAATGGGCATCGAGCACGCCCTTCTCCCCGAGCAGGGCGTTGTAACGGCGGGCGATTGCATCATCGGCGCCGATTCCCACACCTGCACCTACGGCGCCCTCGGTGCTTTCTCAACCGGCGTGGGCTCCACCGATATGGCGGCGGGAATGGCCACCGGTATGGCCTGGTTCAAGGTGCCCTCGGCTATTAAGTTCAATCTGACGGGCAAGCTGCCCCCGAACTGCAGCGGCAAGGACGTGATTCTGACCATCATCGGTATGATCGGCGTGGACGGTGCCCTTTACAAGAGCATGGAGTTCACGGGCGACGGCGTGGCAAGCCTTTCTATGGACGACCGCCTCTGCATCTGCAATATGGCCATTGAGGCGGGCGCGAAAAACGGCATCTTCCCGGTGGACGAAAAGACCGTAGCATATATGAACGGTCGCTGTGAGCGTGAGCCCGTAGTCTACGAGGCCGATGCCGACGCGGTCTACGAGAGGGTAATCAACATTGATCTTTCGTCCATCGTTCCCACGGTGGCCTGCCCCCACCTGCCCGAAAACACCCACCCCGCGAGGGAGCTCGGTCATATCAGGATCGATCAAGTGGTCATCGGCTCCTGCACCAACGGACGGATGGAGGATATGGAGGCGGCCTACAAGATCCTGCGCGGCAAGACCGTTGCCGACGGCGTCCGCTGTATCATCATCCCCGGCACTATGCAGATCCTTCGCGAGTGCGTTGAGCGCGGCTACTATACCGCGTTTATCGACGCGGGCGCGGTGGTCTCCACCCCCACCTGCGGCCCCTGCCTCGGCGGTTATATGGGCATCCTCGCCGCGGGCGAGCGTTGCGTTGCCACCACAAACCGCAATTTTGTGGGAAGAATGGGACACGTGGACAGCGAGGTCTACCTCGCCTCTCCCCACACGGCCGCCGCAAGCGCGCTGACCGGATACATCACCGAATACAAGGAGGTCTGAGGTATGAAAACTCAAGGAAAAGCATTTAAATATCCCGATAACGTGGACACCGACGTAATCATCCCCGCACGTTATCTCAACACCCCCGATGCAAAAGAGCTCGCGCTCCACTGTATGGAGGATATAGACAAGGATTTCGTCAAGGCCGTGCGCGTCGGCGACGTTATGGTGGCGGGACACAACTTTGGCTGCGGCTCATCCCGTGAGCACGCGCCCCTTGTCATCAAGACCTGCGGCGTGGGCTGCGTTATCGCAAAGAGTTTCGCGCGGATCTTCTACCGCAACGCCATCAATATCGGTCTTCCCATCCTCGAGTGCGAGGAGGCGGCCGATGAGATCGCCGCAGGGCACGAGGTGGCGGTGGACTTCGACAGCGGAATCATCACCGACCTGACCGCGAGCAAGAGCTACAAGGCCCAGCCCTTCCCTCCCTTTATCCAGAGCATTATCAAGAGCGGCGGACTGCTCAAATCCCTGAAAGAAGGCGAGCGCAATGATTAAAAATATAGCGGTAATTCGCGGCGACGGCATCGGCCCCGAGATTGTGGAGCAGGCCCTGCGCGTCCTCGACCGTGTGGCCGAGCTTTACGGCCATACCTTCAACTACACAGACGTGGATATGGGCGGCTGTGCTATCGACAAGCACGGCGATCCCCTGCCCCCCTCCGAGCTTCAAAAATGCGTGGAGTCCGACAGCGTTCTGCTGGGTGCCGTGGGCGGTAACAAGTGGAACGACGTGCCAGCGACTATGCGCCCCGAAAAGGGTCTGCTCCGCCTCCGCGCGGGTATGGGCGTTTACTCCAACAACCGCCCCGCCAAGATCTGGCCTCAGCTTGCCGACGCGTCGCCCCTCAAGGGCGAGATCGTTGAGCGCGGCATTGATTTCATCATCGTCCGCGAGCTCATCGGCGGCATCTACTTCGGCGAGCATAAGACCGAGAACGGCGTGGCCACCGATGTCCTCCGTTACAGCGAAGCCGAGATCGAGCGCATCGGTCGCATCGGCTTTGAGACGGCGCAAAAGAGAAGCCGTCGCCTCTGTTCGGTGGAAAAATCCAACGTGCTCGACTCAAGCCGCCTTTGGAAAAAGGTGATGCACCGCTTGGCCGAGGAATACCCCGACGTGGAGCTTTCGGATATGCTGGTGGATAACTGCGCTATGCAGATCGTGAAAGATCCCTCGCAGTTCGACGTCATCGTCACCGAAAATATGTTCGGCGACATCCTCTCCGACGAGGCCTCGATGATTACGGGCTCCATCGGAATGATCCCCTCCTCAAGCCTCGGCGCTACCACCTGCGGACTTTACGAGCCCATCCACGGCTCGGCCCCCGACATTGCGGGTCAGGATAAAGCCAACCCCGTCGGCACAATCCTCTCGGCGGCAATGATGCTCCGCTTCAGCTTTGATATGAAAGACGAGGCCGACGCCATCGAGCGCGCCGTTTCGGACTATCTTGATGCGGGCTACCGCACCGCCGATATTATGAGCGAGGGCAAGACCCTCGTGGGCTGCACCGAGTGCGGACGCATCATTGCTGAAAATATCAAGGTCTGATGCGAGGCCGTTATTTGCAGGATTTTTCGCGCTTTTGAGGCAAAATTGCGGCAAAAATATTGACAAGAGCGCTTTAATGTGATAAACTGTAAAATACTATTTACGAATCTTATTCCTTTTATATATGGAGGCACTTATGGAAAAGAAAAACATCGACTGGGCATCTCTCGGCTTCGGCTATATGGAGACCGATTACAGCTTCGTCGCCAACTACAAGGACGGCAAATGGGATGAGGGCACCCTCACCTCCGATCACACCGTTACTCTCAACGAGTGCGCCTGCGTATTCCAGTACGCACAGACCTGCTTTGAGGGTCTGAAGGCCTACACCACCGAGGACGGCAGGATCGTCACCTTCCGCCCCGACCTGAACGCGGAGCGTATGGAGGACTCGGCAAAGAGACTGAAAATGCCCGTTTACCCCAAGGAGAAGTTCATCGAGGCCGTGAAGAAGGTAGTTAAGGCCAACGCCGCCTACGTCCCCCCCTTCGGCTCGGGCGCAACTCTTTATATCAGACCTTACATGATGGGCACCAACGCCGTTATCGGCGTCAAGCCCGCAACCGAATATCAGTTCCGCATCCTCGTCACACCCGTCGGCCCTTACTTCAAGGGCGGTGTGCGCCCCCTGACCGTCAGACTTTCCGACCTTGACCGCGCCGCTCCCCACGGAACGGGTCACATCAAGGCGGGTCTGAACTACGCCATGAGCCTTTACAACATCGTGGATGCTCACGAGCAGGGCTACGACGAGAACATCTATCTCGACGCCGCGACCCACACCACAATTGAGGAGACGGGCGGCGCGAACGTGCTCTTCGTCACCAAGGACGGCGGCGTTTGCACCCCTAAGTCGGACAGCATTCTGCCCTCCATCACCCGTCGCTCGCTGATGGTGGTGGCACGCGACTATCTGGGTCTCGACGCTCAGGAGAGAGTGATCAGCAAGGACGAGCTCGACAGCTTTGCCGAGTGCGGACTCTGCGGCACTGCCGCGGTCATCTCCCCCGTGGGCAAGATCGTTGACCACGGCCGTGAGATCTGCTTCCCCGCGGGTATGACCGAGATGGGCCCCGTTACCAAGAAGCTTTACGAGACTCTCACGGGCATCCAGATGGGACGCATCGAGGCACCCGAGGGCTGGATCGTCGAGATAAAATAATAAATTTTGACATTTTCACGCGCAGGCAGCTTAGTCTGCGCGTGTTTTTTGTCGGTCAATGCTTGACATAACCGCCGTACTGTGGTATCATAATTATGTATGTAAACTTTGAAAGGAGGATATATGAGAAGGCTTTCCTTTTTGCTGGTGCTTGCGATGCTTTTGTCGTTGACCGCTATTTTCCCCACGGGCGCGTCGGCCTCTGACAGCCAATACGTGGCCGAGATAAACGGAACAAAATATTCGAGCCTGATCTCGGCGACCATCAATCTTCAGCCGGGCGAGACCCTCAACCTCCTTTGCGACGTGAGCGGCAGGCTGATAATCTCCAAGGATGCCACGGTCAACGGTAACGGGCATACCCTTGAGGGAACGGTCACTGTCAGCGGCGCTGACGTTACCGTCCGCGAGCTCAACGTGGATGCGGGAGCGGGTACCGCTCTTTCGGCCGCCGACGGGGCGAGCCTTTCGGTGTCGGGCGGGCTTTACGTTTCGTCGGGTACCCTGCCCACCGTCAATCTGAGCGGCGATTCCACCGTGAATATTTACGGCGGTATGATCGCAAACGACGGCACGGGCCGTGCCGTCACCACCAATTTTGACAGCGACAATAAAATAAATATTTACGGCGGCGTTTTCTCGGTCCTCGATGCCGATGCCTGCGTGTGCGCTACGGGTGTTGAAGGCGGATCGAGCGGCAGGCTGACGGTCTACGGCGGCAGCTTCGTCAATTTCCGTACCGACCTGCGTAAGCCCTGCCACGGCATTATGGGCGAGGCCGAGCTTGTGGGCGGCTATCAGGAGCATCTGGGCTCTCTCGGCGGCTCGACGGCGGCCGAGCGTGATCCTTCGGGCTTTTATATAAAGGCGGCAGAGTGCGGACTTCCCGAGCTTCGTCTCGGAGCCGACGTGCGCCTCAAGGAGACTGACCTTGGTCTCCGCTTCACCTCGGCGGTGAGTGCCGAGACGCTGGCGCATATCGCCTCCATCCCCGGCGCGGATATTGAAAATATCACCTACGGCACGCTTATCGCGCCCACCGACCTCCTCCTCGGCGCTCCATCCTTCTCGAAGGAGCTGCTGGACGCCCGAGGCATCGCCTATCTCGATCTGCCTGCCAAATACGGGCTTGATGACGACGGTGAGGGCGGCGTGACCTTCCGCGCGGCGCTGACCAACGTAAAAGAAGAAAACAAGACCCGTCGGTTTTCGGCAGTTCCGTATATGACCTACACCGTGAACGGTGAGACCGTCAGAATCTACGGCGTTTCGGCGGCCGACAGCGCGAGAAGCATCGTCCGTGTGGCCTCGGCCGTGCTGCCGAGCCTTCCGCAGACGGGCATACAGCACGCAATGCTGTCGGAGCTTGCCGCACGCAACACCTTTTTGTCGGGGCTGCCCGTGGCGGATTTCGACATAGTTTACCCGAAAAACTGCACCGAGTACGAAAAAGGCTTTGCCGCGGACCTTCGAGAGCTTATATACGATCACACGGGCGTAAAGCTCACCCTCCGCGACGACAGCACCGAGACCGAGTGCGAAATTTTGGTGGGCAAGACCGCCCGAACCCTTTCCGTTCCGCCCAAAAATCGGTATCAGATCTCGGCGAACGGCACAAAGATCGAAATAAACGCCGGCGTTTACGCAGGCTACGAATATCTTCTCGACGAAACGGTGCACACTCTCGTGCCCCTGCTTCGCGAAGCGGAGCAGACCGACGGGGTCGTGCCCCTGCTTGAGAAGGACATTACGGAGCGCGCGCGGCGCGAGGAAAATTACCGCATACTGAAAAAGGATACGGATCTGCGCGTGATCTTCCACAACGTCTGGGGCGCGGACAGCACGCAAAACGCGGCCTACGGCGAGACCGAGCTGAGAAGCCGCCTGCTTTCCCAGGTCTATGCCACCTATAACCCCGACGTGCTCTGCCTGCAGGAGTATACGGAGAGCTTTATGAGAGAGTCGGAGGGCTCGCTCATATCGCTGATGAAGGCGCAGGGCTACGCCGAGGTGGAGGTATCCAACTCCTCCCTGAACTACGTCACCGCCACGCCCATCCTCTACCGCCCCGATAAGGCAGAGGTGGTGGAAAGCGGCGTTTACAACCTTGAGGGTCGCAACAATTCCGTAAATTTCGTCACTTGGGCGGTCTTCCGCACCTTCCCCGACAACCAAGGCCTGCGGCACACCTTCGCCGTGGCATCGGTACATCTGACCGAGGCGCAGACCTCGTCGGGCGAGTATTTGCGGAACAGTCAGATCAGCCGCATCTACAACGACACGGTGGCACCGCTGACCGAGAAATACGGCTGTACCGTCATCGTAGGCGGCAGCTTTGCCTGCACGCCCGATTCGGCACCCTATAAAAAGCTGGCCGAGCTGGGTATGACACCCGTCCGCGACCTCGCCTACACGGCCGAGGACAGCCGCTCGGTGATGGGCGAGCCGACGCTTGATGCCGAAACGGGCAGACTGTACGGCGCCGAGCTTTTGCGCGGTAGCGGCTCGGAGGCCACCGACCACGTTTTCACTCTCCGCGAGAGCGAGGAGACGGTCTTCAATATTTACGATCACCTCATTGATCCCTTCGCCTGCGCGGGGTCGGATCACGCCGCCTTAATGGTCGAGCTGTGGTTCCCCTACGACAGGGAATGGACGGATCCGTTTTAAAACAAAAGGGCTGATTCCCGAGGATCGGCCTTTTTGTTTGCCTCGCAGAGGCAAGTGATATTCGTCCTTCGGACGAGTGAAATTTCGCCTTCGGCGAAGTGAAATGTGCGTGGCACGTGAAATACGCCTTCGGCGTGTGAAATATTTCCTTCGGAAATGTAAAGGAAGAAAATCGTACCGATTTTCGATTTTGCCCGGGCCGCCGGGCAGCGGATGCACGGGTGACGTGACCTTGTGCCGTACGCAATCACCCAATGGGGACGTCACCGATAAATCGGAATTTAAAGGGGTCAAACAGATTTCGCCGCAACCTCTAAACAATCAACCCCAGGTGTCTCGCTCCTACCCCTCGGGGGGCGCGAGGGGTCGACCGC
>JAFTOB010000081.1 GCA_017451545.1 Clostridia bacterium | reverse complement strand
GAGCTCCGCAGAGCTCGAAATACCCCTTTTTGCGTCTCGGAAAAAAGAAGCGAAAAATTGGGTATGGAGCGAAGCGCAATACCTAATTTTTGGCTTGTTTTTTCAGCAAAATAAGCACATAGGATGGGCAAGGCAAAGCCGCTGTGGCTTTTAATGTCCTACAGCGGCAATATTCGGTTAAACCGTTCGTTTGCGCGGCCTGAAAAACAAGCCAAATTTTAGGTATTTCATACCCAAAATTTCGCTTCTTTTTCACTAAAGCAAGGGCCGCGTGGAGTATTTCGCGCTCTGCGGAGCGCGACCAACGGGTTGCCGTTGGATCGCAAAAAACTTTTGAAAAAGTTTTATCAAAACTTTCAAAGAGGGGCTCAGCTTAAGCTTTCAAATTCCGATTTGTCGACCGTGTATCTAACAAAAAAGATCAACAGAAAATCTGTTGATCCTTTTTATTTTAATTTAAGATCGGCCATAAGGCGGTTGACCTCGGCGGCGCGGGCTTGGTCGAGCTTGGCCGTAGTCTTCACTTCGGCGGCGGAGCGGCGAGCCGCGCCTCCTCGGAGCAGGCGGAACCACCGCCGCACCTGACATACGGGCATCAGAATTTTATGCTTTTCAAGGACGGGATAGAGCCGCTTGAGGCTTTCGTAGGGCAAAAATATCCGCGACAGCAGATATCTTATTTTCCCTTTTTTCTCGCCCTGAGCCACGGCGACCTTGTTGTCTTGCGTGCCGTAAACACCCGAGCGAAGGACGAATTTCTCCATACGTCCCCCCACTTCTGTCAGCTCGCCGCCGAAGAACCAAGCGTCGCACAGCGAAAAGAGCTCGTTTGCAAAGGTCTCAAGACCCGATTCCGAAAGGAGCGAAGCAAGCTCGTCCCTATCGTAACCGAGCTGACTTTTAAGCAGGCTCAGATCGGTCAGCGCGCGCACACCGATGCCCCCGAAGAGGAAATGGTATGCCGCGTGGGCGATATTGTGAAAAATAAGATACGCATCGGTCATTCCCCGCTCGTGCTTGCGTTCGGGCGCGGGGCTCGAGTATTCCCAGACCCGACCGTAGGTCGCGCCCACCTCCCCGATGGCCTCACCAAGCTCAAAATGCAGCTCTACGTGCACGCCGCCCGGCGAATGGAGCGAAATATCGTGGTAATTCCGAGCCGTGAAGGTGTAGCCGCACCCCTCGCAGATCAGCTTTACGGCTCGGTCGGCATCCTCGGGGCGGACTAAAATATCCACGTCACAGCTCGTGCGCTCGGCGGGATCGGGGTAAAGCCCTCTGATCACCGCGCCCTTCAGGGGAATGTGGTCGATCTGCCCTTCTTCAAGGGCGGCACAGACCTCATTCTGCGCGAAGCATATGTTTTCGTATCGAAAAAGTGTCAAAAGCCGCTCGTTTTCAAGAGCCCTCGCCACCTCGTCTCCCACCTTCACTCCGCACTTATCGAGCGCGTTTGCGAGGGCGGCGGCGAGATCGTGGTGCCGAGCCAATGAAAAGAGCTTTTTTTCGTGCTCCTGGATCTGCGCCTTCAATTCCTCCGCGATCGGAGTGCCGAAGAGCTCCAGACCCAGAAGCGCGATCAGAATTTTCTCCGTCATATCAGAGCTTGCGCCAGACCATTTTGTTGACCACGCCCGTGTAGGACTGGATCAGCTTGACCACCTTGGTGGAGACGTTTTCGTCGGTATACACGTCAACGGGGTTGCCGTGTGCGCCGTCGGCGTTCAGCGAGACGGCCACCTCAACGGCATTAAGCAGCGAATCGGTATCGATTCCCGCCAGCACGAAGCAGGCGTCGTCCAGCGCCTCGGGGCGCTCGGTGGAGGTCCTGATGCAGACCGCCGGGAAGGGCTTGCCCACCGAGGTGTAGAAGCTGGACTCCTCGGGCAGAGTGCCGCTGTCCGAAATGACGGCGAAGGCGTTCATCTGGAGGCTGTTATAATCGTGGAAGCCCAGGGGCTCGTGCATAATGACCCGCGGGTCGAGCTTGAAGCCCGAAGCCTCCAGCCGCTTTTTGGAGCGGGGATGGCAAGAATAAAGAATGGGCATTCCGTATTTTTCGGCCAGCTTATTGATGGCCGTGAAAAGCGAGACAAAGTTCTTTTCTGTGTCGATATTCTCCTCGCGGTGAGCCGAAAGGAGCATATATTTGCCGCGCTCAAGGCCGAGACGGGCGAGAACGTCGCTCTTTTCGATGTACTCAAGGTTCTCGCGCAGAACCTCTGCCATGGGCGAGCCCGTGACGTAGGTGCGCTCGGGGGGCAGACCGCACTCGGCCAGATAGCGGCGCGCGTGCTCGGAGTATGCCATATTTACGTCGGAAATTATATCCACGATGCGGCGGTTGGTCTCCTCGGGCAGGCACTCGTCCTTGCAGCGGTTGCCCGCCTCCATATGGAAGATGGGAATATGAAGCCGCTTGGCACCGATGGCCGAGAGGCAGGAGTTGGTGTCGCCCAAAATAAGCAGAGCATCGGGCTTTGCCTCCGACATCAGCTTATAGGAGCAATTGATAATATTGCCCATAGTCGAGCCGAGATCGTCGCCCACCGCGTCCATATAGACCTCGGGGTCATCGAGGCGCAGATCGCGGAAAAATATGCCGTTGAGGTTATAATCGTAGTTCTGACCCGTGTGAGCCAGAATACAATCGAAGTATTTGCGGCACTTTTTGATGACCGCCGAGAGGCGAATGATCTCGGGGCGTGTGCCGACTATGATAAGCAGCTTGAGTCTGCCGTCATTTTTGAAGGAAATATCCGAATAATCAAGCTTCATAACGATCTCCAAAAAATCAGATTTTTTCGAAATAGGTATCGGGGTGCTCGGGGTCGAAGCGCTCGTTGGCCCACATGACCGTGACCATATCCTCGGTATCCGACAGATTGACGATGCTGTGGGTGTAGCCGGGCAGCATATGCACCGCCTGCATCCGCTCACCGCTGACCTCGGTCTCAATGACCTCGTCGGAGCCCACGCGACGCTGACGGATCAGCCCGTGACCCGAGACCACCACGAAGAACTCCCACTTGGTGTTATGCCAATGCTCGCCCTTGGTGATGCCGGGCTTTGAGATATTCACGCTGACCTGACCGCAATTCTCGCTCTTGAAAAGCTCGGTAAAGCTGCCGCGGTGATCGACGTTCATCTTCAGGTCGTAGGCTACCGCGCTCGGCGGCAGGTAGGAAAGATAGGTTGACCAGAGCTTTTTCTCGAAGCTGCCGTCGGGGATCTCGGGGATCATCCGCGTTTTCGGCTGGTCGGCAAAGATGCCGAGCAGCTCAACTATGCGCCCGAGAGTGACCTTGTGGGTCACGGGTGCGGCGCAGAAGCGTCCTTCGGCGCAAAAGACAGGCTCGAGCCCGTCGTAATCGCAACGGTGCTCCCTGCCCTCTACGGCATCGAGCAGCTCACAGACAAGATCGTCGATATAAAGCAAGGTCAGCTCGACGGCAGGATCGTTCACCGTCAGCGGCAGGCCGTTGGCCGTGTTATGGCAGAAGGTAGCCACCGCGCTGTTGTAATTGGGGCGGCACCACTTGCCGAAAAGGTTCGGGAAGCGGTAGACCAGCACTCTTGCGCCGCTCTCGGCGGCGTAATCGAAGAAAAGCTCCTCCCCCGCCCGCTTGCTCTTGCCGTACTCACCCTCGGCGTAGCGGCCTATAAGGGTTGCCTGCAGTGAGCTTGCCAGCATCACGGGGCAGGTATTGCCGTGAGATTTCAGCTTTTCGAGCAAAAGGGCGGCAAAATCGCGGTTTCCGCGGTTAAAATCGGCGGGGTCGACAGGTCTGTTGACTCCCGCAAGGTTAAAGACGAAATCCGCCCTCTCGCAGGCCTCGTCAAGCTCTGCCTCGGTCGACCCGAGATCGTAAAGATAAAGCTCGCCGATCTCAAGGCCGGGGCGCGTTCTGTCCTTGCCTTCTTTTATGTTGCGCAGGGCGGCCGTCAGGTTTTTTCCAACGAAGCCCGCCGCGCCGGTTATGAGAATATTCATACTCAGTAAGCAATGCCCATGGCATCCAGCTCGTCGCGGATGTACTGCAGAGTCAAGAGCTTCTCCTTGACCTGCTCAACGGTG
Organism: Clostridia bacterium; assembly: GCA_017451545.1. Lineage (GTDB taxonomy): Bacteria > Bacillota > Clostridia > Oscillospirales > CAG-272 > RGIG3994. Next base: position 32,941 of record JAFTOB010000081.1, on the reverse strand, counting down.
AGAAGGTCGGTGTTATGGGAATTGAACTCGGTGATGGTGTTGCGTGTGACGTCGCCCTCCTTGAAATACTTATCGTAATTCAAGCCGCGCTTATCGCAGGGCACGCGGTAGAACTCGCCCATATCCACGGCACTGGCGCACTCCTCGTTGGTGAGAAGGGTCTCGAACATCTTCTCGCCGTGGCGGATGCCGATAACGCGGATCTGCTCCTTATCGCCGCCAAAAAGCTCGCAAACGGCCTCGGCCTGAGTCTGTATGGTGCAGGCGGGTGCCTTCTGAACCAGAATGTCGCCGCTCTCACCCTTCTCGAAGGCAAAGAGCACAAGGTCGACGGCCTCGTCGAGGGACATAATAAATCTTGTCATTGTGGGATCGGTCAGAGTAATGGGCTTGTTGTTGCGGATTTGGTCGATCCAGAGCGGAACCACCGAGCCGCGGCTGCAGAGCACGTTGCCGTATCTGGTACAGCAGATCTTGGTCTTCTCGGGGGAGACGGTTCTCGCCTTAGCCACGATGACCTTCTCCATCATTGCCTTGGAGGTTCCCATTGCGTTGACGGGATAAGCCGCCTTGTCGGTGGAGAGGCAGACGATGTTGCTGACTCCCGCCTCAATGGCCGCCACCAGCACGTTCTCTGTTCCGAGGACGTTGGTCTTGACCGCCTCAATGGGGAAAAACTCGCAGGAGGGGACCTGCTTGAGTGCGGCGGCGTGGAAAACGTAGTCCACACCGTGCATTGCGTTGCGAACCGAATCGATATCGCGCACGTTGCCTATATAAAACGAGATCTTGTCGGCCACCTCGGGCATTCTTGCCTGAAATTCGTGGCGCATATCGTCCTGCTTCTTCTCGTCGCGGGAGAAAACGCGGATCTCGCCGATGTCGGTGCGCAAAAATCTGTTGAGCACCGCGTTGCCGAAGGAGCCGGTGCCGCCTGTAATAAGTAATGTTTTATCCTTGAAAAGTGACATTTCCGTTCCCTGCTCTCTTATAGAAAGCCTTCCTTTCCTGATATTCAGCCCTCGAGGGCGGCAATCCTGGCCTTCATTACCTCAAGATCCTCGGGAGTGTCGATCTCGCCGCAGAGCTCGTCCTTAAAGTCCAGCGGATAGATGAGGCACTTATCCGAGACCCGATTGAAGGCGTTTTCGGCGTAGCACTTTCTGTTATCCGACTCGCAGAAGGCGCAGATCTCGTCGAGCCAGGCGTTCCAATCCTCGCGATTGAGCTTGTAAAGGGGCTGTGCGGCCATGGCATTGTCGAAAAACTCGATACCCACCTTGGTGATCTTGCCGTTCTCGATGATGGCCTTGAAGTCCTTCTCGGGCAGCTCGAGGGTGGAGCTGACTGTCATACAGCTCTTCTCGCTCTTTATCACGCGGTCAAGGATCTCGGCGGTGAAGACGAGGTCGCCGTGCATCATCAGAATATCCTTATCGCGGAGGACGTCTCTCGCGCAGTAGATCGAGTATATGTAATTTGTGACGTCGTAGATCGGGTTCTTGACGAAGGTGTAATTCAGCGGAAGCTTCAAGGAATCGCAATACTCCACAAGCACCTCGTCAAAGCAGCCAGTGGTCATGACCACCTCGGTGATGCCAGCGTCCACAAGTAGCTCAAGCTGGCGTGAAAGTATGGTCTGCTTGTCCGATATGTCGGTCATACATTTGGGATGCTCGGAGGTCAGGACTCCCATTCTGCGTCCCATTCCCGAATTCAGTATCAATGCGTGCATAAAATTCTCCATTCTGCCGCGTGGCGGCGCATTATTTTCATTGTTTTATTATTTTTTCTTCAGCTCGCCCTTGACCAGATCGATCAGAAGTCGCGGGTTCAGGGCCTTGAGCATCAGAATATTGTTTCTTCTTATGGGTCTTATAACGAAGCCCGTGACCACGTTGGCCACGATCTGCGTGATCAGCGATGCGGCGGCCGCGCCTTCTACTCCCCACGCGGGGATAAAAGCGAGGTTCAGCGCAACGTTACAGAGTGCGCCCGAAAGATTGATGATCCATAGGTACTTTTGCTTTTCCTCGGCGAGTATCCATATGTTGCGGACGGGGCCGAGATGCGAGAAGGTGGTGTACCAGACGATGATCCGCAAAGGCAGCACCGATGCGGCGTACTCAGCGCCGTAAAGTATGCCGATGGCGAGGTCGGCGAAGACGGTCATAAACACGCTCTGGAGGAGCGAAAGGTATATCATTATGGAATAAAGCCGCGAGACGTTCTTTTCAAAGGCGGCGTTATCCTCGCCGTGAGCCTTGAGGATCGACGGCCGCGCCGAATCGATAATGGCGGTGAAGACGAAGCCCGTCATTCCCGCGCAGGCTACTGCGGTGGAATAATATCCCGTAAACGCGTCGCCCATCATAAGCTTGATCATTATCTTGTCGGTCTGGGCAAATACCGTGACCATCAGCCCCGAAACGATGTAATATCGGCTCTTCGAGAGCAGCCGCTTTGCCATATCCCATGAAAAGCGGAGCTTTCCGCCGCCGAGCTTCTTATATATGATGAAGAGTGCTACGGCGATAATGGCGTAATCGATGGCCTGCGCCACGGCGAACCAATAAATATTGCAGCCCGTGAGCAGCAGCACCAGCTTGTAGACCGAAACGATGAAATACGCCGCCAGCATCGTGACCGAGGTGTATTTTGAGAGCAGCTTGGCCTGAAACCAGTAATGCACCATCTCAAGTGCCTGAAAAATGAGGATCAGGCTGTAAAGTGCGCAGACGATAAGCGTTTCGGGCTCGCCCGGCGTGGAGATGGCAACGAAGGCCGAAACCCCGAGCATACTGAGCAGTGCGCTTACCGAGCAGAGAGCACAGGACGTGCCGACGATCTCTCCGTCGCGCTCGGGCTCCTTGACGAGGAACTGTACGAGCACGGCGTTGATGCCGAGCTTCATCAGCGGTGCCACGAAGGCCACCACAGATGCGGCGTAGCTGATAAGTCCGTAACCCGACGGGCCCATCATTCTCGCCATCATCATAGTGACTACAAGGTTCAGCACCGACTGAACGATTCGGCACATAATGATCCAGCCCGCGTTTTTGGCGACCTTACTGTTCAGCATAGGCGGCCTCTTTTCTGTCCCCTTTGCCGTTGCAGGCGGGAAGGAGGAACAATATCAGATAAAGTCCCGAGATGCCGCAGAAAAAGGAGGTCTCAAAGCATCCCGACAAATAAGCCGCGCAAAGGGAAAGAGCGGCGTATATTGAAAATCTTCTCTGCGCGCGGCAGGCGGCATCGTACATAAACCAAGCGGCCGCCGCAAGGAGAGGCATTCCGTATTGGCAGAAAATGGAGGCGAAGGAATTGTGCATATTCTGATCCGCAAACTCTCCGTAATCGCCGACCAAAAAGCTGTCGCCGAAATTTTTCATTACCCGCGACCACACGCCCGCGCGTGAGCTCATAGTCTTCGAGGGATCGTCGCCTACCACGACGTCAAGTGTATCGGGGTTGACGTAGTGTATGAGCATATATGCCGAAAAAACGATAAACGGAGAGAGGGTTACGGCAAGTATCGCCCATTTCGGAGCGCTTCTTATTTTAAGGATGCGGATGGCCAGAAAGCCCACAAGGAAAAACGCGCAGGCTATAATTGCGTTTCTCGATTTCGTCGCCATAAGCAGGGGGATGAGAAATACCGCAACGGCGGTTGACGCTATTTTCATAACGATGCCCGAAAATACTCTCATTCCGCTGACCGTCAGCATAATAAAGGACATTATCCACATTCCCGCCTCGTTGGGGTTTGGGAAATTCAGCACCACAAGGTCGGTGGAGCCGTAAAATTCTTCCTTCAATCCGAAAAAGTGGAAGTAAACAATGATGACCACCGATGCCGCCATAACGGCTAAAAGCATCAGCTTTTTGGCGTTTTCGGATATCTCCACGTCATAGGCAAGCGCAATGCAGGCGAGTGAGCACACGAATATTATGGCCGGCTTGAAGTAGTCGAGTCCGCCGGATAGGCCCCCAAACAGCAAAGACAGCACCAGCAGGAACAAGACGATCACAAGATAAAGATTTATTCTGTTGTTAAGAAAGCACCTGTACGCGAAAAATCCGAGTACAAGCACAAGTGACAGAGAAAAAGCCAAGCTTGTTACTCTGGTCACTTCAAATACCGTGCCGAAGAAGGATCCTATCAGGCAAAGTACCATAGCGAGCAGAACGGCATCGTTCAGCATCGAATGCTTTTTAACGTCCATGATCTTCCTTTACTAATTTTTCGTATATTTTCAGATACTCGGCATACATTACCGAGCTATCGTATTCTGCAGAAGCGCGATCGGCAATACTTTGAGCGCCCACCTCTTTTTTAAGACCGCGAAGCTCGAAGAGCGCGTTCTTTAAGCCCTCGACGTCGCCGAAGGCAACGAAGCGGCTGTATTCGGGGATAGCGATCATCTCGGGAGCACCGGCCCTGAAGCCCACCACGGGCGTGCCGCAGCAAAGGCTCTCGGCCGTGACCATGGAAAAGGTCTCGCGCTTGCTGGTCAGAAGGGTCACGTCGGCCGCCGAGTAATATTCGGCCAGCTTCTTCTGATCCTTCACCTCACCGAGGAGAATGACGTTTTCGGGAACGTCCTCGATCTGCTCGTGCTTGCCCGCGACGATGAACCTTACGGGCTGACCCACAAGGGATCTTGCCAGCTCGAGGAGATAATACCCTCCCTTTGCGTGCTTTGGGCTTGCGGAAAACTGCGCCGTGGCGTGAAAGACCGTGGTCACGGTCTCGTCCCGCTCGACGGGAACGGGGTGGAAAACGCCCGTGTCAACTCCGTTTTTAACTACAACGTGGTCTTTTCCGGCAAGAATTGGCGATCGGCTTGCCCGCTCGGCCAGCCACGGGGAGACCGACACCACGCAAAGTCCGTCGTCAAAGCCCTCAAAGGCGCGGCGCATCTTTTTCCACATTCTGCGCGTGCCGTCGAAAAGGAGGGACTTTGTCGCTGTCTTTCTGCGATGGCAGGAGCCGCAACCGGGATCTTTTGTCCATTTGTCGCACTCAAGGGCGTGGGCGCAGCCACCCGTGTGCATAAACTCGGCGTGGAGCGTCAGCACCGTGGGGATCCCTTTATCCCTGAGCCACGAGACCAGCTTGTATATATTTACGAAATGCCCGTTTATGCAATGGAGATGAACCACGTCGGGCTTTTCTTTTTTGATGACCGAGATCAGCCGCGCCGTGGAAAGTCGGCAGCCGCCGTACATTACTCCCGTAATGCGCGAGCTGAGATTATTCATTTTGGAATAGAGCTCGCCCGCGGTCTTATAGACCCCGACGTCGTCGGTGCTATCTCCCCTGCCGTAGCAGGTGATCACCTCGTGACCGTCGGCCACGAGCCCGTTTTTTATATCGTTTACTATTTTGCCCGTGCTTCCCTCTCGGTAAACACAGTTGACAGTCAAAATTTTCATACGTCCTCCGAAAATACTTTCTTAAAAACGCTGAACAAAGCGCCGAACCGTGAGGCGCGCCATATTTATCATTACCTGTTTTTTACAGATAATTCCCCGCACGCCAAACGGCCGCAGAATATCAACCTATATTATACCACATAATCTCCGCAATGTCAACATTAATATATATGTCAGGTATTATGCACGTTTATGTCGACGGCGCGGATCGGAAAAAGGGGCAAAAAAATCCGTGCTCCGTGTTTAATATCCGCAGTATTGGGAAAAATAATTTTGAAAACACAAAAGGAGAAGCCGTATGAACACAGTAAAACGAGGGGACATCTACTACGCCGACCTGAGCCCCGTGGTCGGCTCGGAGCAAGGGGGACTTCGACCCGTGCTCATTATTCAGAACGACGTGGGAAACCGATACAGCCCCACCGTCATCGCCGCCGCCATTACATCAAAGATGGACAAGACCAAGCTCCCGACCCACATAGACGTTTACGCGGAAAAGGTGGGGCTTGCAAAAAACTCTGTCATTCTGCTTGAGCAGGTGCGCACGCTGGACAAGCGCCGTCTGAAGGAAAAGATGGGGCATCTTGACGACGAGGTCATGAGTGCCGTCAATTCAGCCATTGCCGTAAGCTTCGGGCTTTCGGAGCATCACGCCGCGCAGACAGAGGGCAAAAACGGCGAAAATTTCACCGCTTGAGGGTGAGTTCAGGTAATTTTATGGAAAAAAAACAAAAATTTCACATATTTTTTCGACAAAGCCCTTGATTTTAATCGCGTTTCGTATTAAAATATAAGCAATACACAAAAAGGAGAAAAAAACCAATGGCTCTTGTAAACACAAAAGAAATGTTCAAAAAAGCGTATGCCGGTGGCTACGCGATCGGCGCCTTCAACATAAACAACATGGAGATCATTCAGGCGATCACCGAGGCTGCTTCCGAGGAGAAGTCCCCTGTTATTCTTCAGGTTTCCGCAGGCGCACGTAAATATGCAAAGCATGCATACCTTATGGGTCTTGCCAAGGCCGCTATCGAGGATTGCGATGTTGAGCTTGCTCTCCATCTCGACCACGGTGCAGACTTCGAGATCTGCAAGGCTTGCATTGACGGCGGATTCACTTCCGTTATGATCGACGGCTCTCACCACGCATATGAGGACAATATCGCCCTCACCCGCAAGGTTGTCGAGTACGCTCACGATCGCGGTGTTACCGTTGAGGGTGAGCTTGGCGTTCTCGCAGGCGTTGAGGATGACGTCGTTGCCGAGCACTCCTCCTACACCCGTCCCGAGGAGGTTGAGGATTTCGTTACCCGCACGGGTGTTGACTCCCTCGCTATCTCCATCGGTACCTCCCACGGCGCATACAAGTTCACTGCAAAGCAGTGCACCAGAAACGAAAAGGGTATCCTCGTTCCGCCTCCTCTCCGCTTCGACATCCTCGAAGAGATCGAGAAGAGACTCCCCGAGTTCCCCATCGTTCTCCACGGTGCTTCCTCCGTTCCTCAGGAGTACGTTGCTGAGATCAACGCCCTTGGCGGTCAGCTTCCCGACGCTGTCGGTATCCCCGAGGAGCAGCTCCGCAAGGCAGCTCAGATGGCAGTCTGCAAGATCAATATCGACTCCGATATCCGTCTCGCCATGACCGCAGGTATCCGCCGCGTATTCGCTGAGAAGCCCGCCGCATTCGACCCCAGAGAGTACCTCAAGGTCGCTCGCGAGGAGGTCAAGAAGATGGTCCGTCACAAGATCGTCGACGTTCTCGGCTCCAACGGCACCCTCTAATTTAAAAAGAACATTCACCGCCCCGATCCGTCGGGGCGGTTTTTTGTCCGCAGCCGAAAAAATATATTGCATTTCTGCTTCTCTTATGGTAAAATAAAAATACCAACAGAAAAGGAGACGAAAAATGATCTACAAAAAATACAAGGAGCTGTCGCTGTCCGCGCTGGGACTTGGCCTTATGCGCTTACCCGTAGTGGAGGGCGACAACGCAAAGATCGATGAGGAAAAGACCGCCGAGATGGTGGAGTACGCCATTTCTCACGGGGTGAATTATTTCGACACCGCTTGGGGCTACCACAGCGGTCAGTCCGAGCCCACCATCGGAAAGATACTCTCGAAATACCCGCGCGAGAGCTTCTATCTCGCCAGCAAGTTCCCGGGCTACGACACGGCAAATCTGCAGAAGGTGGACGAGATCTTCAACCGTCAGCTTGAGCGTTGCCGCGTGGATTACTTTGATTTTTATCTCGTTCACAACGTTTGCGAAAGCAACATCGACGCCTACCTCGACGAGAGCTACGGCCTTTACGAGTACCTAAAGGAGCAGAAAAAGCAGGGACGCATCAAAAATCTCGGCTTCTCGGTCCACGGCACCCTTGAGACCACCAAGCGCTTCCTTGAAAAATACGGCGACGCTATGGAGTTCTGCCAGATCCAGCTCAACTGGATCGATTGGCACTTCCAGAACGCCAAAGCCAAGGTTGAGCTGATGGACAGCCTCGGTATTCCCGTTTGGGTAATGGAGCCCGTCCGCGGCGGCAAGCTTGCAAAGCTTTCGGAAAAGCATATGGCGGCTCTCGAGGAGCTTCGCCCCGGTGTCGGCGCTCCCGAGTGGGCCTTCCGCTACCTGCAGAGCATTCCGCAGGTGACCGTGACCCTGTCGGGTATGTCCAATATGGATCAGCTCGCCGAGAACGTCAAGACCTTCAGCGAGGAAAAACCGCTCGACGAGAACGAGATCAACGCCCTTTACAAGATCGCCTCCGAGATGGTGGCCTCCGTTCCCTGCACCGCCTGCCGCTACTGCACCGAGAAATGCCCTATGGGGCTTGATATTCCGCGCCTTATCGAGCTCTACAACGAGCACGTTTTCACGGGCGGCGGATTTATCGCGCCCATGGCGCTGAGTGCCATTTCCGAGGATAAGCGCCCCTCCTCCTGCGTCGGCTGTCGCGGCTGTGAGGCCGTTTGCCCTCAGTCCATAAAGATCTCCGAGGTCATGGCCGACTTTGCAAAAAGGTTAAACTGAAAGGAGAACACTAATGAATAATTCAAAGGTACTTAAAAAATCAAAAATTTCCGTAAAGGCTCAAGTCCTTGCAACCCTCATCGCCCTTATCTCGGCGGTGGCTCTTCCTCAAATATTCCACCTGATGGGTGCTCTGTCAGGACTCGGCACGTCCCTCGGCGAGACCTTCCTTCCCATGCATCTGCCCATCCTCTTTGCGGGACTTGTGGCAGGCCCATACGTCGGTGCGGCGGCAGGTCTGCTCTCCCCCGCCGTCAGCCATCTGCTGACAGGTATGCCCGGAGAGGCAATGCTTCCCTTTATGATGATCGAGCTTTGCGTTTACGGTCTGGTTTGCGGACTGCTCCGTAACGTCAAGCTGCCCACTGTCGCAAAGGTCCTCGCCGCTCAGGTGGCGGGGCGCGCCGTGCGTGCGCTGGCACTTGTCATTGCCGTTTTCGGCTTTGGCAGCCCGATCTCGCTGACCACGATTTGGATGAGTATTGTAACGGGACTCTTCGGCCTCGCCCTTCAGTGGGTGCTTCTGCCCCTGCTCGTCTACCGCGTTGAGGGGATCCTGAAGGATGAACGCTGACCTTGAGCGAGCCCGCGAGCTTATGATCCGCGAGGGTTACACCTGCGTCATCTGCCGTCGGGACGAGATCTGCACCGACACACAGCGCGGGGTGAAGCCCCTGCTTGATCTGCTCGATCACGGTGTGCGTCTGCCGGGCTTTTCGGCCGCTGACAAGGTGATCGGCAAGGCCACGGCATTTCTCTACGTTCTGCTTGGCGTTTGCGCCGTTTACACGCCCGTCATCAGCTCGTCCGCCAAGGACGTGCTTGAGAAAAACGGCATCGAGCTTTACTATGACCTTGAGGTCGGTGGCATTGAGAACCGAACCAAGACAGGCCCCTGCCCCATGGAGAGCGCGGTGCGAAATATCGACCGACCCGACATCGCCCTCACGGCCATCAGAAAAAAATACGCGGAAATTACGCAAAAATAAGAAAATGCCGATGCAAAAGCATCGGCATTTTCTCGTTAACCGAGAACCTTATAGGTATCAATGTACTTGTCAAGTCGCTCGGCGTTCTGAATGTGACCCGCGGCGCTGGGGTGCGAGCTTGCGCCGGAGGTGTCCGGCATGGCCTGGAAGGAGTAGTAGCCGGCATTTCGGCCGCCCAGCTCATCGAGGACCTCCTTCATCCAGCTGTCGCACTTGCCCGTGCCCATCATTCCGTAGTACCAGACGATCTTTACGTCCTCGCCGTGAATGCGCTTGACGTCGGCAAGCAGCGAGCGGACCTTGTTCTTGTATGCTTCCTTATCGGCATCGGTAACTCTGCCGTTATCGTTGGTATTCAGGGCGATCACGACCATATCGGCCTGACGCTCGGGCTCATATTTCTCGGTCTGATCTCTGTAATAGCTGACGTAGGGATAGATATCACCCATAAGAAGCGAGCCGTGACGTTCGCCGCTCTTGATGGTTCCGATGCCCGAAACGGCAACGAAGGAATAATCGTAATCGTTCTTCTGGCAGAAGAGATATGCGTAGGTCAGATGCGCGTAGGTCGTGCCGTCATCCTTGCTCATAGCACCGTAGCCGCAGGTGATGGAATCGCCGATGAACTCGACGAGATACTTCTTGTCGGCGGGCTTTTCTGCAAGCACGCCCTTGAAGGTAACGGTGTTGATGGAGGTGAGGAGGGGTCTGCCAACCTCGGCGGCGTGGAGCTTGATGATGCGCACGTTGTGGACGCCCTTTTCGATTCCCGTAGCGAGGGTGTATGTGTTTGTTCCCTCTCTGATCTTCATGCACTCCTGAACTGCAACGCCGTCGATATATACGGCAATGTTGCAATCAACGGTGGTGTACATCTTGGCCTCGAGGAAGCCCTCGAAGTCGGCGTTGAACTCGATGCCCGAGCCCGACCAGTCCATAGTCACCACGGATTTTGCAAGGGAGGTGCGTCCGATGACCTTGATGCTGTCAAGATTCTCCTTGATCTTGAAGGTGCGGAGCTCGTACTTGTTCTCGGGGGGAGTGGTGGTACCGGGTGCTTCGGTGGTACCGGGAGCCTCGGTGGTACCGGGAGCCTCGGTGGTGCCGGGAGCCTCGGTGGTTCCGGGTGTCTCGGTGGTGCCGGGCGTCTCGGTTGTGGCAGGCAGGGTGGTATCGGTGCCTTCACCGTTGCCGCCGCAGGCGACAAGGACGGGAAGGATCGTCAGAAGTGCCAGAATAAGGCAAAAAATTCTTTTCATTTTGCGTTTTCCTTTCATTTGATATTAAACTTTTCTTTAATGAACTTCACAAGGATCTCGGCGTTGACGGCGTGACCCTCAACCGACGGATGGGTAAATGCACCTGCGCTGTTGGGAGTAGCCTCAAGATAATAATATCCCGCGTTCTCTCCGCCGAGGCGGTTTCTGATGCTGTAGCTGATCATGGAGTCCGCCGTTCCCTTAGAGGACATCAGCGAAACGACCCAGACGATCTTCACGTCCTCGCCGTGGATAGCGCGGATCTGCTGAAGCAGAGCATCGGATTTTTCAAAATACGCATCGCGGTCGGCCGTTGTCATTCTGCCGTTGTCGTTGGTGTTCATGGCAACCACGACGATATCGGCCTGACGTGTGGGCTTATACTCTGCCGTCTTGTCGCGGTAATAATTGGTGTAGGAATAAATATCGCTGATGAGAAGGCCTTCGTTCTGCTCTGTGCTGTTAAGCACGCCGATTCCCGAAACCGAAACGAAGGAATAATCGCAACCGAGTGCCTCGGCCGCCTTATAGGCGTAGGTGACGGTGGCGTCGGTCTCAAGGCTGTTCGGAGCAACGGTTCCGAGACCGCAGGTGATGGAGTCGCCGATGAACTCTATAAGGAGCTCGCGGTCGGCGGGTCTGTCGGCAAGCTGACCGCAAAGGGCGATCTTGCTGACCGAGGTGAGAATATCGGGGGTATTTTCAACGGCGTTGTCGCTCTTCTTTACGAGGCGGATATTGTGCAGCCCCTCGGCAAGTCCCGAAGCCACGGCGTACTCGGCCGTTCCCTCGGCGACCGCGATGTCGTCGGTCTGCGTGCCGTCCACGTAAACGGCGAATTTGCAGGCGTAGGTAGAGGTGACGGTCACCTTAACGTCGCCCTTGCAGTTTGCGTTGAACTCAATGCCCGAGGCTGACCAGTCAACGGCAAGGCCGTCGGCGCAGGTCATGCTTCGGCCGTGGATCTTTATTCTATCAAGCACGTCGACCACGTTCAGCGTAACGTCCTCGTACACGGGAGCGGGAGGATCGGTGTCCTCGGGCTCGGTGTCGGGAGCCGTAGTATCAACGGTGGGAGCTGTCGTTCCGGGAGTCGGAACAGTCGTCTGATCGGGCTTTCCGGTTTTATCCGCCTCACCGCCGCAGGCAATCAGCGAGAGAAGCAGGACCGCGACAAGGGCGAAGGAGAAAAACCTTCTGAATGATTTCATAAAAACCTCCTGATTTTACAGTTAACCTAATTTTATCACATTCCACCGAAGGTGTCAACAAAAAAAATGATTTTTCCGACAATTTAACGAAAAAAAGCTACCCACAGCGGGTAGCTTTTTCAGTTCAGATCGTTATAGTAAATTATCTCGTCGGGATAGCAGAGGCCTAACTTTTCCCTCGCCACGCGGGCTATATAATCGTCGTCAAGCGGCGAATCGAGGCGATAGCGCATCTCGTCGATCTTCTCTTCGAGAATGGCCTTCTCGGCCGCCAGCTTTTCGGCCTCCTGCTTTTTCTGGTTATACTGCATTATATTGATCGCCGAAACGATCAGGGAGAGCAGAAGCAGACCCGCGATCAGGCCTATGAGCAGATTGTTCGTTTTCCTTTTTTCCATTTACTTTCTCTCTCCTTTCTTTTCGTGGGCTCGGGTCGAGGCAGCCGCAGATCTTCGCGGCGGCAAGGATCCTTCCCTTCTCTTTTTCGGAATTTTTGTGAGCATTTCGCTCGGTCACACGACCGATCACGGTCGCCGCAAGCTTTTTGATCCGTCCGATCAAAGCGCGCGAGGGTGCGACAAGGCAGAACGCCACGCATTGAAGGGCGTATCCGACAGCGAAGCCGCAAAGCTCGGTCACGGGTGACATCAATCGCCGCAAAGTGGAGCGGTAGATGAGCATTCCCGCGAAAAATCCGATGGGCACCGAGGCTCGGAACTGCCCGTCGTTAAAGCGGTAGATCACGAGGACGGTCAGTACTCCCGCCGTCAGCGCCATCAGCAGATCGTGCAAAAAGAGCGCCGCGGGCAGAGCCGCCCTTCTGAATTTTCCGAGCTTTTGGCCACCCACGGGCGGTCTTTTGATCCCTGAAAGCCGCCGATGCAGCCGTGGGCTGTAGACCTTACCGCAAAGTGTGGGCAGGATGGCGAAGGCATCGTAGAGCGCGCCCATAAAAAAGCCGCAGGCCAGTGCCGCCGCAAAAAGCAGGGCCAGCCCCGTTTGGGAGAGCTCCATTACTTGAAGATCCGCCCGAGGACGCTTTTGCCGCTATCGCGTTTTTTGTCAAAATAGCTGAGCGCTTGCACGCTCCCCTCGATCTCCAACGTGCCGTGAGTGGTATCGAGGGCGGAAATGTGAAGCCCTTCCCCGTCCACCGTCAGCTCGCCGCATACGGTCTTGAGCACCACCGAAAGCTCGTCAAAGCTGACGACCTCGGTAACTCCCGTCACCGAAATGCGCTTTCTGTCCCGCATGGTCAGATCGTGCGAGGTGCCCGTACCCTTTATTATATCAGCCATATGTTACCTCCGTATAAATATTTCCATAAATATTTATGCCGAAGGCGAAAAATTTATTCTATTATCTCGTACATTGTGGCGGCCTCGTCCTTCTTCGTGTGCTCCCGCACGTCGGTGACTCTGAACTTCAGAGTGCGCTGACCGAAGGTGACCTCCACCACGTCGCCCTCCTTGACGTCGTAAGACGCCTTGGCGCGGCGGCCGTTAACGGTTACGTGCTCATCGTCGCAGGCATCGTTTGCCACGGTTCTGCGCTTGATGATGCGCGAGACCTTTAAAAATTTGTCAAGTCGCATTGGTTCCCTCCATAAATTTACAAAGGGTCGCCTTGCGGCAACCCTTTATAAGCGGTTCTTAGTTTACGGACTCCTTGAGTGCCTTGCCTGCAGTGAAAGCGGGGTGCTTTGCAGCTGCGATGGTGATGGTCTCGCCGGTCTTGGGGTTGCGGCCGGTTCTCTCGCCTCTCTCCTTGACCTCGAAGGTACCGAAGCCAACGAGCTGTACCTTATCGCCTGCCTTGAGAGCGGCGACGATAGCGTCGAAGGTTGCGTTTACGGCTGCCTCAGCCTCTTTCTTCTTAAGGTTAGCGGAAGCGGCTACTGCCTCGATCAACTGTGTCTTGTTCATGATTTTATCCCTTTCTTTTATAAATCTTTTACTTTATTATAATAACATTTTTTTGAGCATTTTGCAAGAGGATTTTCAAAAAAAATTAGATTTTTTTAGCATTTTTTTCACTTTTTTTCTTATTTTCGTCCCAAATCGCATCAAGCTCGGGCATCTTAAGGGAATTAATGTCAAGTCCCTTTTCGATCACCGCGTTTTCTACCTGCTCAAAGCGGTCGATAAACTTATCGGTTGCACGGTTCAGTGCGTTCTCAGGCTTGACTCCCAGCTTTCGGCAGAGGGAGGTCACGGTGAGCAGAAGGTCGCCCATCTCCTCCTCTATGGCGTCGGCGTCACCGCCCGCCACCGCCTCGCGGAGCTCGGCGGTCTCCTCGTCAAGCTTGACGAAGACCTCGTCGGAATTTGCAAAATCAAAGCACTTTGCCTTCTTGCCCACCTTCGCGGCGCGCATAAGGGCGGGAAGCTGGGGCGGCACGGCGCGAAGCTTATCGGTAACGGTGACTCTCTCCTTTTCGTCGCTCTTTATCTTCTCCCAATTTTCAAGCACCTGCGCGCTTGAATCCACGCTGATCTCGCCGAAAACGTGGGGGTGGCGGTGGATGAGCTTCGTGCAGATGCCCGTCATAACGTCGCCCATGCCGAAGCGACCCGCCTGGTTTTCAATGCTGGTGTGGAAGACGGCCTGGAGCATTACGTCGCCCAGCTCCTCGCAAAGGAGTGTGGGGTTTTCGGTATCGATGGCCTCAATTACCTCGTAGGTCTCCTCGATTATATCGTCACGGATGCTCTTGTGATCCTGCTCCATATCCCACGGGCAGCCGCCGGGGGCGCGGAGGATCTCCACCACGTCCACCAGATCTTCAAATTCATAATTCGTCTTAGCCTTGAGGGCCGCGATCTTCTCTTCTCTGTTCATTATTCTTCCTCAACTTGAATTTATTCATTATTTTTATAATTTTCTCGCCGCCCGGCAAAAGGAACAGCTCGTTTTCGTCAAAAGCACCGCTTCGTGCGGTCAGTATCAGATATATGGGCACGTCGGCGATCATCGCGATCAAGACTCCCGCAAAGCCGTGACCGCGCAGAGCATATGCGATCCCGAGGGAGACGGCGCTTGAAAGTGCCGCCGCGGCGAGAGGCCTACCCAGCGACGGTATCAGTCCCGAAATCCCGCAGGAATATTTCTCGGTGAAGCCGAGATTGATCATAACGATGGTCAGGTCGCAAAGCAGAGTGCTGATGGGTGCGGCAAAAATATTGATCTGCGGCAGACCGAGCAGTAAAAACTCCACGGTCAGCTTGACAGCCATGCCGAATATCATTGCCACGATGGGCTTTCGCTCGTGGCCGTAGGCCTGAAGCGTCGAATTCGTCACCGTTATGAGGCAGGAAAAGAGTATGGCGGGTGAGAGCACCGACAAAAGAGGCGCCGCCACCGCGACCGAATCAAGCTGACTCGGGAAAAGCCACGCAAGGATGGGGCGCCCGAAGATCCCGAGCCCCATTGCCGCAGGGATGGCTATGAGCGCGCAGAGTCTGAAGGCAGAAAAAAGTATCTCCCTCTCTCTTTCGCGGTCGCCGCGAGAGGCCGCCTCGACGATGAGGGGGGCCATTGCCACCGCCACGGGCGAGATAAAGGACGGTACTATGCCGAAAAGGGGAATTGCCATATTCCCGTAACTCGAATACATTCCGTTGGCCGCCTCGGCACTGAAGCCCGCGCTCTGCAAGCGCGATGAGATAAGTGCCGTATCGATAACGCCGCTGAGGCTGATGACCACCGCGCCGAGGGTGATGGGCGCGGAAATTTTAAGTATCTCGCGCATAACTCCCCTGCTCTTTTTCGGCACGCGGGCAGCCGAGCTTCGCCCTTTTACGGCAAAAAGATAGATCATCGACAGCGCCGAGCCCACGGTGATGCCGAATATGGCGCAGGCCGCCACCCTTTCGCTCGGCAGACCCGCCCGCTGTGCGAGAGCGGTAAATCCCAGCCCCAGCGCAAGCTTGCCCGCAGACTCGATGACCTGTGAAACAGCGGTCGGTCGCATATCGCCAAGGCCTTGGAAATAGCCCTTGACCGCTCCGCCCGCCGAGACGAAAATCAGCGCCGGTGCTATTGCCCGAAGGCTATCGGCGGCCCCGGGGATCTTGATGGACAAAGCAACAGCATCGGCGCAGATCCACGTCAAGGCACAAAGCACTGCTCCCACGGTCAAAAAGAGCCGCAGAGCCGAAAAATACACGCACTCGGCGCCGTTTGCATCGTCCGCCGCCCGTCTTTTAGAGACGAGAATGGACACAGCCACGGGCAGACCCGCGCTTGAGACAGTAAAAAGCAGGGTGTAGATATGATAGGCGGCGAGGAAATACGCCATACCGCCGATACCTATCATTCTGACCAGCGGCAGCTTGTAAAACGCGCCGATGATCTTTACGGCCACGGCCGAGGCCGCAAGCCACGCCACCGATGAAATAAAGCTCTTTTTCGTGCTATGTACCGTTGACTCGGACATCAAAGAATATCACCTCAAATAAAGAAATTCTTCAACGTCCTCTTTGCATCGTATTTGATTTTTTCAATATCCAGAGTTTTGAATTCCCCGTCGAGGTACAGGATCTTGCCGTCGACAGCCGTCATTCTCACGTCGGTGGAGCGCACGCTGTATGCGAGAGCCGAGTAGGTATCATAAAGGGGAATGTTATTGAGGGCATCGGTATCGATGAGGGCAAGGTCTGCGCGACAGCCCTCGGCGAGCCTGCCGCAATTTGCACGTCCCTGAGCGCGCGCGCCGTTTTCCGTGGCGATCTTGAAGCACTCGCGGGCGGTGATCTCGGTGGGATTCTCGTGGAAGCCCTTGTGGATCAGCGCGGCGAACTGCATTTCCTTGAGCAGGTCGAGGTTGTTATTGGAAGCCGCACCGTCGGTACCCAACGACACGTTGACCCCCGCATCCAGCATCTTGCGGATGGGCATAAGGCCGCTTCCCAGCTTCATATTGCTGGTGGGATTATGGGATGCGCTGACGCCGTACTTGGCCATCAGGGCAATATCCTCGTCGCTGACCTTAACGCAATGGGCGGCGCAAAGCCCCGCCTTCAGCGCGCCGATGCTCTCAAAATACTGCATCGGGGTCATTCCGCGCCGCTCGATTGCACCCTTGTGCTCGTCGGTCGTCTCGGACACGTGGATCTGCAGGCCGAGCCCGTTGTCGACGGCATACTCGGCCACGCGGCGCATTGCGCGGTCGGCATTTGTGTATTCGCCGTGGATGCACATATCCACCTTGATGCGGCCGTCGGCCGCGCCGTGGAAGTTGCGGATCAGCTCCACGGTCTCGTCAAAGCGGAAATCGTTTTCGGGGGCCGTATTATCGTCAGAGGTATAGCCGCGTGCGATATTCAGCTTGATACCCGAATCGATGGCGGCACGCGCCGTCTCGTCCATAAAGAAATACATATCCGAGAAGGAGACCACACCGCCGCGTATCATCTCGGCGATGGCCAGCTCGGACGCGCTCCTGACCACCTTTGCGGTTAGGTGCTCCTCGGCGGGCAGGATCTTGCCGAAGAGCCAAGGGCCGAGGGGCAGATCGTCCGCGTAGCCGCGCAGGGCGGTCATTGCGCTGTGGCAATGGGTGTTGTAAAAGCCGGGGATCAGAAGATGACCCCGACCGTCGATGACCTCGTCGGCCTTGATTTCGTCCTTTGTTATCTTCCCGATGACCGCGCCGTCGATGAGGACGTTGACCGACCCGTCGCCGTAGCCGCAATCCTCGGGGAGGAATACGTTTTTAATCAGTATGCTCATTTTTTATAAACTCGTAGTACAGCGATCCGTCGGGGATCATAACCGACGGTATACTCTCTATCCCTTCAATTTTTTCAAGCAAAGCCTGTGCTTCCCCGTGATGCTTGCTGTCGCGCCCCACGGTCAGAAGCAGGGGGCGCAAAAACTGCGCCAGCACGCAGACGTCGAAGGTCATGGTCGAGTCGATGCTCACGTCCGACAGATCGCAATACGGGTAGATATTTTTGTCCTCGTTAGCGCGGACGCCCTCCCATAGAAACATTGTGTACTCGGGTGTGGCACCGCGGAAATTGCTGTCGCGCACGATGCGGCGCATAAGCCTGATCTCGTTGGGGTCGAAGATGCGACCGCCCACGTTGATGCTGCTCTGCGCGCAGATATACACGCTCTTGCTGTGGGTACGCGAAAGCACCTCCCGAATTTCGGGATATATGGCCTGGATCCCCTCAAAAATATAGAGATCGTTCTCGCCGGGCGTGATCTCGGTGTAGCCCGAGCGGCGACCCGTGACGAAATCGAAGTGAGGGATCTTCGTTTTTCTTTTGCCGAAGATGGCATCGACACACTCGTAAAAGGTATCGAGGTCGATGGCGGCGATGGACTCGAAATCGGGCAGCTCGTCGCTTTCCTTCTCCTCGAAGCTGTCCTTGAAAAAGTCATCGATGGAGATGATGTGAACGCTCTTGCCGTGGCGCGAAAAATCGTCGGTCAGCTTTTTGGCCGCCGTGGTCTTACCCGAGCAGGTGGGCCCCGAAAGTCCCACGGCGCAAAGCTCGGGGTCATCGCTGATGCGGGCGATGGAGGACTCAAGTCTTGCCTCAAATTCCCTCTCGCACTCGTCGACGAATGCCTGCATTGCCTCTCGGCTCTCAAATTTTTCAGGTGAATATTTCATATTAAATTACAGTATTCCGTGTTCATTGCGGTAAAACTCGCGGATCTGCTCGGTGATGCTCTCATCGAAGCCCGATTCCAGATACTCGTAGGGGTATTTCTTATTGAAAAGTCGAAGGATGACCGCCTTTTCGCTTGAATCGGCGGGGTATTTTACCATTTTGGAAACAGCTCCCGCTCCCGCGGCGAAAATACTGTGTACCTCCTCCATCATATAAATATTATACCGTCCCTCGGCGCCGTCCAGCGCAAAGCCCACGTTTTCAAGGTTGCCCACCGTGTTCTTCTGCCTGTACATATAGTAGGGCTTATAACCGGCGATCTCGGTCTTTATCTGAGCGTAATCCACGCATTTGCCGGCGTCTCCCCCGCGCAGGGAGTAGACGTTGCAGCTGCGGCGCAGAAAGTCCGAGGCCTTTTTGACACAGAAGGTGTGAACGGTTATGTTGTCGGGGCGCATGGAGATTATCTTATCCACGGTGGCCGAGAAGGTCTTGAAGCTGTCCCCCGGCAGACCTGCGATGAGATCGGTATTTATATATTTTATGCCGGATTCCCGCGCAATATCATAAGCCTTGAAAAAATCTGCGCTGGAATGGTTGCGTCCGATGCCGTGAAGCACCTCGTCGCTGAGAGTCTGCGGATTTATGCAGACACGCGTGACGCCGTACTCCTTTGCCACCGCCATTTTTTCAGGCGTGACGGTATCGGGACGACCCGACTCGAGGGTGAACTCCTCAAGAGTAGACACGTCCCAGTGCTCGTTTATCTTGGCAAGAACGACCCGAAGCTGATCGGGCTCAAGTATGGTGGGGGTTCCGCCGCCTATGTATACGGTCTTGACCCGAAGCCCCAGCTCCTTGATCTGCGTAAAGATCCGATCGATATCCTCGCAAAGGCGGACGATATAATCGGGGATCAGAGACAGAAGCCGCTTTGAGGTATAGGAAACGAAGGAGCAATATGCACACCGCGAGGGGCAGAAGGGGATGGAAACGTAGACACTGCAGTCCCGAGGGTCGGGAGTGCCGACGATGGCCGCCTCGTTCAGTGCCACGTTAGTGGCAAGGGCCGCCTTTTTGGGGATGACGGCATACTCCTGGCTGAGGATCTTTTTGACACGGGTCTTGCTGTAGCCCTGATTGAGGAACTCCATCGCCACCTTTGAGGGGCGCACGCCCGTCAGCATTCCCCAAGAGGGTCGGTAGCCGAGAAGCTCACCGCCCACCGAGAGCATTGCCGCGCCCACTGCGATCTTTACGGTGCGCTCGTGGGTGACGTTTTCGGTATACATCTCGCTGGCGCTGGCCTTTGCCGTCCTTCCGTCCACCGTCAGCTCCGCGTTGACCCAGACCTCGGTCTCGCTCTTGATGATATCCACCGTGACCGAAAGCCCGTCCTCCTCCTCATCGGAAAATTTCACGCCCGGGAAAAAGACCATGCACAGCATCTGCACATAGTATTTATTAAGTTCGCCGTTTACCGTGACTTTCATAAATTTAACTCCGATTCTTTTTTAATTTTTCGCTGTCCATGGTGATGGTAACGGGGCCGTCATTGACCAGCGAGACCTTCATATCCGCGCCGAAAATGCCGGTGCCCGTGTGCTTGACCTGTGTTCTGACAAGGGAAACAAAATATTCGTAAAGCCGATCGGCCTCGTCGGGCTTGGCGGAATCGGTATAGCTCGGGCGGTTGCCGTGAGAATAGTCGGCAAGGAGGGTGAACTGTGAGATGACAAGCAGCTCGCCGTCTATATCCTGCACCGACAGGTTCATTTTGCCGTTTTCGTCGTTAAAAATACGCAGCTTGAGTATTTTTGCCGCCAAAAGCTCGGCATCGCGCTCGGTATCGCCCTCGGCTACGCCCAAAAGGATCATAAGTCCCGCTTTACATTCGCCGACTATCTTGCCGTCCACCGCCACCGAGGCGGCGCTGACTCTTTGTAATACAGCCTTCATAACGTCCTCAATTTTTCAAAATTACGAAAATCCGCGTGTTACGTCCTCAACGTCTCGGAGCTGCTTGAGCCTCGAAACGATGGATTTCAGATGCTCGATGTTCTTACAGCTTACCGTGATATTGATAACTGCCCTGCCCTCTCCCCTCATCTGGGAGCTGATCTGAAGGATGGAGACCTTCATTTCGGCAAGAGCGGTGGTGATATCCGCGATCATGGAGATGCGGTCATAGGCGTAGACCTGGATCATAGCCTCGTATACGTTTGCCACGTTTTCGTGGGCGCGGCTCTCCCAGTGTGCCTCCAGCCAACGGTCGGCGTGCTCCTCGTTTTTGAGTCCCGCGACCACGTTGGGGCAATCGCACTTATGCACAGAAATACCGTAGCCCTTGGTGACGAAGCCGATGATGCGGTCTCCGGGCAGGGGGTTACAGCACTTGGCAAACTTGACCTGACAGCCCGAGGCACCGTCCACCACAACGCCTCCCTTGGAGGTCGACTTTGCGGGCGACGCGGTCTTGACCTGCTCGGCACTTGTGATAACGGGTGCGGCAGGCTCAGGCTTTACGACGCGCTCAAACTCGTCGTGCAGCTTCTGCGCGATCTTCGAGATGGGCAGACCGCCGTAGCCCACGGTGTTATAGAGGTCATCTGCCGAATTGAAGCCGATTCGGGCGCCAACGTTTGTGACGATCTCGGTTCTTTGCTGTTCTGTATAGGGTGTGGAAAATTTCTTGAATTCAAGCTCAACGAGCTGTCGGCCGAGAACGATATTGTCGGCTCTCTTTTCCTTTTTGAACCATTGGCGGATCTTATTTCGCGCCTCGCTGGTCTTGACGATCTTCAGCCAATCTCGGGAGGGGCCCTTGGTGCTCGACGAGGTCAGGATCTCGACGATCTCGCCGTTTTGCGGCACGCGGTCGATGGGAACGATCATTCCGTTGATCTTGGCTCCCGTCATCTTGTTTCCGACAGCCGAGTGGATGGCATAAGCGAAGTCTATGACCGTCGCGCCCTGGGGCAGAGCGATAACGTCTCCCTTGGGCGTGAACACGAAGGTCTCGTCGTGGAAGATGTCGGTCTTTATGGCGTTCATAAATTCCTCGGGATCGCGGGTACCGTCCTCGGTCTCAATAAGGCGCGCGATCCACTCGAGCTTCTTGTCGATGCTCTCCTTTGAGCGCTCGCCCGATTTATATTTCCAGTGAGCGGCCACACCGTACTCGGCGATCTCATGCATCTCCCGTGTACGGATCTGCACCTCGAAGGGTACGCCGTCGCGCCCTATGACCGTGGTGTGGAGCGAGCGATAAAGGTTGGGCTTCGGGGTTGAGATATAGTCCTTGAAGCGGCCGGGGATGGACTTGAACATTTCGTGGACCAATCCGAGGGCGGTATAGCACTCGAGCTCGGTCTCCACTATGATGCGCAGAGCATAAAAGTCATAGATCTCGTCGAAGCTCTTATTCTGGTTATACATCTTTTTGTAGATGCTGTAAACCGACTTTATGCGCCCTTCAAGGGTGAAGTGTATGTTGTTTTCGGTCATTTTATCCTCAACGAGCTCACGGATGTGCTCGATGAAGTTGCGGTTCATACCGTACTTTTTCTCGATATCGTTGCTGACCTCCTCGTATCCGATGGGGTCGAGATAGCGCAGGCCGAGATTTTCAAGCTCCAGCTTGACCCTCTGCATACCGAGGCGGTGAGCCAGCGGAGCGTAGACCTGCATGGTCTCAAGGGCGACGAGGCGTTGCTTTTTCTCGGATTTTGCCGACAGCGTGCGCATATTGTGCAGTCGGTCGCAGAGCTTGATGAAGATGACTCGCACGTCCTTCGACATAGCCAGCAGCATCTTGCGCAGATTTTCGATATGCTGATCCTCTTTGTCCTCAACGGTGAGGGTGACGATCTTGGTCAGCCCGTCCACCAGAGTGCAGACGTCCTTACCGAAGAGCTTTTCGATCTCCTTAAGGTCGGTCTTGTCGGCGCAATCCTCCACCGTATCGTGAAGCAGAGCGGCGCAGATAGAGTCGGTGTCAAGCTCAAGCCCGGCCACGATCTCGGCCACCGTCAAGGGGTGGGAGATATAGGGCTCTCCGCTCTGGCGGAACTGTCCCTCGTGCAGGGCGGCGGCATAGTCATAGGCGCGCTCGATCTTTTCAAGGTCATAGCGCTTGCCCGTTACCTTCAGCATATTCAAAAGTCTGTTAACATCCACGCAGGATTTGTCGTTCATAGGGTACCTCTGTTATATTCTTACGCACTGAGTTCTCAGCTTTTTAAGTATGTGGGATTTATCAATGCTGGTTTTCGTTCCCGTGAATTCCACGGTGAATCTGTACATATCGTCGCCGAGCTCCTCAACTCCGCAAATTGTCAGCTCGTGCATTATGCGGATGATGAATTTCAGCTTGATGTAATTTATGGGCGCGCCCGGCTCGCGGGTGAGCATATGGAGAAGATTCTGAACGGTTATAGTGTCATTTCCCGCTCTCGTCTGCTTGCGAAGGAGGGTATAGACCTTGGCGAAATCGTTGCGGTCGGGCAGAACGCACTCCTCGGGGCGGAAGCTTGCGCCCGATTTGATCTCGGCGTATCTCTGCTTTTCCTGCTCCTTGCCCTCAATGAAGCTTGCCGAGTGCTTATGATCCTGAACTATGAGCTGAACGCTCTTTTCGTTGCGGTAAACGTTGATATCAAGGCTCGCCAGCAGGTCTATCCGATCGCCCTCGCGCACGCCAAGCGCAAATTCGGTCATACCGAAATACATTGCGTACATTCTGGTGTTTCCGCGGCTGACAAGCAGCTTCGTATGCTTGCCCGAGCTTATCTGCATAACGCGCTCCACGTTTAGGTCGCGCAGGACGAACAGCGGCGCGGGGTTGGAAACGCCGAAGGGCTCGAGGATCTGAAGCTCATTGACCAACGGGATGGTGACCTCCTCAAGGTCGATCTCGCAGTCGGCCTCGTAGCTGACGCGCAGATTCTCCTCGGTCAGGCAGCTCTTTGCGTACTCGTTGAGCTTTTGCTTGAACTGCTCGATCTTGCCGCGCTTGACGGTAAGGCCTGCGGCAAGCTCGTGTCCGCCGTACTTGGTGAGAAGGTCGGCGCAGGCGTTCATTGCCTCAACAAGGTTCATGCCCTTAACGCTTCGTCCCGAGCCCTTGCCCGTATCGTCGGGATCGGGGGCTTCACCGGTGGCGCCGTCAAAGGAAATGAGGATGGAGGGCAGACCGTATTTCTCGGTAATGCGCGAGGCCACGATTCCGATGATTCCCTGCTGCCATTTATCGTCCTCAATGACGATGACGCGGTCGTTTTCGGGATCGAAGCTCTGCTCGATCTTCTTCATTGCCTCCTCGGCAATGCGGTTTTCGTCTATCTGCCGCTGACGGTTGATGGAGCAAAGCTCCTCGGCATAGCGGCGCGCGCTGAGCTCATCCTCTGCCAGCAAAAGCTCGACGGCCTTTGAGGCACTGCTGATGCGACCTGCGGCGTTTATCTTGGGGGCGATACCGTATCCGATAAAGCCCGACGTGATTTTTCTCGTTTTCTTGGTGTCGCCGCCCGAGGTTGAGGAGGACGCGTCGATCAGCGCGGCCAGACCGAGCCTCTTGGTATCGGCGATCATTTTGAGGCCCATAGCCACTATCAGGCGGTTCTCGTCCACGATGGGCATAACGTCGGCAATGGTTCCGATGGCAGTCAGATCTGCGTATTCGCGGCAGATGCGGCGCACGCCGTCGATCTCGGGCTCGCCCCTCTCGCGGCAGAGGGTCATCTCAAAGCCGCAGATCAGCTTAAAGACCACTCCCACACCCGCAAGCTCGGGGAAAGGATACTCGCAGTCAAGTCTGTGGGGATTGACCACAGCGCAGGCATCGGGAAGGTCGGGACGGCACTCGTGGTGGTCGGTAATGACCATATCTATGCCGTATTTCTTTGCGTGCTCGGTCTCGTCCTTGGCGGTGATGCCCGTATCTACCGTAACTATCAGATTAACGCCCTGCTCTGCCAAGCGATCGATGGCGGCACAGGAAAGTCCGTAGCCCTCACCCGCGCGGCTGGGAATGTAATAGCCCACGTCGGCTCCGAGGGAGGACAAATAAAGGTACATAGTGCTTACGGCTGTAACACCGTCCACGTCATAGTCTCCGTAAATGCAGATCTTCTCACCGCGCTCCAGCGCCAGCTTGATTCGCGCCACGGCACGGTCAAGATCCTTGAGCAAAAAGGGCGAATGAAGCACGGCGTCCTCGTTGCGAAGGAAGCCACGTGCGCCCTCGGCGGTATCGTAGCCGCGATTTTTCAGAAGTCGCGTGCAGATCTCCGAAAGTCCCAGCTCCTTCGCCAGAGCCGCAGTATGAGCATCATTCTGCGCGTCTCCGACGTTATATCTGATATTCCATATCTTGTCTCTCTTCTTGATCTTCTTCATTATAAATTAATGTTTCCTCTCTGATTACCTATATAACACCTTCAATATGAAATATCAAAAGCTTTTATCAACAATTTTTACGATCTCCACGTCACACCGTTTTGAAATGACGGTGCGCGAGATCACGGCGACAGCCCCAAAGCAGATAACAAAGACCGCAAGTGCCACCGCGCCGGGAATGGCCTCGCCGTCCACGCGGGCGGCGGTTATAAAGTAAGCCGCAAGGCAGGCCACAAGGGGCAGAATAAACACCAAAAGCGCGTAGCCCAGCATACGTCCCGAGGAGGATTCAAGCTCCACTCGGTCGCCGACACCGGCCCCCGCCGTATTTTTTGCATCGGTACGGACACGGGTGTTGCCGCCGAAAATATGACACATGGCACAGCCCTGCCCGTCCGCGTTTTTATGACAACCGTCGCAAGCCGATTTTCGCTCGGTCTCAACCACGGCGTATTTTCCTTTTATTTCAACGACTACACCGACGGTATTCATCAAAATTCTCCTATTATAAACTTATTTTGTGCGAAAGCGACCGATAATGCGGTAAGCTACAGACACACCGTCCACCGCCGCGCTCATAATGCCGCCGGCGTAGCCCGCGCCCTCGCCGCAGGGATAGACACGGTCGCATATGTCGGACACGCCCTGCCCGTTTCTCGTAATTCTTACGGGGGACGAGGTTCTGGTCTCGGCGCCCGTCAGAATCGCGTTGGGGGAATCAAAGCCACGCATTTTCCGTCCGAAGGAGGTGATACCCCGACGGAGGGATTCGGTAATATATTCGGGAAAAACCGCAGACAGATCGGCCACCGTGTAACGTCCTCCTCCAAGATACGAGGGCTGAACGTATGTCGGCTCGGTTCCCTGCTTTCCCGTCAGAAAATCGCCCACCGTTTGCACCGGGGCGAAGAATTTTCCGCCGCCCGCCGCAAAAGCGGCGCGCTCGATCATCCGCTGGTAGCCGATGGCACCGTCCACCGTGTTTCCGTAATCCTCACAGCGCACCGAAACGGCTATGGCCGAGTTGGAGTTGACCCCGTCCCGAGCCCGACAGCTCATTCCGTTGACCACAAGGCCGCCCTGCTCGGTAGATCCGCAGACCACCTCGCCGCCCGGGCACATACAGAAGGTGTAGACACCGCGGTCACCGCGGGTATCGGAAAAATTATATTCGGCCGCGCCCAGCCTTATGTCGCCGGCCGCCCTGCCGTAAAGTGCAAGATCCACGTCCTCGCGCAGGTGCTCGATGCGAACGCCCACCGAAAAGGGCTTGGGTAAAAGCTCGAAGCCGCTCTCGCGGAGAGCTCCGTACGTGTCCCTCGCGCTGTGACCGATGGCCATTACCGCACAGCCGCAAAGGATATCGCCCCGAGAGGTCTTGGCCGTCAGGGTCTTATCCGCGTTTTCTTTGATGCCGTCAAGTCGGCAGTTAAAGATGACCCGACCGCCCAGTGCCTCGATCCTCGCCACGGTGTTTTTGACCACCGTCCGCAGAATATCGGTGCCTATGTGGGGCTTGGCCTTGATCGCTATATCCTCGGGTGCGCCGCACTCGATCATCTTCCCGATCACGGTGGCGCACATGGGATTGTTTATTCTTGTGGTCAGCTTGCCGTCAGAAAAGGTTCCCGCACCGCCTGCGCCGAACTGAATGTTGGTCTCGGTGTCAAGCTCGCCCTTTTCGCGCAATCTCTCAACACTCGAAACTCGGGCTTCAACGTCGCCGCCGCGGTCAATGACCACGGGAGCGTAGCCCTGCTCTGCAAGGATCAGCGCGCAGAACATTCCCGCAGGCCCACAGCCCACGATAAGGGGCGGCGCGCCAAGGGCTTCGTCGCCCTGCCCCTGTATAGCCTCGGGCTCGGGGGACGGATGGAAACCGCACCGCAAAAGTGCCGCCTCGGTTCGCGCCTCAAGCCTCTCCTCGGTCACGGCCATGACCGAGCAGACGGCACGGATATCATCCTTTTTGCGCGCGTCTACCGAACGCTTGTAGATATGGAAATGAAACAGTGCGGTCGGTGCCGCACGTTTCATTTGTTTTTTAGCCTCAGCAATATACTCGGCCTCCTCCGCCGTATAAGGCAAGGAGATGCCGTTTATGACATATTTCACGCCACGCCACCGTCCTCGGGCAGGCTGTCATTGTCACTCGGAGCCGTGCTCTCGGGGGTCGAGGTGCTTGGGATCTCGGAGGTATCGGGAACCGTGGTATCGGCAGTGCTGCCGTCCGTGGTGCCCGGAATCTCGGTGGTTTCACCGGGCTCGGTATCCGAGGTGATACCGCTGTCCTCCGGATTTGTCGCAGCTATGAGCTCCTTTGTCACGGTATAAGACACGGTCTTGCCCTCAAGCTCGGTGCGAAGCTCAAAGCCCTCGGGGAGCTTGATCATAGAGGCAGAAAGCACGCCGCTTTCACCTGCCGTTATATCGATCTCGGCAAAATCCACGGCGATCTCCACGGAATCCATATTCACGGTGTCACCGTAGAGTGCGACGGAGGTCAGGTCCCCCGAAATATTTGCGGTATATCTGTATCCGTCCTTCTCCACCACGTTGTTTCTGAACACGACAGGAAAGCTTCTGACGGTCTCGATCTGAACGTAAACGTTGACCACCGTGGGGTCAATATTTATGTAACCGAGGCTCTTGATCTCCATACCGTTGATATCGTAAAATCTGATGGTGCTGGTGGTCTTGTTGGCGCTCTTGTTCTCGCCCGCAAGAAGGACCACCACCTCCGCGCGATCGATGGCCTCGATCCTCGACTCGGGTCCCGAGATGACCAATGACTTCAGCTCGGGGATGATATTTATAACGTCCTCGGTCGAGAAGCTGCCCTCGTAGGCGGCGGTTATTTTCGTAAGAGTTCTGGTGGCGGGCTTATCTATCAGCACGTAGCCCGTAAGCGACGGGGTGATGGACTTGATCCCGATCTCATCCGAGGGGGTCACGCAGCTCAGCGACAGAGAGTAAACTCCCGCGCCGCCGATATCCGACACGTCGACCTTCACCGAATAGTCGCTGTCCTTGTACTTGTCAAGCACCGACTGCATACCCGACACCGTGACCTTGACCGTCATCTGCGAGTAGTCGATGGACACGCCGTCGATGGTGTTGCTGTCCGAAAGAATGGTCATACCGTCGGTGGCGGCCTCGATCTGACCGCTGACGTCCACCGTCAGAGTGATGGTCTTCTCTGCAACCGAGCGGTTGAGATTCATAACGTAGACCCAGATGGCGATGGCCACGATAAGGCAGAGGATCAGCGCCACGAGGTCGATCTTCTTGTACTTCTTCTCGGAAATGTTCTCACCGGAGGAAAGCTCAACGTCAAAAGAATTTTTATTATCGTTCATTCTTCTTGTCCTCCTTCGAGTTCTTGGATTTGTGAAGCGACACCGTCGGAGCCAGCAGCTTCGTCAGCTCGTTCTTCAGCGATTGGGGATTGTAGCCGCGGGTCAGGTTGCCGTCGTGAGCCATGGAGACCTTTCCCGTCTCCTCCGAGACCACGATAGCCAGCGCGTCGCTGACCTCGCTGATTCCGATGGCCGCGCGGTGGCGGGTTCCGAGGCTGCTGTCAATATCGTCGCGCTCGGTGATACGCAGGAAGCATCCCGCGGCGTAAACGCGCAGATCGCGCACCACGAGAGCACCGTCGTGAAGCGGCGCGTTCTTGAAGAAAATATTTTCGATGATATCGTCGGACATCTGTGCGTTGACAACTATGCCCGTGTCGATGTACTCGCCAAGCTTTGTGGCGCGCTCGATGACGATCAGCGCACCCGTTTTGGTCTTGGACATACTGAAAACAGCCGAGCAAATATCGTCCACCGCACCGCCGAGCATGGCCATATACTGCTTCTGCTCACCCGAGGTGATGTTCTTGATGCCCGTGATGATGGAGGTGTTACCTACCTTCTCAAGGGCGGCGCGAAGCTCGGGCTGGAAGACGATGATGATGGCGATAATACCGACCTGATAGAAGTTCTGCAGGATGAAATTGATTGCGCGCATATTGACGGTACTGCTGATGAGCAATATCACGATTATGAGCAGCATTCCGAGTGCCAGCTTGCTGGCGCGTCGGTTCTTGATGAAACGGTAAGCGCAGAAAAGGAGCACCGTCAGCGCAAGGATATCGATAATGTCGATGATACCGATCTGAGCCAAGGTGTCAAGGATATTTTCCTTGAAAAAGCTTACTGCATTCTGAATAATAGTGCCTATGGCGATCACCCCCAAATGAAGCCTCAGTCCCTCTCTCGACCCGCTATATGGGTACGATATGGGTATTATATCTTATTATATCATACTTTTATCGAAAATTCAAATACTATTTTAATATTTTTTATATATTTTTGCATATTTTTTTGGAAAAGCGGAAAAATCGCCCTGTCACGCCCCTTTTTGGCATTTTTCCGCAAAAATCCTGCAAAAAAACTTGAGAAAGTTTCAAAAAGCCCTTTATTTTTTCGGTTTTTTATGCTATAATAGGAGAATAAATTGCAAAAGGAATTAATTATGCTTGCAAAAACACCCTTTATTCCCGACAAGCCCATACTGATCGTCTGCGGTCACTTCGGCTCGGGCAAGACCTGCGTGTCGGTGGCGCTGGCTCTCGCTCTCAAAAAGAGCGGCAAAAACGTCACTCTCGTGGATCTTGATATAGTCAATCCCTACTTCCGCGCCGCCGATGCCGCCGAGCTTATGAAGGCGAACGGCATCAACTGCATCAATCCCGAATTTGCCAACACCAACGTGGATATTCCCTCCCTCGGAGCCGAGATCCACTCGGTATTCGTGAACGCCGAGCGCGACCCCGATTCGGTCACGATCCTCGACGTGGGAGGCGACAGCGGAGCCGCCGCTCTCGGTCGCTACCGTCAGATGATCGAGCGCGCGGGCTACAATATGCTCTTTGTGGCCAGCAAATACCGCCCCCTGACCGACACCGCGTCTGCGGCACTTGAGAACCTGCGGGAGATCGAATATTACAGCCGCCTGCGCTGTACGCACGTGGTCAACAACAGCAACATCGGGGACGAAACCACGCAGACGTATGTCGAAAACGCCTTGGATTTCGGCCGTGAGCTCTCTGAGCTTTCGGGTCTGCCCGAGGCCTTTACCTCGGTGGTCAAGGCTGATTTCTGCCCTGCCCTTGCCGAGAAATATCCCGATAAAAGCTTCTTTTTTATCGACAACACAACGAGAAAACTATTTTGAACATAATAGGAGGAATCAAGATGAACAAGGTTACGTTCAACACCGATCTTTGCAAGGGCTGCGGCCTTTGCGTTGAGGCTTGCCCCAAGAAGATCATCACTCTGGCCGCCGACGTCCTGAACAAAAAGGGCTATCACCCGGCCTGCATTACCGATGCCGAGAAGTGCATCGCCTGCGCTATGTGCGCCACAATGTGCCCCGACGTGGTCATAACCGTCGAAAAAAACGTCTGATATAAACGGAGGAAACATAATGTCTAACAAAGTTTTGATGAAGGGTAACGAGGCGCTGGCCGAGGCCGCTATCAGAAACGGCTGCCTGCACTTCTTCGGTTACCCCATAACACCCCAGACCGAGCTTGCCGAATATATGGCCAAGCGTATGCCCAAGGTGGGCGGTCTTTGCCTTCAGGCAGAGAGCGAGGTCGCCGCTATCAATATGGTCCTCGGCGCCGCCGCAACAGGCACCCGCGCCATGACCTCCTCCTCCTCCCCCGGAGTTTCGCTGAAGAGCGAGGGCATCAGCTATATGGTCGGCTGTGACCTGCCCTGCCTTATCTGCAACGTTCAGCGCGGAGGCCCCGGCCTCGGCGGTATTCAGCCCTCCCAGCAGGACTATTATCAGGCAACCAAGGCAAACGGACACGGTGACCTTCACCTTTACGTCCTTGCCCCCGCCTCGGTTCAGGAGATGGTCAATCTCGTCGGCCGCGCCTTCGACGTTGCCGACACCTACCGCACTCCCGCAATGATCCTCGCCGACGGCGCGCTGGGTCAGATGATGGAGCCCGTTGATTTCGACGCCGCCCTCTCCGAGAAGCGCGAGATCCCAGAAAAGACCTGGGCCACCAACGGCACGGGCATGAAGAGAAAGAGAAACGTCATCAACTCTCTTTATATGAATCCCGACGATCTTGAGCAGTCCATCATCGACCGCTTCGAGAGATACAAGAAGATCGAGGAAAACGAGACCCTTTGGGAGGAGCTTTACACCGAGGATGCCGATATCGTCATCGTTTCCTACGGTATCACCTCCAGAATCTGCAAGTCGGCTATCGAAATGGCGAGAGCCGAGGGCATCAAGGTCGGTCTTATCCGTCCCATCACCGTATGGCCCTACCCCAAGGCAGCCATTGCAAAGGCCGCCGAGACCGCAAAGCAGTTCCTCGTTGTGGAGCTGAATATGGGTCAGATGGTCGACGACGTCAAGGTGGCCTGCGAGTGCCGCCGTCCCGTATCCTTCTTCGGTCGCACCGGAGGAGTTCTCCCCACTGCCGACGACATTCTGGCAGAAATCAAGAAACTTAACGGAGGTCTTTAATAATGGTAGTTTTCAAAAAGCCTCAGTCGCTTTCTCCCGTTCCCACTCACTACTGCCCCGGCTGCACCCACGGTATCGTTCACCGCTTGGTTGCCGAGGCTATCGACGCCCTCGGTATCGAGGGTCAGACCATCGGAGTTGCCCCCGTCGGCTGCTCGGTCTTTGCTTACAACTATTTTGAGTGCGATATGATCCAGGCCGCACACGGCCGCGCACCGGCCGTTGCCACCGGCGTTAAGCGCACCAATCCCGATAAGATCGTCTTTACGTATCAGGGCGACGGCGACCTTGCCGCTATCGGCACCGCCGAGACGGTTCACGCCACCACCCGCGGCGAGAATATCACCATCATCTTTATCAACAACGCGATCTACGGTATGACGGGCGGTCAGATGGCCCCCACCACCCTGCCCGGTCAGGTGACCACCACCTCGCCCTACGGCAGAAACCCTATGATCCAGGGTAATCCCATCCGCGTTTGCGAGATGCTCTCCACCCTTGACGGTCTGGCCTTCGCACAGCGCGTGGCCGTGGACACCCCCGCACACGTCAATCAGGCAAAGAAGGCCATCCAGAAGGCCTTCCAGAATCAGATCGACAAGAAGGGCCTCTCCATCGTCGAGGTGCTCTCCACCTGCCCCACCAACTGGGGTATGTCTCCCACCGAGGCACTCAAGTGGCTCCGTGAGAATATGATGCCCTACTACCCGCTGGGCGTATACAAGGATATTGACGCGAAGGAGGAGAACAAATAATGACAACCGAAATACTGCTTGCAGGCTTTGGCGGTCAGGGAATCCTTTTCGCAGGCAAACAGCTTGCAAAGACCGCAATGCACAATGACAAAAACGTCTCCTGGCTCCCGTCCTACGGCCCCGAGATGCGCGGCGGCTCGGCCAACTGCTCGGTCATAATCTCCGACCGCGAGATCGGCTCGCCCATCATCGACCGCCCCGATATCCTCATTGCCTTCAATCTTCCCTCGTTCTACAAGTTCGAGCCCAAGATCAAGGAGGGCGGCATTCTCATCGCCAACAGCTCGCTGATCAACGAGACTAGCGCACGCGATGACATCAAGGCCTACTACATCCCCGCCACCCAGCTGGCCTCCGACAACGGACTTGAGGGCGGCGCAAACGTGATCATCCTCGGCTATCTGCTCAAGCTCACGGGAATCTTTGAGCTCGACGAGTTCGTCGATCTGATGGTCGCGGGCATCCCCGCCACCAAGGCAAAGCTCATCGAAAACAACAAAAAAGCAATAATGCTCGGTTACAACTACGAGGGTTGACCGAAAAAAGGGGCTGTCTCATTTAGATGCAGAAGGCGTGATCGGGTTCTCGTCGGCGTACAGGCGTACGCCAGAGAGCCCGAGCGCGTCTAAAAAACGCACATAAAAATTGAAATCCGTAAGGATTTCTACCGAAAAACCGCTCTT